>NZ_JAUZUQ010000018.1:0-96087 GCF_031844105.1 Acidovorax sp. PRC11 | reverse complement strand
CGTCGCCATCGCCGGGCACGCAGCACTCGCCCCCGAGGGCGGCCCTTCCCGTGCGGGCACGCGACTGGCAGCCGCCCATGAGCGACAGGGCGGCGGGCGCGGTGGTCGACGAGGCCATGACGTATTTCCAGAAGTTCGAGAAACTCATGGCCGACCCGCAGGTGAGCCAGGACGTCACCGCGCGCATGCTGCCCGGCGCGCTGAAGGCCGCCCGGCGCGCGCTGGAGGCCATTCCCCATCTGAACATCCACCAGCTGCACAGCGTGCAGGGCGAGAAAGCCCGGAGCTATCTCCCGCAGAAGCAGGCGGTCCTGGCCAGCGATCTCGCCGGGGTGCTGATCGATACCTTCGATGCGAAAGATGCCGGGGGCAAGCTCCAATGGCGCATGCGCGCGGCCGAGGCGGCACGCACGGAGACGGCGCCGGAGTTCGACCAGGAACTCGTCGAGTACCTGAAAAGCCTGGACGGGACCCTGGCGCAGCTCGAGCCCTGCATGGACGCCGCATCGTCGTCGATCCGGCTCCTGGGTGCCAGACCGGATCTCAAGGCCAGCGAGGGGATGGCCCAGTGCCTCCGGGAGGCCGTGGTCAGCCTCACCGAGATGCGGCTGAAGCGGATCGAGCGGCACCTGGACGGCATCCGGCTGTGCATCCAGCGCCTCGGCATGGCGCCGGAACTGAAGGCCACGCCGGCCGAAAGCGCCCTCGGCGCACTGAAAGCCCGCGCCGCCGTCCAGGAGGAACTGCTGGACGTGCTGGACGTGCTGCTGGATGCGCGCGCCCCCGCATCGCCGGAAAAGGTGGTGCAGCTGCAGGGCCAGCTGGACGCGCTGCTGGGCGCTGCGCGCAACTTCGTGGAAGTGGCGGGCGCACAGTTCGCCGACGGGGGCGACGATCCGTCCGCCGCGACGGTGCGCCTGGCGCCGTACATCCTGCACGCCGTCGCGCGCATCGCCAGCGAGATGGAGGATGCCCTCGGTGCCTATAAGTTGCCGCGGTCCGTGGCCCGGCACGTGCACGGCACCACCTACCTCGGCGTGGCCGTGGGGCTGGAGGCGGCGCGCAGTCCGGAGCGCAGTCCGGAACGCAAGGTACGGGGCACTGCCGCCCGGGGCGCGGCGCCCGGCGCGCCCGCTCCCCCGGCCTCCCTGACGCGCCCCTCCCGGCAGGCCGAGGCCGCCGCCGCCCCCTCCCGTCCGCGCAAGGCCCCGCCCGGCGGCGGCCGGCCTTCCGCTTCCGGCGCTGCGTCCGCGTCTTCTTCCGGTGCGCAGGAGCCCGCGCACGGGGCCGTGCTGCAACTGGCGCGTGACCGCCTGGGCGCGTACCGGCGCCCCCCCGAGGCCACCGTGGCCCGGCTGGAGGACGTGATCGCGTTGGGCGGCTCGCTCGGCAAGGACACGTCGGTGCTGGAGGCCTACCGCAACGCGGGCAGCGATCCGCTGGAAGCCGGCAGGCAGATGCGGCTGGCGCTCGACGGCTGGTTCGGCCATGCGGGCCGCTGGGCCGGCCTGCACGAGCAGCTGCGGTCGCTGCCGGGTGCAGCGGGCGGGGCCGGCGGGGCGGAGGCGAAGGAACTCCTGAGGAAGATCGACCAGGAACGCATCCAGCCGCTGCGGAAGCTGCATGCGCAGATCGACGCCCTCGAACTGGACCGGACCAGGACTTACCCGCACCCGCGGCTCAAGCACCTGCAGCACCTGATGGACTCCGACCCGCAGGGCGGCAGCGTGCGGGTCGGGGCGCCGCGGCGGCTGCGCGCCCAGGGCGACGCCGACGGGCGGCGCGGCACGCTCTTCGAAGTGGAGCTGCGGCCGGGACCGCTCGCGAACGGCCAGCCCGCGCCGCCGCTCTACGTGCACCTGCACACCCGGCAGCCGGTCACGGCCGAGGCCTGCCGCAGCATCGCCTTCGACGACCTGGACGCCATCCACGTGAAGAACGCGGAGCAGCGGGGCCGGGGCCGTACCTGGGAGCTGCTGAACGACGCCCTGGACAGCGTACACCGCGGGCCCCTGGACGCCAGGGTGCTGGAGCAGCTGCAGGAGCGCATGGCGCGGAGCTGACGCGGCCGCCAGGGCTTTGCGGCCAGGGGCCTTCCCCTCGCGCCGCACCTGCAAGAATGCCGTCTCCATCCGCACATGAAGGAGACAACGCATGACAGCACCCCGCGGCGAACACGCCATCGACTGGAACCAGCCCTACGCCTCGCACCGCAGCGCGGTCATGGGCCGCAACGTCGTGTCCACCTCGCAGCCCCTGGCCGCCCAGGCCGGGCTGCGGATGCTGCAGGCCGGCGGCAACGCGGTGGACGCGGCCCTCGCGGCGGCGATGGTGCTCACCGTGGTCGAGCCGACGGGCTGCGGCATCGGCAGCGACGCATTCGCCATCGTGTGGGATGGCGAGGAACTGCACGGCCTGAACGCCTCGGGGCGGGCCCCCGCGGCCTGGACGCCCGGCTACTTCGCCGAGCGCGGCGGCATCCCCGAAATGGGCTGGAACGCCGTCACGGTGCCGGGCGCCGTCTCGGGCTGGGTGGCGCTCTCGCGGCGCTTCGGCCGCCTGCCTTTCGCGCAGCTCGCGCAGCCGGCCATCGATTACGCGCGCGGCGGCTTCGCCGTATCGCCCACCATCGCGCGGCAATGGGCGCTGGGCGCCGCCAAGCTGGGCGGGCAGCCGGGCTTCGCCGAATGCTTCATGCCCGGCGGCCGCACGCCGCGCGCCGGCGAGATCTTCCGCAGCGAGGCCCATGCCCGCACGCTGGAGCGCATCGCCGCCACCGAGGGCGAAGACTTCTACCGGGGCGAGCTGGCGCGGCAGATGGCCGCGCATTCCCGCGCGAACGGCGGCGCGATGACCGAGGAGGACCTGGCCGCCCACCAGGCCGACTGGGTGGGCACCGTGAGCCGGCGTTTCGGCGATTCGGTCATCCACGAGATCCCGCCCAACGGCCAGGGCATCGCGGCGCTGATGGCGCTCGGCATGCTGGACGCGCACGGCATCGGCGCGCAGCCCGTGGACCATGTGGAGACCGTACACGCGAGCATCGAGGCGATGAAGCTGGCGCTGGCCGACCTGTACCGCCACAACGCCGACGCGGACGCCATGCGCGTGGCCGCGCGCGACCTGCTGTCCGACGCCTACGTGCGCGAGCGCGCCGCGCTCATCGACCCGGCCCGCGCGGGCGACCCCGGCCACGGCACGCCGCGCCCCGGCGGCACGGTGTACCTCGCCGCGGCCGACGAGAGCGGCATGATGGTTTCCTTCATCCAGTCCAACTACATGGGCTTCGGCTCGGGCGTGGTGGTGCCGGGCACGGGCATCAGCCTGCAGAACCGCGGCCACTGCTTCACCGCCGAGGCCGGCCACGCGAACGAGGTGGCGCCGCGCAAGCGCCCCTCGCACACCATCATCCCGGCCTTCGCCATGGACGCCGACGGCGCGCCGCGCATGGCCTTCGGTGTGATGGGCGGGCCGATGCAGTCGCAGGGCCATGTGCAGATGGCGCTGCGCGTGCTGCGCTACGGCCAGAACCCGCAGGCCGCCGCCGATGCGCCGCGCTGGCGCGTGACGGGCGGCCGCGGCGTGGCCGTGGAGCCGGCATTCGACCCCGCCGTGGTCGAGGCGCTGCGCGCACGCGGCCACGAGGTGGCGGTGGAGGCGGGCAACGGCGTCTTCGCATTCGGCGGCGCCCAGCTGGTGCTGCGGCTGGACGGCGGCGCCTATGCGGCGGGATCGGACCCACGCAAGGACGGGCACGCCGTCGCGTACTGAGCCGAGGGAAGGGGCGAGGGGCGGGAGAGCGGGCGACGCTTCGCACCGCCGCGCGGGGTTTCGCACGGGCCCTGCGCGGAAACGGCAGCGCGCGGACCATGGCATCCACATCCGCAATGCGGAAACCAGCGGATGCCGGTGCCTGCGCTCCATCGCGTGGAGCCCGGCCCGGCGTTCCCCTCCAACCCACTTACGACACATTCCCACCATGAGAAGATGTTTCATCGGTTCCGGCAGCAGCAGCCGCGCGTCGCGCGCGCAAGAGCATGAGCGGGCGCAGCAGTCCCGGGAGGCGCCGCGTTCCACCAGCCCGGACAGGAGCGCATTGCTGCACGAGCTCGACAGCAGCCTGCAGGCGCTCTCGCTCAACCGTTCCCGGATCGACGGTGTCCTGCAGCACGAGACGTCCAGCCTGATTCCTCCGCGGGATCGGCAGTCGCTGGAACGGGCCCGCGAGGCCACCGATTACGACCGGTACCGGCTGGGCATGGAGCAGGGCGTGCTCCAGGGTCGGATCACCGGCACCCCGCATTCGGACCCGTACGAGGCGGCCGCCGAGGCCTACCGCGTCGTGAACAGGGCGCACCGCCATCTCTCCCACATCGATGACAGGGGCGTGCTGGACGATCGGGAAGTGGCGCGCGGGCTCTACGAGTCCCATCCGGAGTTCCGCTATCCGGACGCCCGGGACTGACGCACCCTGCGTCGGCGGCCGCCGGGGATTGGTGGGCGCCGCCGGAACGCGGCGAGCCCGCGTCAGCGGCGCGACAGCAGCATCGCGTCGCCGTAGCTGAAGAACCGGTAGCGCTCGGCGATCGCGTGCCGGTACAGATCCATCGCGTGGCCGTAGCCCGTGAAGGCGCTGATCAGCATCATCAGCGTGCTCTTGGGCAGGTGGAAGTTGGTGACCAGCAGATCCACCACCTGGAACGCGAAGCCCGGCGTGATGAAGATGTCGGTATCGCCCGTGGCCTGCCCGCTGCGCGCCCAGGATTCGAGCGTGCGCACCGTCGTCGTGCCCACGGCCACCACGCGGCCGCCGCGCTGCCGGCAGCGCTCCAGCGCCGCGAGCGTGGCCAGCGGCACCTCGTACCATTCGCTGTGCATGCGGTGGTCCGCCAGGCTCTCGGTCTTCACGGGCTGGAAGGTGCCCGCGCCCACGTGCAGCGTGACGCTCGCGCGCTCCACGCCGCGCGCCGCCAGCGCCGCCAGCACCCCTTCGTCGAAATGCAGCGCCGCCGTGGGCGCCGCCACCGCGCCCGGCGCGCGCGCGAACACCGTCTGGTAGCGCTCCGCGTCCTCGGCCGCATCGGGATCGCCGCCGCCCTCCTGGTGGCGCTCGATGTAGGGCGGCAGCGGCATGTGGCCGTGGCGCTCCATCAGCGCATGCGGGCCCGCGCCGTCGGGGCTCGAGAGCGCGAAGCGGAACAGCGGGCCGTCCTCGTCGGGCCAGCGGCCCAGCAGCGTCGCGCCGAAGCCGCCGCCCGCGGGGCCGCCGGCCATGTGGAGCGTGGCACCCACGGCGGGCTTCTTGCTCACCTTCATGTGCGCGACCACCTCGTTGCCGGCTTCGCCCTGCGGGCCCACCAGCACGCGCTCGATCAGCAGCTCCACCTTGCCGCCGCTGGCCTTCTCGCCGAACACGCGGGCCTTGACCACGCGCGTGTCGTTGAACACCAGCAGGTCGCCCGGCTGCAGCAGGTCCGGCAGCTCGCGGAAGATGCGGTCCACGGGTGCCTCCGCACGGCCGTCGAGCAGGCGCGAGGCGCTGCGCTCGGGCGCGGGGTGCTGGGCGATGAGTTCGGGGGGCAGCGAGAAATCGAAATCGCTGAGGGTGAAGGCGCGGGGGGGCTGGCTGGCGGACATGGGAGGCTTGAGGGCCGGACGGGCCCGTTCCAAGGAGAGGATCAGGAAGACGAAACTTTCGATTCTCCCATGGAGGGGTGGGCGCTTTGCTGGGCCCGGCGCCGGCTCCAGGGCGTTTGATCGCTGATGGGCACCTTGGCACGGGCGACTTACAGGCGGCGGTCTTCGATGGCTTTCTCGCACCGATGCGGATCTGCGATCCCGAAGCGGACAGCGCAGTAGTCCCGGAACGCCTGCTGCCGTGCCGCGTCCAGGGTGTCGAAGGCATCCCTGTCCAGGCCCTGCTGCGCAGGGTTGGTGAAGAGCAGGGTGAACGTGGGGCGCGACTTGAGAAACGGCTCCCACGACTTCCCGATTTCATGGTCCCCTACATATCTTTCGATGCCGACCCAGAGCCAGCTGCTGAGCAGCAACAGGCTGGCTATGGTGAAGGAAGTGCGGCGCTGCATGGCCGCCCCAGTCTGAGGGGCGGACAGAACGCAAGCCATGAGGTTCTTTTCCGGCCTGCATGTCGGGCCGTTATGGGATTGGCCCCGCAGGCTCCGCCTCACACCACCTTCAGCGCCAGATCCGGCAGCCCGTCGATGTGCGCCACCATCACGTCCCCCTTCACCACCGCCCCCACGTTCTCCGGCGTGCCGCTGTAGATCAGGTCGCCGGCCTTCAGCTCGAAGGCTTCCGAGAGCTTGGCGATCTGCTCGGCCACGCTCCAGATCATCTGGTCGAGGTCGGCCTTCTGCTTCACGGTGCCGTTCACCGCGAGGGTGATCGCGCCCCGCGGGAAATGGCCGGTGCGGGCCACGCGGTGGATCGGGCCGATGGGCGCGGAGAGGTCGAAGCTCTTGCCGATCTCCCAGGGCTTTTTCTGGTCCTTCATGTCGCCCTGCAGGTCACGGCGCGTCATGTCCAGGCCCACGGCATAGCCGAAGACGTGCTGCAGCGCCTGGTCGGCCGGGATGTTGCGTCCGCCGCTGTGCAGGGCCGCCACCAGCTCCACTTCGTAGTGGTAGTTGCGGGTCAGGGCGGGGTAGGGGTGGTCCACGGTCTGCCCCGGCGGCACGAACTGGATCGCATCGTTGGGCTTCTGGAAGAAGAACGGCGGCTCGCGCGTCGGGTCCGAGCCCATTTCGCGGGCATGGGCCGCGTAGTTGCGGCCGATGCAGTAGATGCGGTGCACGGGAAACACCTCGCCGCTGCCGGCGATCGGCACCGCGGGCACGGGCAGGGTGAAGGGCGAGGGCGCGGAGGGCGCGGCGGCGACGCTGGCGCAGCCGGCGGCCAGGGCGCCGCCGAGGGTGGCGGTGGTGTTCATGAGGATGTCTCTGCGTTGCATGGGAATGTCTCCTGTGTCCGGTATGGGATGGCGGGCGGCCTCTCGCGGGCCGGTGCCTGCCACTCTAGGCGCGGCGGCGCGCCCCCATGCGGACGATTCAACGCAAGACTTGGACGCGATCGGGGGCGCCGCCGGCCTCGCCCTGCAGTTCGCGCAGCCGCTCCGTGCGCCAGTCGCGCGGGCTCAGTCCGTGCCACTGGCGGAAGCGCCGCGCGAAGTAGGCCTCGTCCGCGAAGCCGCAGCGCCGTGCGATCTCGCCGATGCGCTCGCCGGTGGCCAGCAGCAGCTCCTGCGCCAGGGCCAGCCGGCGCTCGGTGAGCAGTTCGGTGAAGGTGCGGCCGGTTTCCTTCTTGATGAGGTGGGCGAGGTAGTTGGGCGAGAGGCAGGCCGCCTCGGCCGCGCTCGCGAGCGTGGGCTCGCCCGCCAGCTCGCCGCGCAGGTAGCGCAGCACCCGCGCCAGCGCCGCGCGCCGGCTGCCGCGCTGCGCCTGGGTGGCCGCCAGCGCGCGCAGCTCTCCCTCCCAGCGCTGGCAGGTGCGCGCCAGCAATTCCAGCAGGCCGCCGCGGATGCGCGCGGACGAGGCCAGCCGCCGTGCCGTGTTCTCGTGCTGCAGCATCTCCAGCAGCGCCAGCACGGCCGGCCATTCCCCGCTGCCGAAGGTGAAGTCCAGGTGCTCCTGGAACTGGAAGGGGGCCAGCTCGGGCGCGAGCGCCAGGGGCACGTCCTCCAGGTCGAGCGGGTCCACGTGCAGGTCGGGCCAGAGGAAGCGCTGGCTGAAGTTCACCACCAGCCAGCGCGTGCCGGGCGGGTGCGGCACCAGGTGCATGCGGTGGGGCAGCACGAAGCTCAGCGTGCCCGGCGTGAACGGGCGCACGGTGCCGCCGACGTGGTGCTGCGTGGCGCCCGCCAGGTTGGCCTGGATCTGGAAGTATTCGTGCTTGTGCGGCTGCGTGAGCGGTGCGCGGCCGCTCTGGTCGCGGATGTCGAAGTCCAGGTGGCGCGAGCGCTCGACCATCGCGTAGGTGCGCACGGCCGCGGCGGCGCCGCGCGGCGCCGCGCCGCTCATGACGCCTCGCCCTCCGGCAGGGCCCACAGTTCCGCGAGGTCCGGGAACCGCCATTTGTCGGGGTCTTCACGGGCCACGATCTTGTCGGTGCCGCCCGGCTGCGAGAGATCGACGACTTCGGGGGGGATGCGCAGGTCGGAGCGGGTGGAGAAGAACACCCGCACGCGCGGCGAGACGAGCGAGGCCGACTGCTCCATCACCACCCCGACGCGGCCGGAGGCGAGCCGCACCAGCGAGCCCACGGGATAGATGCCGATGCTCTTGACGAAGGCCTGGAAGAGCCGGGCGTCGAAATGCCCGTTTGTCCATTCGGCCATGCGGCGCAGCGACTCGGCCGGATCCCAGCCGCGCTTGTAGGGGCGGTTGGAGGTGATGGCGTCGTAGACGTCGCAGATGGCGGTCATGCGCGCGATCAGGCCGATGTCCTCGCCCGCGAGCCGGTGCGGATAACCGCTGCCGTCCATTTTCTCGTGGTGGTGCAGGCAGGCGTCGAGCACCTCGTCGTCCACCCCGCCGCAGGCCAGCAGCATGCGGTGCCCGTGCTCCGAATGGCCGCGGATGATGCCGAATTCCTCGTCGGTGAGCTTGCCCGGCTTGTTGAGCACCGACAGGGGGATGCGCGCCTTGCCGATGTCGTGCATCAGCCCCGCCATGCCGGCGGTGCGCAGGCGCTCGCCCTCCAGCCCGACCTGCCGGCCCAGCGCGACCATGAGCGCGCACACGGCTACCGAATGCATGTAGGTGTAGTCGTCGGCGCTCTTCAGGCGCGCGAGGCTGATGAGCGCGGAGGGGTTGCGCGTGACCGAATCGGAGATCTCCTCCACCAGGCTGCGCGCCTCGGTGGAATCGACCACCCGGCCCATGCGCGCCTCGGTGAACATCGAGCTCATCGTCTGGCGCGCATGGTGGGTCAGCGCGGCGGCATGGGCCAGCTCCTCGGCCATGCTGGTGGGCGCCGTCCCGTGCGTGCGGGCCTCCGCGCGTGGCCGAGGCTGCGGCGACGGCGGGGGGGCGCTGACCTTGAGCTCCGGCATTTCCTGCAGCTTCTGGAAATCCGTCTCGCGCAGCGCCTCCGCCTCTTCCGGCGTCACGGCCTCCACGCCGGAGGCCACGTCCAGCCCCTTGGACACGTCGATCCAGACTTCCTGGATGGCCGTGCCGTGGATGCGCGACAGATCGGCAGGGTCCTTCAGCACGAACCCCGTGCGCCAGAAGGGATGGTCCATCCACGAGCCGCAGAACTGGTGCAGGTACATGCCCAGGGTGAGGTGCTGTACGCTGATTCGCTTGAGCATGGGAGGACGGGGACGTGTGCGGGCGGGAGAAAGCGGTCGGCCTGCAGACATGTTAGCCTTTCCGCATCCTGCGGTAACGCGACGGTGCTCCGTTTCCATTTTTGCAGGCCTGCCGTTTATTGCCGTCTTCGGCGGGCATCTTCCGTCCGCATTCCCGTCCTGCCGCCGCTCTCTCGTTCCCCGCATGCCCAGCCCCGCGCCCAGTCCCGCCCAGAAAGCCCTGCAGAAGATGGGACTGTCGCGCGACATAGACCTGGCGCTGCACCTGCCGCTGCGCTACGAGGACGAAACGCGCATCACTCCGCTGCGCAACGTGCGCGACGGCGACACCGCGCAGATCGAGGCCACGGTGACGGACAGCGAGGTGCAGCTGCGCCCGCGCCGCCAGCTCGTCGTCACCGTGGACGACGGCACCGGCACCTGCGAGCTGCGCTTCTTCAGCTTCTACCCCTCCCACCAGAAGACCCTGGCCGTGGGCGCGCGCCTGCGCATCCGCGGCGAGGTGAAGGGCGGTTTCTGGGGGCGCCAGATGCTGCACCCGGCCTTCCGGCTGGCGGGCGGGGAACTGCCGGCCGCGCTCACGCCGGTCTACCCCACCACCGCCGGCCTGCCGCAGCCCTACCTGCGGCGCGCCGTCGTGGGCGCCCTGCAGCGCGTGGACCTCTCCGAGACCATCCCCCCCGGCCTGGAGCCCCCGATTCCGCGGTTCCTGGGCGAGGGCGGCGGCGGCCGCGCCTGGTGGACGCTGCGCGACGCGCTCGTGTTCCTGCACCACCCCGCCCCCGACGTGGCCCTGGCCACGCTGGAGGACCACAGCCATCCGGCCTGGCAGCGGCTCAAGGCCGAGGAGCTGCTGGCGCAGCAGCTCTCGCAGCTGGAGGCCAAGCGCGAGCGCGACCGGCTGCGCGCCCCGGTGCTGCGGCCCGTGCCGGGCGAAGAGGGCGGGCCCGCGCTGCACGAGCGCCTGCTGGCCGCGCTGCCCTTCGGCCTCACGGCCGCCCAGCAGCGCGTGTGCGCCGAGATCGCGGCCGACCTGGCGCGCCCGGTGCCCATGCACCGGCTGCTGCAGGGCGACGTGGGCTCGGGCAAGACCGTGGTGGCGGCGCTGTCGGCCGCCGTGTGCATGGACGCCGGCTGGCAGTGCGCGCTCATGGCCCCCACCGAGATCCTGGCCGAGCAGCATTTCCGCAAGCTCATCGGCTGGCTGGAGCCGCTGCTGGCCGAAAGCGGCCGGCGCGTGGCCTGGCTGGCGGGCGGGCAGAAGAAAAAGGAGCGCGCGGCGATGCTGGCGCTGGTGGAGAGCGGCGAGGCCGCGCTGGTCGTCGGCACGCACGCCGTGATCCAGGAGCAGGTACGCTTTCGCAACCTCGCGCTCGCCGTGGTGGACGAGCAGCACCGCTTCGGCGTGGCGCAGCGCCTGGCGCTGCGCCGCAAGCTCGCCGACCAGGGCATGGAGCCGCACCTGCTGATGATGAGCGCGACGCCGATCCCGCGCACGCTCGCCATGAGCTACTACGCCGACCTCGACGTCTCCACCATCGACGAACTGCCGCCCGGCCGCACGCCCATCGTCACCAAGCTCATCGCCGACAGCCGCAAGGACGAGGTCATCGCGCGCATCGGCGCGCAGGTCGCCTCCGGCCGGCAGGTCTACTGGGTCTGCCCGCTGATCGAGGAGAGCGAGGCGCTGGACCTCTCCAACGCCACGGCGACGCACATGGACCTGAGCGAGGCCCTGCAGGGCGACCCGGCGCGCGGGCAGCCGCCGGTCATGGTCGGCCTGCTGCACTCGCGCATGCCGCCCGCCGAGAAGAAGGCCGTCATGGAACTCTTCACCAGCGGAACCATGGGCGTGCTCGTCTCCACCACCGTGATCGAGGTGGGGGTGGACGTGCCCAACGCCTCCCTGATGGTGATCGAGCATGCCGAGCGCTTCGGGCTCTCGCAGCTGCACCAGCTGCGCGGCCGCGTCGGGCGCGGCGCGGCGGCCTCGGCCTGCGTGCTGCTCTATTCCACCAACGAGAGCGGCCGCCTGGGCGAGACCGCGCGCGACCGGCTGCGCGCCATGGCCGAGACGCAGGACGGTTTCGAGATCGCCCGGCGCGACCTGGAGATCCGCGGGCCGGGGGAATTCCTCGGCGCCCGCCAGTCCGGCGCGCCGATGCTGCGCTTCGCCGACCTCGCCACCGACACCGTGCTGCTGGAGTGGGCCCGCGAGACGGCCCCGCGCATGCTCGACGGCCATCCCGAGGAAGCCCGCCGGCACGTCGGCCGCTGGCTCGGGGGCAAGGCCGATTACCTGAAGGCGTGAGCCGGGCCGCACCCGGGGGGCGCTATCCGTGGCAGACTTGGCGGCTGAGCGCGCGGACGCCAGGCCGGCCCTGGAAGAAAGGCCCTGCATGCCCCCTGCCCGGCGCACAATTGCACATTCCCGCATCGCCGTCCTTCAGTCATGACCCTCACAGAACTCAAATACATCGTCGCTGTCGCCCGGGAGAAGCACTTCGGGCGCGCTGCGGACGCCTGCTACGTCTCGCAGCCGACGCTGTCGGTGGCCATCAAGAAGCTTGAGGACGAACTCGAGATCAAGCTCTTCGAGCGCAGCGCGGGCGAAGTCTCGGTGACGCCCCTGGGCGAGGAGATCGTCCGCCAGGCGCAGAGCGTGCTGGAGCAGGCCGCGGCGATCAAGGAGATCGCCAAGCGCGGCAAGGACCCGCTGGCGGGCGTGCTCACGCTCGGCGTCATCTACACCATCGGCCCCTACCTGCTGCCCGAGCTGGTGCGCCGCGCCATCGCGCGCACGCCGCAGATGCCGCTCATGCTGCAGGAGAACTTCACCGTCAAGCTGCTGGAGATGCTGCGCACCGGCGAGATCGACTGCGCGATCATGGCCGAGCCGTTCCCGGACACCGGGCTCGCGATGGCGCCGCTCTACGACGAGCCCTTCCTGGCGGCCGTGCCGTCGTCGCATCCGCTCGCCGAGCGCAGCAGCATCTCCGCCGCCGAACTCAAGAGCGAGACCATGCTGCTGCTGGGGGCGGGCCACTGCTTCCGCGACCACGTCCTGGAGGTCTGCCCCGAGTTCGCGCGCTACGCGAGCAACGCCGAGGGCATCCGCCGCACCTTCGAGGGATCGTCGCTGGAGACCATCAAGCACATGGTCTCGGCCGGCATGGGCGTCACGCTGGTGCCGCGCCTGTCGGTGCCGCGCGACGCGCTGCACACCGGCAGCAAGCGCCGCAAGAGCGACGACACGCACATCCGCTACCTGCCCATCGAGGAGGCCGACGGCAGCCCGCCGCCGATGCGCCGCGTGGTGCTGGCCTGGCGCCGCAGCTTTACGCGCTACGAGGCGATCGCGGCACTGCGCAACGCCGTGTACGCCTGCGAGCTGCCGGGCGTGACGCGCCTGTCCTGATCACCGTTGTTTCCAGCCCATCCATCGAAGGAGTCCATCCCATGGCCAAAGCCCCCGGCAAATCCGCAGCCCGCCCGTCCGCCTCCACCGCGCCGCGCATCAACATCGGCATCAGCGACAAGGACCGTGCCGCCATCGCGCAGGGCCTGTCGCGCCTGCTCGCCGACACCTACACGCTGTACCTGACCACGCACAATTTCCACTGGAACGTGACCGGTCCCATGTTCAACACGCTGCACACCATGTTCATGGGCCAGTACACCGAACTGTGGAACGCCGTGGACCCGGTGGCCGAGCGCATCCGCTCGCTGGGCCATCCCGCGCCGGGCTCGTACGCCCAGTTCGGCAAGCTCACCTCGCTGCCCGACGTACCGGCCGAGCCGCCCCATGCGCTGGAGATGGTGCGCATCCTGGTCGAGGGCCACGAGGCCGTCGCCCGCACCGCGCGTGAACTGTTCCCCGTGGCGGACAAGGCGAGCGACGAGCCCACGGCCGACCTGCTCACGCAGCGCCTGACGGTGCATGAGCAGACCGCCTGGATGCTGCGCTCGCTGCTGGAGGATTGAGCGGCTGGCACGCGCCTTCTGGCGCCGTCGCCGCATCGCCCTCGAGGCCACGCCCGCCCGCCGCGGGCGTTTTGCATTCCCGACCCCCCACCCATGCAGAGCACCGCACCGCACATTCCCCCCCGGCCCCCGCGCCTGGCGCTGTACCTCGACCTGATCCGCTGGAGCCGGCCGGCCGGCTGGCTGCTGCTGCTCTGGCCCACCCTGTCGGCGCTGTGGATCGCGGCCGGGGGCTTCCCGGGCTGGCACCTGCTGGCGGTGTTCACGCTCGGCACGGTGCTGATGCGCAGCGCGGGCTGCTGCGTGAACGACGTGGCCGACCGGGATTTCGACCGGCACGTCAAGCGCACCGCGCAGCGCCCCGTGACCAGCGGCGCCGTGTCGGTGCGCGAGGCCCTGGCCGTGGGCGCGGTGCTCGCGCTCGTGTCGTTCGGCCTCGTGCTCACCACCAACGCGGCCACCGTCGCCTGGTCGCTGCCTGCGCTGGCCGTCACCATCGCCTACCCGTTCGCCAAGCGCTTCGTCTCCATGCCCCAGGCCGTGCTCGGCGTGGCCTTCAGCATGGGCATCCCGATGGCCTTCACCGCGGTGGGCGGCAGCGTGCCCCCGCTGGCGGCCTGGCTGGTGCTGGGCAATCTCTGCTGGGTGCTGGCCTACGACACCGAGTACGCCATGGTCGACCGTGACGACGACCTGAAGATCGGCATGAAGACCTCGGCCATCACCCTGGGCCGCCACGACGTGCCGGCCGTGATGGCGTTCTACCTGGGCTTCGTGGCGCTCTGGGCCTGGGCGCTGGCCCCCTTCGCCCTGGGCTGGCCCCTGCATGCCGCCCTGGCGGCGATGCTGGCGCAGGTGGCCTGGCACTGGCGCCTCATCCGCCACCGCACCCGCGAAGGGTGCTTCCGCGCGTTCACGCGCAACCACTGGCTGGGTTTCACCCTGTTCGCGGGCATCGCCGCGGGATTCGCGCTGCGCTGAAGCCGCGCCGATCCGCCCTCGTCAGGCCCAGGGTGCCGCCGGCCCCTGGTGCACATGCCGGCCACTGCGCTGCAGCAGCGCGCCGAAGGCGTCCGACATCAGGTAGGCGAACTCCACCGGCCGCTGCGCCCCGATCGCATCGCCGTGCACCACGTCCGCGGCCGGGTGGCACATCAGCAGCCCGCCCTCCGGCAGGTGCGGCACCCAGCGCTCCATCTGCGCGCCGTAGGCCGCGGCATCGGGGGCGTCGAAGCCGTACACCCCGCCGAAGCCCGGGTTCGTCGCCACGCCGGCCCGGTGCCAGCGCCGCGTGGCCGTCCAGCCGCCGAGCAGGGCGATGACGGCCGCCTTCGGTTGGCGCCACAAACCGGGCGCGGGTGCTGTGGAGCGCACCCAGGGCTGCTCGCCGGGTGCATAGCGGGCCTGCAGTTCGGCCAGCAGGGCATCGCGCACCCGGGGCAGCTGGTGCACGTGCTGGTGGCCGTCGATGAAGTCCGGCGGCGTGCCCACGGCCTGCTCGAACGCATCCAGCTGGGCCCGCCATGCGGCGCGCAGCGATGCGCCGGACCACCGCCGCGCATAGGTGCGCAGGATCACGCGGCCCAGCGGATCCACGGCGTGCGCGCCGCCGTGGCCTTCGGTCAGGTTGAAGTGCAGGCCCACCGCCAGGCGGGGCCGCAGCGCCGGCAGGCGCGCCGCGGCCTCGGCCCAGCGCGGCGACGTCGCCATGCAGCTGGTGGCGGAGAGGCGGCCGGCATGCACGAGGCGCTCGACCGCTTCGTCCACCGCCGGGTGCAGCGCATAGTCGTCCGCGCACAGCACGAGGGCGCGCGAGTTCGGCGCCGCGCGCGCGGCGGGCGGGCGCAACTTTGTCATGGCGTGCGGGCCTTGAACGCCCAGCACTTGCTCAGCACGAAGGTGCCCACGGCCACCAGCACCAGCACACCCGCCAGGCTCCAGAAGTAGTGCCAGTGCAGCCAGTGCAGGGCGATGTAATACAGCGCTTCGTTGGCCGCGAACGACAGGCAGGCCACGGCGAAGTAGCGTGCCGCCACGGCCGGGCCGCGGGCCTGCGTGCGGGCGAAGGTGAGCCGGGCATGGCCGGCATAGCTCACGGTGAAGGCCACCAGGAACGCCAGCACGTTGGCCGCCAGCGGCGGCATGCCGGACAGCGCCACCAGCAGGCCCACCACGGCCAGGTGCGTGGCCGCGGCCGCGCCGCCCACGAGAATGAACTGCAGGCCCTGCGGCAGTCGCTGCAGCAGGGCCCACGGTCCGCGCACCGCCAGGCTCATGGCCGCGGGCCGCCCAGCGGGCTGCGGTCTTCGTCGCGCGCCACCAGGTAGATCGGCCGGCGCTTGACTTCTTCGTAGATGCGTCCGACGTATTCGCCCAGGATGCCGATCGACATCAGCTGCACGCCCGAGAACAGCATGATGCTCACCGCCAGCGTGGGCCAGCCGTCCAGCGGGTTGCCGAACACCAGCGTGTCCACGGCCACCCACAGGCCGTAGGTCAGCGCGGCCAGCGAGATGCAGCCGCCCACCATGCTCCACACGCGCAGCGGCAGCGTGGTGAACGAGGTGAGCCCCGAGAGCGCCAGCGAACCCAGGCGGCGCAGGTTGAAGCTCGACGTGCCCGCGGCCCGGTCGAGCGGCACGAAGGGCAGGGCGGCGGTCTTGAAGCCCACCCAGGCATACAGGCCCTTCATGAAGCGGTTGCGCTCGGGCAGGGCCTTGAGCGCATCGACCACCTTGCGGTCCATCCAGCGGAAGTCGCCCGCGTTGGGCGGGATCTTGACCTGGTTGCCCGCATTCATCAGGCGGTAGAACACGCCGGCGCCCAGGCGCTTGGCACCGCTTTCCGCCCCGCGGTCGGCGATCACGCCATAGACCATGTCATAGCCGGATTGCCACAGCGCATGCATCTCGGGAAGCAGGGCCAGCGGATGCTGGAAGTCCGCATCGATCAGCAGCACCGCATTGCCCCGTGCATGGTCGATCCCCGCGGAGAGGCTGGCCTCCTTGCCGAAATTGCGCGACAGCGCGAGATAGCGCAGCGGCAGCTCCTGCGCCAGCCGCATGGCCACCGCGTGCGTGCCGTCGCGGCTGCCGTCGTTGACGACGACGAGCTCGAATTCCTGCGCCAGCGCGCCGGCCGCCTGCGCCAGCGCGCGCAGGAAGCCCTCCAGGTTCTGCTCCTCGTTGTGCGCGGGCACGACGCAGCTCAGCCGCAGGGGCTCGCGCGGCAGCAGCCCCACCGGCGCACCGGGTGCGAACTCGGCGTGGAAGTCCGGGGCCGCATCGGCGGAGGAGGTGGAGTCCGTCATCGGTGGAGGGGTGGCGGTGGTCAAGGTTGGCGGACGCATGCGGCCGGCACGTAGGCGCGCCAGTGCATCGCGAGCGGTTCGGCGGCGCTCCGGTGGGGCCAGCCGATCTTCGCCTGGCCCTGCTGCACACGCATTCCGGGCTGCGCGGCCAGCGCGTCGAGCCCGGCCGGCACCGGCGCGTCGTCGCCCAGGCCGATCCACAGTGTGCCATGCTCGCGCAGGCGCTCGGGGGTGATCCACGGCGAGAAGCGCGGATCGCCCGCGATGTAGACCGAGGGCCGCTGCGGCAGCTGCGCCGCGACCAGCCCCACCGCCCAGTAATCGCCCGAAACCGAATCCAGGGCGCAACGCGACTGCGCCTGCCATGCCGACAGCGCCTGCTGCGCGATGGCGGCCTGCGGCCAGTCGGTGCGCGACGGCCGGTGGCGCCACTGCGCACCGAAGGCCAGCCAGAGGCCCGTCGCCACCGAGATCAGCACCAGCCACACCGCCAGGCCGCGCAGCAGCCGCGGCTGCAGGGCCGACAGCCAGGGCGCGGGCAGCCACGCCGCCACCAGCAGGCCGCTGAACACCCACATGGGAACGCCCCACATGTCGCGCACCCGCAGCCCGGCCGCCAGGCCCACCAGCACCACCAGCAGGCAGGGACCCAGGGCGACCGTCCACAGATAGGCCGCACGGTCGCCATGCCATTGCCAGCGCCGGCCGGAGAGCGGCGCGGCCCGGCGCTGCCGGCGCGTGCCGGCCCAGGCCGCCAGCACGATCACCGCCAGGGGCAGGTGGTTCACCGCCTGGGTGGCCACGAAGGACAGGGCGTCCCAGCGGCCGTGCGTGCCCGCGCCGGACGCCCGGTCCTGGACGTAGGCCATGGGCAGCCAGTCCGACTGCCACAGCCAGTGCAGGTGCGGCGCGAACAGCGCTGCCATCACCGCCAGGGCCACCCACGGGCCGGCGCCGCGCAGCACCCGCCGCTCGGGCGTCAGCAGCAGATAGAGCGCGAGCGTCGCCAGCAGCAGCCCGACCGAATACTTGGTCAGCAGGCCCAGGCCCGCCGCCATGCCCAGCAGCACCCAGTGGCGCATGCGCCCGTCCTGCAGCGCGGCGAGCAGGCAATACCCGGCCGCCGCCCAGAGCGGCATCTGCGCGATGTTGTGGTTGAACTCCAGCGCCGGACGGGTGTAGTAGGCCACGCCCATGGTCAGCAGCGTGCCGAGGAGGGCCCGCTCGCGCGACATCAGCCGGCAGCCGGTGCGCCAGACCAGCCACAGCGTGGCCACGATGAAGAGCTGGCTCAGCAGGAACGGGCCCACGTGGCCGAAGGCGCGGTAGGACAGCTCCAGCACCCACGGCGCGAGCGGCGGGTGCTTGTAGTAACCCCATTGCCACTCCCGTCCCCAGGACAGGCTTTCGGCGACGTCCAGCGGCAGGCTGGAACTCAGCAGCGGAGGCAGCAGCGACCAGGCCAGCACATAGACGACCGCCGCCAGGGCGATGGCGCGCAGGGAGGTGCGGTACTGCGGCGAAAGGGTGGCGGCGGACATGCAGGGCGGGCCAGTGGCCGTGAGCGGAAGAACCGGCGATTGTAAAAGTCGCAACGGCCCTGCTCATGCATGGCGGAGCCCCGCCGTGCCGCCCGTGCCGTCACCTGCCGTATTCGTCGCCCAGTTCGCGCGCGCGGGCCTGCGCCGCCTTCATCGCGCGGATGAAATGCTCCGGCACGTCCGCCTGCTCCATCGCCTGTACCGCCGCGAAGGTGGTGCCGCCCTTGGAGGTCACGCGCTGGCGCAGCACGGCGGGCGACTCGTCCGACCGGCGCGCCAGTTCGGAGGCGCCCGTGAAGGTGCCCACGGCCAGCTGGTGCGCCTGCTCGGGAGCGAGGCCCATCTCCACGCCCGCGCGCGCCATGGCTTCCAGGAACAGGAACACGTAGGCCGGGCCGGAGCCCGACAGCGCGGTCACCGCGTCGAGCTGGGATTCCTCGTCCACCCACAGCAGCTCGCCGGTGGACGACAGCACCTGCTGCACGGCCGCGCGCTGGGCGGGGCTGACCTGCGGACGGGCGTAGAGCGCCGTCATGCCGCGCGCGATCAGGGCCGGCGTGTTGGGCATCGCGCGCACCACGCATTCGGAGCCCAGCCAGGCGGCGATGCTGTCCGAGCGGATGCCGGCGGCCACGCTCAGGTGGACCGCATTCGCCGTATAGGGGCGTGCCTGCCGGGCGGCTTCCTTGAAGGTTTGGGGCTTGACGGCCCACACCACCACCCCGGCGCGCTCCAGGGCCGTGCCGGCCTCGGGGTGCGCCTCGATGCCATGGTGCGCGCGCAGCGCGGCCCGGGCTTCATCCCAGGGCTCGACCACCTCGATCTGCGAGGCCGGCATGCCCTGGCGGATCAGCCCGCCGATGATGGCGCTGGCCATGTTGCCGCCGCCGATGAAGGCGATGGCGGGCTGGTCGGATGCCGAAGCAAGGGGGGAGGCGGTGTCGAGGGGCATGGCTTGCGGTAGTTGGCGAAGGCGCTCGCGGGAAGAAAAAAGTCCGCGGCGGACGTGCCGCAGCGGACCCCGGATGCGCCGGATGGTAGCGTGCCCGTGGCCGCCCCGGGTCGCCCCGGCTGGCGGCCGGGGGATCAGACCACCGTGGTGCTCAACTGCAGGATCCTCATCTGGAGACCGATCTGCAGCATGCGCTGCTGCTGTGCGAATACCTGCATGCTTTCCGCGGCCTGGCCCAGCAGTTCGCGCACGGACGACATCGGGTCCTGCGCGAGTGACTGGCGAAGTCTCGTCTGCTGCAGGTAGTTGGCCAGGATGCTCGCGGCGTGCTGCCCATCCATGGCCTGGGCCGGAGCCTGCGCAGGCTGCGCGCTCTTGAGCACCTTCAGGATCTGCCGCAGCACATCCTGCACGGGGCTGTCGTTGTCGGTGGCCTGATCGGCCGTCGTGCCCCGGGCGGCCGACGGAGATTGCCGCGTGGCCGTGGCCTGCACCAGCGAGAGCAGCGAACTCAGCACCTGCAGCAGTTGCTGGAGCTGTTGCTGCTGCTGGCCCGTTCTGCCGTTCACGCCCGGCACTTCGCCGCGCGCGGCGGCCAGCAGGTTGCCCAGGCCGGAGATGCCGTCGGCGCCGGCCACGTCATGGGTTTCGATGGCGCGGTAGATGTCCGGGTGCTGGAGCATGAATCTGGCGGCATCCGCCACCGGACCCTGGCCCTGGCTCAGCTGGTAGAGGCGGTCGGGCGTCATCGGTGCGGTCGCAGGCGGGGCAGCGTTGCCGACCAGTTGCCGCGCACCCCCGGCCTCGGAGATCATGTAGTCGGCCAGGATGCGCGCGGCGCCCTGCGCGTCCAGCGGCTGCTTCGATGCGGGCGACGGTGCTGCGTCGGCGGGCTGCGACAGGGATTTCAGCAGCTGCAGGAGCAACTGCAATTGCTGCAGCAGTTGGCCCAGCCGGTCCTGCGTACCGCTTCCGGTCGCAGGGACCGCGTTGCCCGCAGGCGCCAGGGTGCGTGAACCGCCCTGCGCGTCGAGCGGCTTCGCGGCGGGGTGGTTCGCTCCGCTGGAGGAGGCGGGCGTACCGTTCAGTACCTGCAGCAGCAACTGCAGCAACTTCAGGATGCTGTTCGTGGTCTGGGAGGACTTGCCGCCCACGCCGGGGATCTCGCCGCGCGCGGCGGCCAGCAGGTTGCCCACGGCGGATTTTCCATCGGCGCCCGGCACGTCGTGGGTTTCGATGGTCCGGTAGATGTCCGGATTCTTGAGCATGAACTTCGCGGCGGCTGCTACCTCGGGTGGGGCCTTGCCGCCCTCGGCGAGGCGGTAGAGCTGATCCACCGTCATGGCCGAGGGAGCGGGGGATGCCGCCGTGCCGGCGGAAGTGCCGGTGGTGCCGGACAGCATATGGCCGGCCAGGATGCGTGCGGCGCTCTGTCCATCCAGCGCCTGTGAACCGCTGGCGGGCGCGCCGCCGGTACGGGCGGGGCTGGCCGCGGCGCTGCCTGGGGTCTGCTGCGTGGCGCTCTGCTCCGGACCTTTGGGCGCCGACGCGGCAGGGCTGGCCGCGGGAGCGGCAGTGGTCGTTGGCGTGGTGGCGGGCGTAGTGGCTTCCGGGGCCGGTGCGGTGATCTTGTCGAGCACGTCCGGGTTCTTCAGCAGGAACTTGGCCGCGGCCGACGTCGCCGGCGCGGTGTCGCTGTCCGGGCGCATGGCCAGCTGGTAGAGCGTGTTGGGATCGATGCGCGCGGTGGGGTTCTGTTGCCGGAAAGCAGCGATGGCGTTGCGGGCGTCCTGTTCGGTCACGGCCGGCGTGGCGGCCTTGGCAGCGGACGGTGCCGCATCCTGCAGCTGGGCGTCGTAGCCCCCGCGGGCGGCGAAGTCGAAGTTCGACGCGCCCGAGATCCCGTCGCGCCCGGCCACGTCGTGCGTCTCCAGCAGCGCGTAGATGTCGGGGTTGCGCAGCAGGAAGGAGGCCGCGGCGGACACGTCGTCCGGCGCATTGCGCGCCAACTGCGACAGCTGGTTCGGCGTCATCGTATCGGTGCCACTCTGCTGCATGTACTGTCCGATCGCGGCAGCGGCCTGCCGTGTGCGTGCGGCGGTGCTGCCGGTGCTGCTGTCGCCGGCGCCGGTCGTCAGCGCGGGGCCGATGCCGATACCGATGGGGGCTGAATAGCCATTGACTCTCGTGCTCATGGGTCTGCTTTCGTCAGACAGCGGAGACGGATTTCCAGGCCCATCCCCCCTGCCCGAGGTGGAGGATGCGGTCTCGTGTGCCGAGCCGGAAGTGATAGTGGAAGGCTACCGCTCCCGATCATCGAAAGCCGCATGCGTGCGGCCGCGCACCTCTGCGAAGCAATACCACGGAAAACGGAAGCAGGAGCAGATGCCCGTCACGGCAGGCTACGCCGCACGCTGCTGAAGCTCTGGATGCAGAGTGCCGGGGGCGGCATCAGTCCAGCGACGCCTGCCGCACCGCGTGCTCCCAGCGGGCCATGCATTCCTGCGCGCGGTGGGAACTGAGCGTGGGCAGAAAGCGCCGCTCGGCGCGCCAGAGCGAGGACAGCGCCTCGGTGCCGGCATAGACGCCGCTGGAGAGCCCGGCCAGGTAGGCCGCGCCCAGCGCCGTGGTCTCGATCACCGCCGGCCGCACCACGGGAATGCCCAGCAGGTCGGCCTGGAACTGCATCAGCAGGTCGTTCACGCAGGCACCGCCGTCCACGCGCAGCTCGCTCACGGGCGCGCCCCCGGCCGCCACGGCGTCGCGGCTCATCGCCTGCAGCAGCGCCGCGCTCTGGTAGGCGATGCTCTCCAGCGATGCGCGCGCGATGTGGGCGATCGTCGTGCCGCGCGTGAGGCCGGTGATGGTGCCGCGCGCCTCGGGCTTCCAGTAGGGGGCGCCCAGGCCGGTGAAGGCCGGCACCATCATCACGCCGCCGGAGTCCGGCACGCTCTCGGCCAGCGACTGCACCTCGTTGCTCGACGAGATCGCGCGCAGGCCGTCGCGCAGCCACTGCACCACCGCGCCGCCCACGAACACGCTGCCTTCCATCGCGTACTGCACCCCCGCCGGCGCACCGGCAGTGCCCGAAGGCGGCGCGATCTGCGCCGCACTCGTCGTCAGCAGCCCATTGCGCGAGGTCTGGAAGTTGCCGCCCGTGTGCATCAGCATGAAGCAGCCCGTGCCGTAGGTGTTCTTGGCCATGCCGGCGGTGAAGCACGCCTGGCCGAACAGCGCGCTCTGCTGGTCGCCCGCCACCCCGCCGATCGGGATGGCGCCGCCCAGCAGCGCCGCGTCGGTGGCACCGAAATCGCTCGCCGACGGCTGCACGCGCGGCAGCAGTGCGCGCGGAATGCGCAGCAGCGCCAGCAGGTCGTCGTCCCAGTCGTTGGCATGCACGTCGAACAGCATCGTGCGCGCGGCATTGCTCACGTCGGTCACGTGCACCTTGCCGCCCGTCAGCTGCCAGATGAGCCAGCTGTCCACCGTGCCGAAGGCGAGCTCGCCCGCCTCCGCCGCCGCGCGCGCCCCGGGCACGTGGTCCAGCAGCCAGCGCAGCTTGGTCGCCGAGAAGTAGGCGTCGATGCGCAGCCCCGTGCGCTCCTGGATCATCGGCTCGTGGCCCTGCTCGCGCAGCTCGGCGCACAGCGGCTCGGCGCGCCGGTCCTGCCAGACGATGGCGTGGTGCACGGGCTGCCCGGTGCGGCGGTTCCAGAGCACCGTGGTCTCTCGCTGGTTGGTAATGCCCAGCGCCCGCACGTCGGCCGGGCCGATCTTCGCCTGCGCGAGCGCCTGCCGCGCCGTGGCCAGCTGCGTGCGCCAGATCTCCATCGGGTCGTGCTCCACCCAGCCGGGCTGCGGATAGATCTGCGGCAGCTCCTGCTGGGCCTGCGCGACGATGTGTCCGCGCTCGTCGAAGACGATGCTGCGCGAGCTGGAAGTGCCTTGGTCGAGGGCGAGCAGATAGGTCATGGCGAATCCGGGAAATGCGGTGTTGGAAGATAACAAAGGGCCGGCAGCGCAGCGCGGCGGCGCAGTTCGGCGCTCACTCCGCCACGTCGAGCTCCACGCCCGCGTCGCGCAGCAGCGCCGGGAAGGGCTCGGGCGGCGCGGCATCGGTGAACAGGCGGTCGATCTGCGCCAGGGTGGCGACCTGCACCATGGCCGGCCGGTCGAACTTGCTGTGGTCCGTGGCCAGCCACACCTCGCGGGACTGGGCGATGATGGTCTGCGCCACCTTCACCTCGCGCAGGTCGAAGTCGCGCAGCGAGCCGTCCGGCTCGATGCCCGAGATGCCGATGAGCGCGATGTCCACCTTGAACTGGCGGATGAAATCCACCGCCGCCTCGCCCACGATGCCGCGGTCGCGCGCGCGCACCACGCCGCCCGCCACGATCACCTCGCAGTCGGGGTTGCCCGCCAGGATCGCCGCCACGTTCAGGTTGTTCGTGATCACGCGCAGCCCCCGGTGGTGCAGCAGCGCCCGTGCGATCGCCTCGGTGGTGGTGCCGATGTTCAGGATCAGCGAGCAGTTGTGCGGCACCGCCTCGGCCACGGCGCGGGCGATGCGCGCCTTGCCCTCGGCATGCAGCGTCTCTCGCTGGGTGTGGCCCAGGTTCTCCGTGGTGGAGCTGGGCACCCGCACGCCGCCGTGGAAGCGCAGCAGCAGTCCGCTGTCGGCCAGTTTCTGGATGTCGCGGCGCACGGTCTGCAGCGTCACGCCCAGGGTGTCCGCGAGCTGTTCGACGGTGGCCGTGCGGCGGGCGCGGACTTCGTCGAGGAGCAGGAGCTGTCGGGGATTGGTGTTCACGCGGGGGTAGGGTGGCCGTCGGTGGAAAAGGTTCGGTACGGCAGAGACCCGACTTTAAAACGAACGAAAAAGAAAAAACCGAGGGTAAACCTGGAGGCAAAGCGAATCCAAAAGAACAAAAATGAACGCAACCGAAACGCATGCGTCGCACAAAGGTGCGCGTTCCGGCAAAAACGCGCAGGCACGTCCTGCGGACCAAAACAACGGGAAAGGTGCGGGGATGCAGCTGGTACTCGAGCGCATCGGCAAGACGGTGGGTGCGCAAACCTGGCTTCACGGCATGGACATGGCGCTCCAGCCGGGCGCCGTCACGGTACTGCTGGGCGCCACCCAGGCGGGCAAGACCAGCCTCATGCGCATCATGGCCGGGCTGGATGCGCCCACCGAAGGGCGGGTGCGGGTGGATGGCAAGGACGTCACGGGCATGCCCGTGCGCGAGCGCAACGTCGCCATGGTCTACCAGCAGTTCATCAACTACCCCTCCATGACCGTGGCCGACAACATCGCCTCGCCGCTCAAGCTGCGGGGCGACAAGAACGTGCAGGAGCGCGTGCGCGCCCTGGCCGAGCGGCTGCACATCGACATGTTCCTGAACCGCCATCCGTCGGAGCTCTCCGGCGGGCAGCAGCAGCGCGTCGCCCTGGCGCGCGCCCTGGCCAAGGGGGCGCCGCTCATGCTGCTGGACGAGCCCCTCGTCAACCTCGACTACAAGCTGCGCGAGGAGCTGCGCGACGAACTCACCCAGCTCTTCGCCGCGGGCGACTCCACCGTGGTCTACGCCACCACCGAGCCCGGCGAGGCCCTGCTGCTCGGCGGCCACACCGCGGTGCTGCACGAGGGCGAACTGCTGCAGTACGGCCCCACCGCCGAGGTGTTCCACGCTCCCGCGTCGCTGCGCGTGGCGCGCGCCTTCAGCGATCCGCCCATGAACCTGCTGGCGGCCGAGACCGTGGCGGGCGGCGTGCGCGTGGCGGGCCGCGACGTGTTCCCCCTCCCCGAACCACTGCCGGCCGGCGCGGCCTCCGGGCTCACCGTCGGCGTGCGGGCCAGCGCCCTGCGGCTCACCGCGCGCCCGGGCGACGTGTCCGTGCCCGGCACGGTGGAGCTCGCCGAAATCGCCGGCTCCGACACCTTCGTGCATGCCCAGACCCCCTGGGGCGAACTGGTCGCCCAGTTCACCGGCGTGCATGACTTCGCCCTCGGCTCCGCGCTCACGCTGCACCTGCAGCCCGGCGACGCCTACGTCTTCGGCGCCGACGGCGCCTTGCTGCGCGCCCCGGCGCGCCGGGGAGGGCGCTGACATGGCCCGCATCCAGCTCGATCTCGCGCACTCGTACAAGCCGAACCCGCAGCAGGACAGCGATTACGCGCTGCTGCCGCTCTCCATGGAATTCCGCGACGGCGGCGCCTATGCGCTGCTCGGCCCCTCGGGCTGCGGCAAGACCACCATGCTCAACATCATGTCGGGCCTGCTCGTGCCCTCGCAGGGCCGCGTGCTGTTCGACGGCCGCGACGTCACCCGCGCGAGCCCGCAGGAGCGCAACATCGCCCAGGTGTTCCAGTTCCCGGTCATCTACGACACCATGACCGTGGCCGAGAACCTCGCCTTCCCGCTCAAGAACCGCAAGGTGCCCGAGGCGCAGATCCGCCAGCGCGTGGGCCAGATCGCCGAAATGCTGGAGATGAGCCACCAGCTCGACATGCGCGCCGCCGGCCTCTCCGCCGACCAGAAGCAGAAGATCTCGCTGGGCCGCGGGCTCGTGCGCCCGGACGTCTCCGCCGTGCTGTTCGACGAGCCGCTCACGGTGATCGATCCGCACCTCAAGTGGCAGCTGCGCCGCAAGCTCAAGCAGATCCACCACGAACTGCGGCTCACCCTCATCTACGTCACCCACGACCAGGTCGAGGCCCTCACCTTCGCCGAAGAGGTGGTGGTGATGACGCGCGGCCGCGCCGTGCAGGTGGGCTCGGCGGACGCCCTCTTCGAGCGTCCCCAGCACGTCTTCGTCGGCCACTTCATCGGCTCGCCCGGCATGAACTTCCTGCCGGCGCAGCTGGACGGCGGCGCGCTGCGCGTCGGCGGCCAGGCGCTGCCGCGCCCCGCGCGCGAACTGCCCGACGGCCCGCTGCAGCTCGGCGTGCGCCCCGAATACCTCGCCGTGGTGCCCGAGGGCACCCCCGGCGCGCTGCCCTGCACGGTGGACAAGGTGCAGGACATCGGCACCTACCAGCTGCTCACCGCGCGCCTGGACGGCCAGCCGCTCAAGGCCCGCGTCGCGCCCGCCGAGGTGCTGCCCGCGCCCGGCGGCACCGTCTGGGTGCAGGTGCTGGGCGCCCACACCTGCTTCTACCGCAACGAGGAGCTGTTGGCATGAGCCAGACCACCAAGCCCGTGAACCAGAAGGCCTGGTTCCTGATCCTGCCCGTCATCCTCTGCGTGGCCTTCTCGGCCATCCTGCCGCTGATGACCGTGGTCAACTACTCGGTGCAGGACATCATCTCGCCCGAGCGCCGCGTGTTCGTCGGTACCGAATGGTTCGCGCAGGTCATGCGCGACGAAGAGCTGCACGGCGCGCTGCTGCGCCAACTCGGCTTCTCGCTCGCGGTGCTGGCGGTGGAGATCCCGCTCGGCATCTGCCTGGCGCTCTCCATGCCCGCCCAGGGCTGGAAGTCCTCCGCCGTGCTGGTCACCGTCGCCCTGTCGCTGCTGATCCCCTGGAACGTGGTCGGCACCATCTGGCAGATCTACGGGCGCGCCGACATCGGCCTGCTCGGCGCGGCGCTGCAGTACGTCGGCATCGACTACAACTACACCGGCAACGCCACGCACGCCTGGCTCACCGTGCTCGCCATGGACGTCTGGCACTGGACGCCGCTGGTCGCGCTGCTGTGCTTCGCCGGCCTGCGCTCCATTCCCGACGCGTACTACCAGGCCGCGCGCATCGACGGCGCCAGCAAGTGGGCGGTGTTCCGCTACATCCAGCTGCCCAAGATGCGCGGCGTGCTCATGATCGCCGTGCTGCTGCGCTTCATGGACAGCTTCATGATCTACACCGAGCCCTTCGTGCTCACCGGCGGCGGCCCCGGCAACGCCACCACCTTCCTCAGCCAGTACCTCACCCAGAAGGCCGTCGGCCAGTTCGACCTCGGCCCCGCCGCCGCCTTCTCGCTGATCTACTTCCTCATCATCCTGCTGCTGTGCTTCATCCTCTACAACTGGATGCAGCGCGTGGGCACCGACACCGCCCCGGAGAACGGCCATGCATGAGAACCGCTTCCGCAAGCGCACCCTGTTCCTGATCGCCTACCTCGTCTTCGCGCTCCTGCCCATCTACTGGATGGTGAACATGAGCTTCAAGACGAACTCCGAGATCCTCTCGACCTTCTCCTTCTGGCCCGAGCACTTCACCTGGGACAACTACCGGACCATCTTCACCGACGAGTCCTGGTATTCGGGCTACATCAACAGCCTGATCTACGTCGCCATCAACATGGTGATCTCGCTCACCGTGGCGCTGCCGGCGGCCTACGCGTTCTCGCGCTACCAGTTCCTGGGCGACAAGCACGTCTTCTTCTGGCTGCTCACCAACCGCATGACCCCGCCGGCCGTGTTCCTGCTGCCGTTCTTCCAGCTCTACACCACCGTGGGGCTCATGGACACGCACCTCGCCGTCGCGCTCGCCCACCTGCTGTTCAACGTGCCGCTCGCGGTCTGGATCCTGGAAGGCTTCATGAGCGGCATCCCGCGCGAGATCGACGAGACCGCCTACATCGACGGCTACAGCTTCCCGCGCTTCTTCCTCACCATCTTCCTGCCGCTCATCAAGGCCGGCGTGGGCGTGGCGGCGTTCTTCTGCTTCATGTTCAGCTGGGTGGAGCTGCTGCTGGCCCGCACGCTCACCAGCGTGAACGCCAAGCCCATCGTCGCCACCATGACGCGCACCGTCAGCGCCTCCGGCATGGACTGGGCCACGCTCGCCGCCGCCGGCGTGCTCACCATCGTGCCCGGCGCCATCGTGATCTGGTTCGTGCGGCACTACATCGCCAAAGGCTTCGCCATGGGCCGGGTCTGAAAGGAATAAGCCATGTTCGATTGGATGGCCTGGACCACTCCGGTGGCCGTGTTTTTTGTATGCATCGTCCTCATGCTCGCCGGCATGACCGTGTGGGAAATCAAGTCGCCCACGACGCTGCGCAAAGGTTTCCTCCCCATCACCACCACGCGCGGCGACCGGCTCTTCATCGGCCTCTTGTCCGCGGCGTACGTCAACCTCGCCTTCGTGGGCCTGTCGGGCCGCATCGCGGAATGGATGAAGCTGGAGCAGGAGCCTTCCATCTGGATCAGCTTCGTGGCGTCCATGCTCCTGCTCGCGCTCATCCTGCGCAAGGGCTGAATTTTCACGGCCGCGCGGCCCCCCGTTCCCCGGGGCCGGCGGCCGATCGCAACGGCAGCAGGGGACACACCTAACAAGGAGACAGTCATGAAGATGCGTTTGACCGCCCTGGCGTTTGCCGCCACGGCCCTGGTGATCGGGCAGGCCGCGTGGGCCGGCGAGGCGGAGGCCAAGAAGTGGGTGGACAGCGAATTCCAGCCGTCCACGCTCAGCAAGGACCAGCAGATGGCAGAGATGAAGTGGTTCATCGAAGCCGCCAAGAAGCTGCAGGCCAAGGGCGTGAAGGAAATCTCGGTCGTCTCCGAAACCATCACCACGCACGAATACGAATCCAAGACGCTCGCCAAGGCGTTCTCGGAGATCACCGGCATCACCGTCAAGCACGACCTCATCCAGGAAGGCGACGTGGTCGAGAAGCTGCAGACCTCGATGCAGTCGGGCAAGTCCATCTACGACGGCTGGATCTCGGATTCCGACCTGATCGGCACGCACTACCGCTACGGCAAGATGATGAGCCTGACCGACTACATGGCGGGCGACGGCAAGGAATGGACCAACCCCGGGCTGGACCTGAAGGACTTCATCGGCATCAAGTTCACCACCGCGCCCGACGGCAAGGTCTACCAGCTGCCCGACCAGCAGTTCGCCAACCTCTACTGGTTCCGCGCCGACCTGTTCGCCCGCCAGGACCTGAAGGACAAGTTCAAGGCCAAGTACGGCTACGAACTGGGCGTGCCGCAGAACTGGAGCGCCTACGAGGACATCGCCGAGTTCTTCAGCAACGACGTCAAGCAGATCGACGGCAAGCCCATCTACGGCCACATGGACTACGGCAAGAAGGACCCGTCGCTGGGCTGGCGCTTCACCGATGCCTGGCTCTCCATGGCCGGCGCGGCCGACATCGGCACGCCCAACGGCCTGCCGATCGACGAATGGGGCATCCGCGTGGCGGACGACAAGTGCACCCCCGTGGGCGCCTCGGTGGCGCGCGGCGGCGCCACCAACTCCCCGGCGGCGGTCTATGCGCTCACCAAGTACGTGGACTGGATGAAGAAGTACGCGCCCAAGGAAGCCCTGGGCATGACCTTCACCGAGTCCGGCCCCGTGCCGGCCCAGGGCCAGATCGCCCAGCAGATCTTCTGGTACACCGCCTTCACCGCCGACATGGTCAAGCCCGGCCTGCCCGTCGTGAACGCCGACGGCACGCCCAAGTGGCGCATGGCCCCCGGCCCCAACGGCCCGTACTGGAAGCAGGGCATGCAGAACGGCTACCAGGACGTGGGTTCGTGGTCGTTCTTCAAGGGCCATGACGCCAACAAGACGGCGGCGGCCTGGCTCTATGCCCAGTTCGTCACCGCCAAGACCACGTCGCTGAAGAAGACGCTGGTGGGCCTGACGCCGATCCGCGAGTCCGACATCCAGTCCAAGGCCATGACCGACGCGGCTCCGAAGCTGGGCGGGCTGGTCGAGTTCTACCGCAGCCCGGCCCGCGTGGCCTGGTCGCCCACCGGCACCAACGTGCCCGACTACCCCAAGCTGGCACAGCTCTGGTGGAAGAACGTGGCCCAGGCCGTGACGGGCGAGAAGACGCCGCAGGGCGCCATGGACAGCCTGGCCGGCGAGATGGACGACGTCATGGCCCGCCTGCAGCGCGCCGGCATGGCCCACTGCGCGCCCAAGCTCAATCCCAAGAGCGACCCCGCCAAGTGGCTGAGCGACGAGCACGCCCCCTGGAAGAAGCTGGCCAACGAAAAGCCGAAGGGTGAAACCATCGCCTACGACAAGCTGCTGCAGGCCTGGAAGGACGGCAAGACCCGCTGACCGACGGCGGCCCGCCGGGGCCGCTTCCGCTTTCGGCACTCTCCCGCCCGGCCCGCTCGCGGGGCTGCGCGGGAGATCCGCTTTTTGAAGGGTCATATCAGGGTTTACCCTGTACATCGGCCCGGTTGAATGGACAATTCATCGCCATGACATCTCCGAACACGCCCCTGCCCACCGACCGCGCCCGACTGCTGGCGCAGCTTGCCGAACCCCGCCAGTACGATCTGGCGGTCATCGGGGGCGGCGCGACGGGGCTGGGCGTGGCACTCGACGCCGCGGCGCGCGGCTTCAGCGTCGTCCTGGTCGAGTCCCACGATTTCGCGAAGGGCACGTCCTCGCGCGCCACCAAGCTCGTGCACGGCGGCGTCCGCTACCTCGCACAGGGCAATATCTCGCTGGTGCGCGAGGCGCTGCACGAGCGCACCACGCTGCTCGGCAATGCGCCGCACCTGGCGCAGCCGCTGCCCTTCGTGATGCCGTCCTACCGTTTCTGGGAAACGCCTTTCTACGGATTGGGCCTCAAGGCCTACGACCTGCTCGCGGGCCGTGCCGGCCTGGGCACCACCGAATTCCTGGGCCGTGAGGGCACGCTGCGCCTGCTGCCCACCGTGCGCCGCGACGGCCTGCAGGGCGGCGTCAAGTACTGGGACGGCCAGTTCGACGACGCCCGGCTCGCCCTGGCGCTCGCGCGCACCGCGGCGCTGCGCGGCGCGCTGCTCGTCAACTACTGCCCGGCGCGCGAACTCATCCACGAGAACGGCAAGGTGGTGGGACTGCGCTGCGAAGACACCGAGACCGGCACCCCGTACACGATCCGGGCGCGCTGCGTCGTCAACGCCACCGGCGTCTGGGTGGACGGCCTGCGCAGCCAGGACGCCGAAGCCCTGGGCCGGCCCGCGCGGCCCATCGTCGCGCCGAGCCAGGGCGTGCACATCGTGGTGGACCGCGAGTTCCTGCCGTCCGACCACGCGATGATGGTGCCCAAGACCGCCGACGGCCGCGTCCTCTTCGCCGTGCCCTGGCTCGGCAAGGTCATCCTCGGCACCACCGACAGCCCGCGGCAGGACCTGGAACGCGAGCCGCGTCCGTTCAAGGAAGAGGCCGACTTCATCCTCAGCGAATCGGCGCGCTACCTCACCCGCGCCCCGTCGGCCGCGGACGTGCGCAGCATCTGGGTGGGCCTGCGCCCGCTGGTGCGCCCGCCCGACGACGAGGGTGGCAACACCAAGAGCATCAGCCGCGAGCACACCGTGCTGGCGAGCCCGAGCGGCCTGGTCACCGTGACCGGCGGCAAATGGACCACCTACCGGGCCATGGCGGAGGACGTGTTGCAGAAATGCTTCGATGCCGGCCTGCTGCCGGCCCGCGCCGGCGGCGCCACCCAGCGCCTGCCGGTGGTGGGTGCGCCCAACGGCCCGGTGCGGCACGGCATGGACGAGGCCCAGGGGCCGCATTCCTACGGCTCCGAGGCGGTTTTCCTGGACAATGTGCCCGGCGCGCAACACTGGCTGGCGCCGGGCCTCTCCGAGGCGATGGTGCGCTTCGCCGCCCGCCACGAGTACGCCCGCACCGTCGAGGACATGCTCGCGCGCCGCAGCCGCATGCTCTTCCTCGACGCCGCCCAGGCCCTGCGCCTGGCCCCGCAGGTGGCCGCCATCCTGCAGGAAGAGCTGGGCACCGACCCCGGCCTTGCCGCCTTCGAGGCGCTGGCCGCGCAGTACCACACGGTTCCTGCGTAACGGCTTGACACGCCCCTTCTTTTTTGAAAGAATCGAGGGCTTCGCGTTTCTCTACGCGGATTTCTGCCCAGCGGGAAGCGGCGCAAATGGTTTGCGCCGCGGACGACGGGCCCAAGACTGACTGGCTGGTCCGCAGCCCTGAGACGTTCCCAGGGCTGTCGATCTGCTGGTGCAAGTTGGGAATATTCACATGATCCAGACAGAAACTCGGTTAGACGTTGCCGACAATACCGGCGCGAAGTCCGTCCTGTGCATCAAGGTGCTGGGTGGTTCCAAGCGTCGCTATGCCAGCGTGGGCGACATCATCAAGGTGAGCATCAAGGAAGCCGCTCCGCGTGGCCGCGTCAAGAAGGGCGAGGTCTACAGCGCAGTGGTGGTCCGCACCGCCAAGGGCATCCGTCGCGGCGACGGTTCGCTCGTCAAATTCGACGGCAACGCAGCAGTGTTGCTGAATGCAAAGCTGGAGCCCATCGGCACCCGCATCTTCGGCCCCGTGACGCGTGAACTGCGTACCGAGCGCTTCATGAAGATCGTGTCCCTGGCTCCCGAAGTTCTCTGAGGACTCGCCATGAACAAGATTCGCAAGGGCGACGAAGTGATCGTGCTCACCGGGCGCGACAAGGGCAAGCGCGGCACGGTGTCGCTGCGCAAGGATGACTCTTTCCTGGTCATCGACGGCATCAACCTGGTCAAGAAGCACGTCAAGCCGAACCCCATGAAGGGTACGACCGGCGGCATCGTGGAAAAGGCCATGCCCATCCACCAGTCCAACGTGGCCATCTTCAATGCTGCCACGGGCAAGGCCGATCGCGTGGGCATCAAGGTGCAGGCGGATGGTTCGCGCGTTCGCGTGTTCAAGTCCAGCGGCGCTGAAATCAAGGCGGCCTAAGGAGTCAACATGGCACGACTGCAACAACACTACCGCGACAAGATCGCCCCCGAACTCACCAAGCAGTTCGGCTACACCTCGCCCATGGAGGTCCCCCGCCTCACGAAGATCACCCTGAACATGGGTGTGAGCGAAGCGGTGTCCGACAAGAAGGTGATGGACAACGCCGTGGCCGATCTGACGAAGATCGCCGGCCAGAAGCCCGTCGTGACGAAGGCCAAGAAGGCCATCGCCGGCTTCAAGATCCGCGAAGGCCAGGCCATCGGCTGCATGGTCACCCTGCGCGGCGTCCAGATGTACGAATTCCTCGACCGTTTCGTGACCGTGGCCCTGCCCCGCGTCCGTGACTTCCGTGGTATTTCCGGCCGTGCCTTCGATGGCCGCGGCAACTACAACATCGGCGTCAAAGAACAGATCATCTTCCCCGAAATCGAATACGACAAGGTGGATGCCCTGCGTGGCCTGAACATCAGCATCACCACGACGGCCAAGTCGGACGAAGAGGCCAAGGCCCTGCTCGCCGGCTTCCGTTTCCCCTTCAAGAACTAAAGGCTGCGTATGGCTAAACAAGCTTTGATCCAGCGCGAACTGAAGCGCGAAAAACTGGCCGCCAAGTACGCCGCGAAGTATGCGGAACTGAAGGCCATCGCCAGCGACGCGAAGCGCAGCGACGAGGAGCGCGAAGCCGCCCGCCTCGGCCTGCAGAAGCTGCCCCGCAACGCGAACCCCACGCGCCAGCGCAACCGCTGCGAAATCACGGGTCGTCCCCGTGGCACGTTCCGCCAATTCGGTCTGGCCCGCGCCAAGATCCGTGAACTGGCTTTTGCCGGTGACATCCCGGGTGTCACCAAGGCCAGCTGGTAAGCAGGCAGGAGAAAACACATGAGCATGAGTGATCCCATCGCTGACTTGCTGACCCGCATCCGCAATGCACAAATGGTGTCCAAGGCCACCGTGTCCGTGCCTTCTTCCAAAGTGAAGATCGCCATCGTGCAGGTGCTGAAGGACGAGGGTTACATCGACGGCTTCGAAGTGAAGGCCGACGGCAACAAGTCCGAAATCGAAATTTCCCTGAAGTACTACGCCGGCCGTCCGGTGATCGAGCGCATCGAGCGCGTGAGCCGTCCCGGCCTGCGCGTGTACAAGGGCCGCGACTCCATCCCCCAGGTCATGAACGGTCTGGGCGTTGCCATCGTCACCACCCCCAAGGGCGTGATGACGGATCGCAAGGCACGTGCCACCGGTGTCGGCGGCGAAGTGCTTTGCTACGTCGCTTAACGTGGCATTGAGGAGAAACTGAAATGTCCCGCGTAGGAAAAATGCCGGTGGCCATCCCCAATGGTGTGGATGTGTCCATCACGGAACAGCAGATCAGCGTGAAGGGTTCGGGCGGTTCGCTGTCCGTCGCCCAGAACCGCCTGGTCAAGGTGTCCAACAACGAAGGCAAGCTCAGCTTCGAGCCGGCCGACGAATCCCGCGAAGCCAATGCCATGAGCGGCACGATCCGCCAGCTCGTGAACAACATGGTGGTGGGTGTCAGCAAGGGCTTCGAGAAGAAGCTGAACCTGATCGGCGTGGGCTACAAGGCCCAGGCTTCGGGCGCCAAGCTGAACCTCGCCGTCGGCTACTCGCATCCCGTGAACTTCGAGATGCCCGCAGGCATCACGGTGGCCACGCCGACCCCCACGGAAATCGTGATCAAGGGTGCGGACCGCCAGCGCGTGGGCCAGCTCGCCGCCGAAATCCGTGCCGTTCGTCCTCCCGAGCCCTACAAGGGCAAGGGCATCCGTTATTCGGATGAGAAGGTCACGATCAAAGAGACCAAGAAGAAGTAAGGAGCTGCAGCATGTTGACCAAGAAAGAGCAGCGTCTTCGTCGTTCGCGCCAGACCCGTATCCGCATTGCACAGCAAGGCGTGGTACGCCTGACGGTGAACCGCACGAACCTCCACATCTACGCCAGCGTCATCTCCGAAGACGGCACCCGCGTGCTTGCCAGCGCTTCCACGGCGGAAGCCGAAGTGCGCAAGGAACTGGGCTCGTCGGGCAAGGGTGGCAACGCCGCCGCGGCCCAGATGATCGGCAAGCGCATCGCTGAAAAGGCGAAGGCCGCCGGCATCGAGAAGGTCGCATTCGACCGCGCCGGGTTCGCATACCACGGCCGCGTGAAGGCCCTCGCAGAAGCCGCGCGTGAAGCCGGCCTGCAGTTCTAAGCGGAGCGAATAGAAAATGGCTAAGTTTCAACCCAAAGTGCAGACCGAAGGACAAGACGACGGGATGCGCGAGAAGATGATCGCGGTCAACCGCGTGACCAAAGTCGTGAAGGGCGGCCGTATTCTCGGCTTCGCTGCACTGACCGTGGTCGGCGACGGTGACGGCCGCGTGGGCATGGGCAAGGGCAAGTCCAAGGAAGTGCCTGCTGCCGTGCAGAAGGCGATGGAAGAGTGCCGCCGCAACCTGGTGAAGGTTGCGCTCAAGAACGGCTCCATCCACCACTCGGTGAAGGGTCACCACGGTGCCGCTTCGGTGGAACTCCACCCGGCTCCCAAGGGTACCGGCATCATCGCCGGCGGCCCGATGCGCGCCGTGTTCGAAGTGGTGGGCATCACCGACATCGTGGCCAAGAGCCATGGTTCGTCGAACCCCTACAACATGGTCCGCGCTACGTTCGACGCCCTGGTGAACTCCACCACCCCGGCGAACGTGGCAGCCAAGCGCGGCAAGTCGGTCGAAGACATCTTCGCCTGAACGGAGCTCTGCAAATGACTACGCAACAAACCGTCAAGATTCAACTGGTGCGCAGCCCCATCGGCACCAAGGAATCGCACCGCGCCACCGTTCGCGGCCTGGGCCTGCGCAAGCTGAACAGCGTCAGCGAGCTCAAGGACAGCCCCGAAGTGCGCGGCATGATCAACAAGATCAGCTATCTGGTCAAGGTCCTCTGAGAGGTTGATGATGGAACTCAATAGCATCAAGCCCGCAGAAGGCGCGAAGCATGCCAAGCGCCGTGTCGGCCGTGGCATCGGCTCCGGCCTGGGCAAGACCGCAGGCCGCGGCCACAAGGGCCAGAAGTCGCGTTCGGGTGGCTACCACAAGGTGGGCTTCGAAGGCGGCCAGATGCCCCTGCAGCGCCGTCTGCCCAAGCGCGGCTTCAAGTCGCACCTGCTGAAGTTCAACGCCGAAGTGACGCTGAGCACCCTCGAGCAGCTCGGCCTGGCCGAAGTCGACCTCGCAGCGCTCAAGAGCGCCGGCGCGGTGGGCCAGCTCGCCAAGGTGGTCAAGGTCATCAAGAGCGGCGAACTCACCAAGGCCGTGAAGCTGAACGGCATCGGTGCCACGGCTGGCGCCAAGGCCGCGATCGAAGCGGCCGGCGGCAGCCTGGCCTGAGCGGACACGCTGGAAAAGGAACGCATTCGTGGCTACCAGTGCAGCGTCGATTGCAAAGACCGGTAAATTCGGCGACCTGCGTCGCCGGCTGGTTTTCCTGCTGCTGGCCTTGATCGTCTACCGCATCGGGGCGCACATCCCGGTGCCGGGCATCGATCCTGCCCAGCTGCAGCAGCTGTTCAGTGGCCAGCAAGGCGGTATCCTGAACCTGTTCAACATGTTCTCGGGCGGGGCCCTGTCCCGCTTCACGGTGTTCGCACTGGGGATCATGCCGTACATCTCGGCATCGATCATCATGCAGCTGATGACCTACGTCCTTCCGACCTTCGAGCAATTGAAGAAGGAAGGCGAGGCGGGACGCCGCAAGATCACGCAGTACACGCGCTACGGAACGCTCGGTCTGGCCATTTTCCAGTCGCTCGGCATCGCCGTGGCGCTGGAGAGTTCCGCCGGCCTCGTGCTGAGCCCGGGCTTCGGCTTCCGCCTCACCGCGGTGGTCAGCCTGACGGCCGGCACCATGTTCCTCATGTGGCTCGGCGAGCAGATCACCGAACGCGGCCTCGGCAACGGCATCTCGATCCTGATCTTCTCGGGTATCGCGGCCGGCCTGCCGAGCTCGATCGGCGGCCTGCTGGAGCTGGTGCGCACGGGTGCGATGAGCATCCTGGCAGCCATCTTCATCGTGCTGCTGGTGGCGCTGGTGACGTACTTCGTGGTGTTCGTGGAACGCGGTCAGCGCAAGATCCTCGTGAACTATGCCCGCCGCCAGGTGGGCAACAAGGTCTACGGGGGGCAGTCTTCGCACCTGCCGCTGAAGCTGAACATGGCCGGGGTGATTCCACCGATCTTCGCGTCGTCGATCATCCTGCTGCCCGCCACGATCGTGAACTGGTTCAGTGCTGGCGAATCGATGCGCTGGCTGCGCGACATCTCCGGTGCGCTGACCCCCGGTCAGCCCATCTACGTGATGTTCTACGCGGCTGCCATCGTGTTCTTCTGCTTCTTCTACACGGCGCTGGTCTTCAACAGCCGTGAGACGGCGGACAACCTGAAGAAGAGCGGTGCGTTCATCCCCGGCATCCGTCCGGGCGAGCAGACGGCCCGCTACATCGACAAGATCCTGGTGCGGCTGACGCTGGCCGGCGCGGTGTACATCACCTTCGTCTGCCTGCTGCCGGAGTTCCTGATCTTGAAGTACAACGTGCCGTTCTATTTCGGTGGCACGTCCCTGCTGATCATCGTGGTCGTCACCATGGACTTCATGGCCCAGGTGCAGAACTACATGATGTCCCAGCAGTACGAGTCGCTGCTCAAGAAGGCGAACTTCAAAGCAACACCAGGCTCCTGAGGTCTGGCGAGCCGGAAGCGGATCCGCTACAATCGCGGGTTCGCCTCCAGCATGTACGGTTAATGATGCCCATCGATCCATCGCGGGCACGCAAAGTGTGTTCCGCGCGTGGCCGGAACGAATGGACTAGTTTTAGGAGAGTGAAATGAGAGTTTCGGCTTCGGTCAAGAAAATCTGCCGCAACTGCAAGATCATCCGCCGCAAGGGTGTCGTGCGGGTCATCTGCACCGACATGCGCCATAAGCAGCGCCAAGGTTGATTGAAAGTTTAGAGGACGCAAATGGCACGTATCGCTGGCATCAACATTCCGCCGCATCAGCATGCTGAAATCGGCCTGACGGCTATCTTCGGCATCGGACGCACGCGCGCTCGCAAGATCTGCGAAGCCTGCGGCATCGCCTACTCCAAGAAGATCAAGGATCTGACGGACGGCGATCTCGAAAAAATCCGCGACCAGATCGCTCAGTTCACCATCGAAGGTGACCTGCGTCGCGAAACCACGATGAACATCAAGCGCCTGATGGACATCGGCTGCTACCGTGGTTTCCGCCATCGCCGTGGTCTGCCGATGCGTGGTCAGCGCACCCGCACGAACGCCCGCACCCGCAAGGGTCCGCGCAAGGGTGCCGCAGCGCTCAAGAAATAAGCAGATTGAAAGATCCACATGGCAAAGTCTCCCGCCAATAACGCAGCGCAGCGTGTGCGCAAGAAGGTTCGCAAGAACGTCTCCGACGGCATCGCGCACGTGCACGCTTCGTTCAACAACACGATCATCACGATCACGGACCGCCAGGGCAACGCCCTGTCGTGGGCCTCTTCGGGTGGCCAGGGCTTCAAGGGTTCGCGCAAGTCGACGCCCTTCGCAGCCCAGGTGGCTTCCGAAGTGGCCGGCCGCGCCGCGATCGAGCAAGGCATCAAGAACCTCGACGTCGAGATCAAGGGCCCCGGCCCGGGTCGCGAATCGTCGGTGCGCGCCCTGGGCGCCCTGGGCATCCGCATCACGTCCATCTCCGACGTGACGCCCGTGCCGCACAACGGCTGCCGCCCGCAAAAGCGTCGCCGCATCTGATTTTTTCGCGCAAGTAAGCCCACCGCCACCCGGCGCATGCGTGGTTGCATGGTACGGGTGGCTCCCGCGTTTCCAACGCGGCAGATGACAATTCAAGGAAGCTCAAGTGGCACGTTACCTCGGCCCCAAGGCCAAACTCTCCCGCCGTGAAGGCACCGACCTGTTCCTGAAGAGCGCACGCCGCTCCATCGCGGACAAGTCCAAGTTCGACTCCAAGCCCGGCCAGCACGGCCGCACTTCCGGCGCCCGCACGTCCGACTTCGGCCTGCAGCTGCGCGAGAAGCAGAAGGTCAAGCGCATGTACGGCGTGCTGGAAAAGCAGTTCCGCCGCTACTTCGAGACCGCCGACCGCCGCAAGGGCAACACCGGCGCGAACCTGCTGTCGCTGCTCGAGTCCCGCCTGGACAACGTGGTGTACCGCATGGGCTTCGGCTCCACGCGCGCCGAGGCACGCCAGCTGGTGTCCCACAAGGCGATCACGGTGAACGGCCAGTCCGTCAACATCGCGTCCTACCTGGTGAAGCCGGGTGACGTGGTGGCCGTGCGCGAGAAGTCCAAGAAGCAAGTCCGCATCGTGGAAGCTCTGCAACTGGCTCAACAGGTCGGCATGCCCGCCTGGGTGGAAGTGAACGCCGACAAGGCCGAAGGCACCTTCAAGAAGACGCCCGACCGCGACGAATTCGGCGCAGACATCAACGAATCCCTGATCGTTGAGTTGTACTCGCGCTAATCCACGGCGTTCATCGATCGCAATTGTTTCCCGTACCGCGAGGCATCGCGGTACGGGTGCTTCGCCAGCCTTACCGGTGTAACGAGCTGGGGGTATTGAGAGGAAGTCTGCATGCAAACCAATTTGCTGAAACCCAAGACGATCAACGTCGAACAGCTCGGGCACAACCGTGCCAAGGTGGCGCTCGAGCCCTTCGAACGCGGCTACGGGCACACGCTCGGCAACGCCATCCGGCGTGTGCTGCTGTCGTCCATGGTGGGTTACGCAGCAACGGAAGTGACGATCGCCGGTGTGCTCCACGAGTACTCGTCCATCGACGGCGTCCAGGAAGATGTCGTGAACATCCTCCTGAACCTGAAGGGCGTGGTGTTCAAGCTCCACAACCGCGACGAAGTCACGCTGAGCCTGCGCAAGGACGGCGAAGGCGTCGTCACCGCGCGCGACATCCAGACGCCGCACGACGTCGAGATCGTCAACCCGGACCACGTGATCGCCCACCTGTCGCAAGGCGGCAAGCTGGACATGCAGATCAAGGTGGAAAAGGGCCGCGGCTACGTGCCGGGCAACCTGCGCCGCTATGCCGACGAATCGACCAAGTCGATCGGCCGCATCGTGCTGGACGCCTCGTTCTCGCCCGTCAAGCGCGTGAGCTACAACGTCGAGAGCGCCCGCGTCGAGCAGCGCACCGACCTGGACAAGCTGGTCGTCGAGATCGAGACCAATGGTGCGATCACCGCCGAGGACGCCGTGCGCGCCTCCGCCAAGATCCTGGTGGAACAGCTCGCCGTGTTCGCGCAGCTCGAGGGCGGCGAACTGGCTGCGTTCGACGCGCCGGCCGGCCCGCGCGGCAGCGCCACGTTCGATCCGATCCTGCTGCGCCCCGTGGACGAGCTGGAACTGACCGTGCGTTCGGCCAACTGCCTGAAGGCCGAGAACATCTACTACATCGGCGACCTGATCCAGCGTACCGAGAACGAGCTGCTCAAGACCCCGAACCTGGGCCGCAAGTCGCTCAACGAGATCAAGGAAGTGCTGGCTTCGCGCGGGCTGACGCTCGGCATGAAGCTCGAGAACTGGCCTCCGGCAGGCCTGGACAAGCGCTGAGCGGATCGTTTTATAATCTTCGGTTCCCCACTTCGGGGACCAGTGCTGCGGGCAGTACCTGATACGGCTGCCCGTTTTAATTGACTGATAAGGAAAAGCACCATGCGCCACGGACACGGCCTTCGCAAACTCAACCGCACCAGCTCGCACCGCCTCGCGATGCTGCAGAACATGATGAACTCGCTCATCGAGCACGAGGCCATCAAGACCACGGTCCCCAAGGCCAAGGAACTGCGCCGCGTGATCGAGCCCATGATCACCCTGGCCAAGGAAGACACCGTGGCGAACCGCCGCCTGGCTTTCGACCGCCTGCGCGACCGTGACAGCGTGACCAAGCTGTTCAACGTGCTCGGCCCGCTGTTCAAGGCCCGTCCGGGCGGCTACACCCGCATCCTGAAGATGGGTTACCGCGTGGGCGACAACGCACCCATGGCTTTCGTGGAATTCGTGGAGCGTCCGGAAGTCGCCGAAACTTCTGCAGATTCTTCCGCAGACGCCGCAAAGTAAGCTATAATTCATTTCTACCGCGCGATGGAGCAGTCTGGTAGCTCGTTGGGCTCATAACCCAAAGGTCGGAGGTTCAAATCCTTCTCGCGCAACCAAATAAGTGCCCTGCACTTCAAAAACGCCCACTGAACAGTGGGCGTTTTTGTTTTTGTGCTCTCCTTGCGCAGTGCTCTTCGTGCACGGCATCGCGCCGATGCACCTGCCCTGGGCCCGCGAGGTGATGCCGCCTGCCGGCGGACAGCTCTCCGCGGTGTACCGCTGCCGTCCTATTTCGTTTTTTCCACCAGTTTTCGCTGTTCTCCCATGCGCCCGTTGACCCTCGGCATCGATTTCGGCACTTCCAATTCCGCGATGGCGGTCCGGCGGGACGGCGAGCCGGCGCAGATGGTGCCCGTGGAAGACACCCACCACACGCTGCCGACGGCGATGTTCTTCAACACCGAGGAGTCGCGCACGCACGTGGGCCGGGACGCGATCACCCAGTACCTGGCAGGCACCGAAGGGCGGCTGATGCGGTCGCTCAAGAGCCTGCTCGGCAGCGCACTGCTCGAAGAGAAGACGGCGGTGCAGGGTACGCTCATGAGCTACCAGGACATCATCGCGCTGTTCCTGCGCATGCTGGCACGCCGTGCCCAGGCGGTGGTGGGCGAAGCGCCCACGCGCGTCGTGCTCGGGCGGCCGGTGCATTTCGTGGACGGCGATCCGAAGCGGGATGCGCTGGCGGAGAGCGCGCTGCAGCGGGCCGCCGAAATGGCCGGCTTCACGGACATCGCCTTCCAGCTCGAACCGATTGCCGCCGCGCTCGACTACGAGCAGCGCGTGGACCGGGAGACGCGGGTGCTGGTGGTGGACATCGGCGGCGGTACTTCCGATTTCACCGTGGTGCTGCTGGGACCCGATCGCATGCACCGCGCCGACCGCAGCGGCGACGTGCTGGCCACGGCCGGCGTGCACCTGGGCGGCACGGACTTCGACCAGCGGCTGAGCCGTGCGCACGTGATGCCGCTGCTGGGCCTGGGGCACCACGGGCCGTCCGGCCGCGAGGTGCCCAGCCGCGTGTTCTACGACCTCTCGACGTGGCATCTGATCCAGTGGCTGTACAGCCCGAAAGCGCTCGCCGAAGCGAAGGGGCTGCGATCGGACTACCGCGATGCGCAGCTGCACGACCGGCTGATGCGGGTGCTCTCGGAGCGCTGGGGGCACCGCCTGGCGCAAAGCGTGGAGCAGGCGAAGATCGAGGTGTCGAGCGCGGGCGTGCCGGCGGTACTGCCGCTCGACTGGCTGGAGCGCGGGCTCGCAGCGCAGATCACGCCGGAGGCGCTGGCTGCGAACCTGCAGGCGCCTCTGCAGGAGGTGGTGCGCTGCGCGGCGGACTGCCTGGCGGCGGCCGATCTGGGAGGGCGGGGCGTGGATGCGCTCTACCTCACCGGCGGCTCGTCGGCCCTGAAACCGTTGCGCGACGCGCTGGCGATGGCGTTTCCTGGCGTGCCGCAGGTCGAGGGCGATCTGTTCGGTGGCGTGGCTGCAGGGCTGGCGTACACCGTCCGGCCCTGAGAGCGGCTGACGCGACCCTCCTGGCGTCGCCGCCGCATCTTGCCGTACGACCTGTGCTGCCTGCGATGAGACGCCTGGCCAGAACCGCTTCGCTGGCCCGTGCCAGCCGCCCTGATGGCGCGCCGCCGGCCACGGGTTGGCGCGGCAGCGCGCGCCTGCTGGCCGAAAGCGGTCAGCCGGCGTCGTCCTCCCGGCCGTTCTCTTTCTTCATCGCCAGTGCCGCGTCGTAGAGCGTATTGCGCGGCGCTCCGCTGATCTCGGCGGCGAGGCGCACGGCGGTCTTCACGGGCAGTTCGGCCAGCAGCAGGCGCAGGGCGCGCAGGCCGGCGGTGGTGGCGGGCGAGGCATCGCCCTCCGGCGCGGGGGCGGGGTGCACGACGACCACGAATTCACCGCGGGTGCGCGAGGTGCCCTCGGCCTGCAGCCAGTCCGCCAGCGTGCGCGCGGGCAGGGTGGCGATCTCTTCGAACTGCTTGGTGATCTCCCGGGCGAGGGTGACCGGCCGATCGCCCAGGGGTTCCAGCGCGGCCGCCAGTTCGGTGATGCGGTGCGGGGCTTCCAGCAGCACGGTGCAGCGGTGTTCTGCGGCCAGCGCCTGGACCGCGGCGTGGCGCTCCGCGGAGCGCGTGGGCAGAAAGCCCGCGAACAGGAAGCCGCCGGCCAGCGGCTGGTGGGCGGCGGGTCCTGCGGCCAGGGCGCCGGCCACGCTGAGCGCGGCGGTGACGCTGCTCGCTCCCGGCAGCGGCAGCGCACGCAGGCCGGCCGCCTGCACGGCGGCCACGAGGCGCGCGCCCGGATCGCTCACGCCCGGCGTGCCGGCGTCGCTCACGTAGGCGACGCGTTCACCGCGCTGCAGCCGCTGCACGACGGCCTGCGCCGCCTCGGCCTCGTTGTGCTGGTGCACGGCCATGCATTGCGCGGATGCCTTGTCGATGCCGTAGGCGCGCAGCAGCGCCTGGGTGTGGCGGGTGTCCTCGCAGGCGACGGCATCGGCCAGTTGCAGCACGTGGAGGGCGCGCAGGGTGATGTCCGCAAGGTTGCCGATCGGCGTGGCGACGACGTAGAGTGCGCCCTGCGGATAATGCTGCGCTGCGGCCGCGTCGCGCGCGGCGGACAGGGCGGAGGCGAAAGAGGCGCTCAATGGGAATCCTTGAAAAGAAGACGGCCGGCCCGGGAGGGGCCGCGCGGAAGACGACGACGCGGGCCGCGGGCATGGCTGCGGAAGACCGGGCGCTGGCGCATCTGCAGGCGGCCGGGCTGCGGCTGCTCACACGCAATTATCGGACGCCGGGCCGCGGCGGCGGGGAGATCGACCTGATCCTGCGCGACCGCGACGGCACGCTGGTGTTCGTGGAGGTGCGCAGCCGCGCCAGCGCGGCCTTCGGCGGGGCCGGCGCGAGCATCGGCGCGGCGAAACAGCGGCGCATCGTGTTCGCCGCGCGGCACTACCTGCTGCGCTGGCCGTCGCTGCCGCCGTGCCGGTTCGATGCCGTGCTGGTGGAGGCGGACGCGGTGCGGTGGGTGAAGGCGGCGTTCGACGCCGGGTAGGCGGGCCGACCCTCCGACCCGCCAACCCTTTGCTACCTTCGCCGCCAGCCCCGGCGGGTATCATCGGCCTTCATGCTCGAGCAACGCATCCAACAGCATTTCATCGACAGCGCGGACCTCAAATACCAGGCCGCGCAGCTTCTCAGCCAACCCATCGAGGCCGCCGTGCAGGCCGTCCTCGCGTGCGTCACCAGCGGGGCCAAGGTGTTGGCCTGCGGCAGCGGCGCGGCGTCGGGGCTGGCACGGCAGTTCGCCGCGCTCTGCGTGGCCGGCTTCGAACGGGAGCGTCCCGAGCTCGCGGCCATCGCGCTGGAGCCCGACGCGCTCTGGTCCGCCCCGGGCACGCCGGGCGGCGACGCCCAGGTGCTGGCCCGGCAGGTGCGGGCGCTCGGCCAGGCCGGCGATGTGCTGCTCGCGGTGACGGACGGCAGCGCCGGCACGGATGCCGCGCTGGTGGAGGCCGCGCAGGCCGCCCACGAGCGCGACATGACGGTGATCGCCCTCACGGGCCGGGCCGGTGGTGCCCTGGCCGGCATGCTGCGCGAGACCGACGTGCTGATCGGCGTGCCCCACGACCGTGCCGCCCGCGTGCGCGAGGTGCATGCGCTGGTGCTGCACTGCCTGTGCGACGGCATCGATGCCCAATTACTTGGTGAACAGGAGATACCGCTATGACTTTCCGGACCTTGACCCGTACCACCGGCGCCGTGTTGGCCGCCATCGCGCTGGGCACCGTGCTGTCGGCCTGCGCGCCCCTCTTGATCGGCGGCGCGGCCGTGGGCACCATGATGGCCGCCGACCGGCGCACCACCGGCTCCCAGGTGGAGGACGAAGGCATCGAGCTGCGCACGGCCAACCGGCTGCGCGACACCTTCGGCGACCGGGTGCACGTCAACGTCACGAGCTACAACCGGCAGGTGCTGCTGACGGGCGAGGTGCCCTCGCAGCAGGACAAGGAGCGCGTGGAGCAGGCGGTGCTGGCGGTGGAGAACGTGCGCTCGGTGGTGAACGACATCGCCGTGATGTCGGCCAGCACGCTCTCGCAGCGCGCCAACGACACGCTCATCACGGGCAAGGTGCGCGCGAGCCTGGTGGACGCCAAGGACCTCTTCGCGACGGCCTTCAAGGTGGTGACGGAGCGCAACACCGTCTACCTGATGGGCCGCGTCACCCAGCGCGAGGCCGACCGCGCCACGGATATCGCGCGCGGCGTGAACGATGTGCGCAAGGTCGTGCGCGTGTTCGAGATCGTCTCCGAGCAGGAACTGGCGCGCGGGTTCTCGCAGCAGCCGCGTCCTGCACCGGTCACCACGGACAATCAATAAGAGGCACCCCCCTGAGCGGCTGCGCCGCTCCGGGCTGCCGGTTCAGCCGTTCTGCGGCTTCTTCACGCCCAGGCGGGTGATGAGGCTGGAGGTGTCCCAGCGCGCGCCGCCGGACTGCTGGACGTCGGCGTAGAACTGGTCGACGAGGGCGGTGAGGGGAAGGCGGGCGCCGTTGCGGTGGGCTTCCTGGAGCACCAGGCCCAGGTCCTTGCGCATCCAGTCGACGGCGAAGCCGAAGTCGAAGCGGCCCTCCACCATGGTCTTGCCGCGGTTGTCCATCTGCCAGCTCTGGGCGGCGCCCTTGCCGATCACGTCGAGCACGAGCGGCATGTCCAGGCCCGCATGCTGGCCGAAGGCGATGGCTTCCGAGAGGCCCTGGACGATGCCCGCGATGCAGATCTGGTTGACCATCTTGGCGAGCTGGCCGGCGCCGCTGTCGCCGATGCGCGTGAAGGCGCGCGAGAACGCCATCGCCACGGGGCGCACCTGGTCGAAGGCTTCGGCATCGCCGCCGCACATGACGGTGAGCTGGCCGTTCTGCGCGCCGGCCTGGCCGCCGGAGACGGGCGCATCGACGAAGCGCAGGCCCAGCGTGCGCGCGGCCTGGGCCAGTTCGCGGGCGACTTCGGCCGACGCCGTGGTGTGGTCCACGAAGACCGCGCCGGGCTGCATGCCGGCGAAGGCGCCGTCGGCGCCGAGCACGACCGAGCGCAGGTCGTCGTCGTTGCCCACGCAGCAGAACACGATGTCCGCGCCCTGGGCGGCCTCGCGCGGCGTGGCCGCATGCCGGGCGCCGGCCGTCTGCGCGAATTCCCCGCACCAGGCGGCGGCCTTGGCGGCGGTGCGGTTGTAGACGGTGACCTGGTGCCCGGCGAGCGCCAGGTGGCCGGCCATCGGGTAGCCCATCACGCCCAGGCCCAGGAAGGCGACCTTGCGCGGGGGGAGGGCGTCGTAGCTGCGCGGGGCGGTACTGGATGGCATGGGGTCGGGTCTCCTGTCGGGTGCGGGTGAACGGTGGAAAAGACGGCGCCCGCCGGGGCGCGGCGGGCGCGGCGTGGAGGGACGGCGTCAGACGATGGCGAAGTGCTCGGTGCCGGACGACAGGTCGTTGCTGCGCGCGCGCTGGCTGCCGAGCTTGATCTGCAGGCGCAGGTCGTTGAGCGAGTCGGCATTGCGCAGCGCGTCTTCGTAGCTGATGACGTTGGCCTCGAATAGATCGAACAGCGACTGGTCGAAGGTCTGCATGCCGAGGTTGCGGCTCTTCTTCATGATCTCCTTGATCTCGACGACCTCGCCCTTGAAGATCAGGTCGGCGATCAGCGGCGTGTTGAGCATGACTTCCACCGCCGCGGCACGGCCCTTGCCGTCCTGCCGGGGGATGAGGCGCTGCGACACCATGGCGCGCAGGTTGAGCGACAGGTCCATGAGCAGCTGCGTGTGGCGTTCCTCGGGGAAGAAGTTGACGATCCGGTCCAGCGCCTGGTTGGCGCTGTTGGCGTGCAGCGTGGCGAGGCACAGGTGGCCGGTCTCGGAGAAGGCGATGGCGTGGTCCATGGTCTCGCGGTCGCGGATCTCGCCCATGAGGATCACGTCGGGGGCCTGGCGCAGCGTGTTCTTGAGCGCCGCCTCCCAGCTGTCGGTGTCGAGGCCCACTTCGCGCTGCGTGACGACGCAGTTCTTGTGCGGGTGCACGAATTCGATCGGGTCTTCCACGGTGATGATGTGGCCGAAGGAGTTCTCGTTGCGCCAGTCGACCATGGCCGCGAGGGTGGTCGATTTGCCCGAGCCGGTGGCACCCACGAGGATGCACAGCCCGCGCTTGGACATGGTGATCTCCTTGAGCACCTGCGGCACGCCGAGCCCGTCGATGGTGGGCAGCGTGAGCGGGATGGTCCGCAGCACCATGCCGACGCGGCCCTGCTGGATGAAGGCGTTCACGCGGAAGCGGCCGATGCCCGCGGGGGAGATGGCGAAGTTGCACTCCTTGGTGCGCTCGAAATCCGCCACCTGCTTGTCGCTCATGATGGCGCGCGCCAGGGTCAGGGTGTGCGACGGCGTGAGGGGCTGGGGGGAGACCTTGGTGACCTTGCCGTCCACCTTGATGGCGGGCGGGAATTCCGCGGTGATGAAGAGGTCGCTGCCGCCCCGGCCCACCATGAGCTTGAGCAGGTCGTTGATGAATTTGCTGGCCTGATCGCGTTCCATTCAGTGCTCCGGTCGGTGCGCGGCGTGTCAGCGCTGGCTGTCGCTCAGGCGGGCGCTGACCACGCGCAGGCGCTGCGAGAGCTTGCGGGCGAGCAGCGCGACGAGGCTGGCGGCGAGCTGCGGGTCCCGGGCCATCATGTCGTCGAGGGCCTCGGCGCTCAGCACCGCGATCTCGCAGTCGGTGAGCGTGGTGCAGGCGGAGAAGCGGATGCCGCTGTCGAGCAGCGACATCTCGCCCAGGATGTCGCCCGGGCGCGTTTCGGCGAGCCGCAGGTGCTCGCCCCAGGGCTGGACGCGGTCGACGGCGATGGTGCCGGTGAGCAGCACGACCATGAAGTTGCCGTATTCATCCTGGCGGATCACGTCGCGGTCGGCGGGCACGGACGCGAACTGGAAGAAGCGCTCCATGCGCTCGACGGCGGAGGCGTCCAGGTGCGCCATGTAGCGGTCCTTCGACCAGAGCGCCTGCAGCAGCTTGCCGCCGCGGCTGGTGGGCAGGCGCTGGGCCGCGACCTCGACGGCGCGCGCCTCCCAGGGCACGAGCATGGAGCTGTCCACGCCCTGGCCGGCGAAGGCCGTGGTGAAGAAGACCGAATCGCTGCCGCTTTCGCCGCTGGACTTGGCGCCGCTGCGGGACTTGGCCTTGAGCAGGCCGAGGATGCCTTTCATGGGATGCTCCGGTTCGCGCGGCGGTCAGGTGGGCCGTGCGGTGTGTGGAAGGGGGCTGCCGTCGGCGCCGAGGGATCCTTGGGGCCTCAGCCCGGGAAGTTCTCCGGGATCTTGGCCTTGCTGCGCGCCTCGGCGGGGCTGATGACGTTGCGCCGCACGAGGTCGGTGAGGTTCTGATCGAGCGTCTGCATGCCGACGCTGCTGCTGGTCTGGATGGTGGAGTACATCTGCGCCACCTTGGCCTCGCGGATCAGGTTGCGGATGGCGCTGGTGCCCAGCATGATCTCGTGCGCCGCCACGCGGCCCTGGCCGTCCTTGGTCTTGCACAGCGTCTGGGAGATCACGGCCTGCAGGGATTCGGACAGCATGGCGCGCACCATTTCCTTCTCTTCGGCGGGGAAGACGTCGATGATCCGGTCGATGGTCTTGGCGGCGCTGGAGGTGTGCAGCGTGCCGAAGACGAGGTGGCCCGTCTCGGCCGCGGTCATCGCGAGGCGGATGGTCTCCAGGTCGCGCATTTCGCCCACGAGGATCGCGTCCGGGTCTTCGCGCAGGGCGGACTTGAGCGCGGCGGCGAAGGAGAGCGTCATCGGCCCGACCTCGCGCTGGTTGACCAGGCACTTCTTGGAGTCGTGCACGAACTCGATCGGGTCTTCCACCGTGAGGATGTGCCCGTACTCGGTCTCGTTGAGATGGTTCACCATGGCCGCGAGCGTGGTGGACTTGCCCGAGCCGGTGGGGCCGGTGACGAGCACGAGGCCGCGCGGCTTGAGGGCGAGGTCGGCGAAGATGCGCGGCGCGTTGAGCTGCTCGAGCGTGAGGATCTTGCTCGGGATGGTGCGGAACACGGCCGCGGCGCCGCGGTTCTGGTTGAAGGCGTTGACACGGAAGCGCGCCAGGCCTTCGATCTCGAAGGAGAAGTCGACCTCGAGGAACTCTTCGTAGACCTTGCGCTGGGCATCGCTCATGATGTCGTACACCATGGCGTGCACCATCTTGTGGTCGAGCGCGTCGACGTTGATGCGGCGCACGTCGCCGTGGACCCGGATCATCGGCGGCAGGCCGGCGGAGAGATGCAGGTCGGAGGCCTTGTTCTTCACGCTGAAGGCGAGCAGTTGGGTGATGTCCACGGAAGGCCCTTAGGTCGTTTGGTACGCTTGGAGAGCAAACATTATGACGACGATTGGTAACAACCTCCAAGGGGTCCTGGACCGCATCGCGCAGGCCTGCGCATCCGCCGGCCGGCCGCCGCACAGCGTGCGCCTGCTGGCCGTTTCCAAGACGTTCGACGCCGCCGCCGTGCGCGAGGCGGCGCGGGCGGGGCAGCACGCCTTCGGCGAGAACTACATCCAGGAAGGCGTGGAGAAGATCGCGGCCCTGCGCGCGCCGGGCTCGGGGTGGGAGCGGCCGCTGGAGTGGCACTGCATCGGCCCGGTACAGAGCAACAAGACGCGCCTCGTGGCCGAGCACTTCGACTGGGTGCACACGGTGGACCGGCTGAAGACGGCCGAGCGGCTGTCGCAGCAGCGGCCGGAGCACCTGCCTGCGCTGCAGGTGTGCATCCAGGTGAACGTGGACGGCGGCGCGAACAAGGCCGGGGTGCCGCCCGCCGAGGCGCAGGCGCTGGTCCGCGCGGTGGCCGGGCTGCCGCGGCTGCGGCTGCGGGGGCTGATGGCCATTCCCGAGCCGGCGCCGGATTTCGCTGCGCAGTACGCGGTGCACCGGCAGGCGCGCGAACTCTTCGAGCGGCTGCGCGCGGCGGGCGATGCGGGGCTGGAGGCCTTCGACACGCTCTCGCTCGGCATGACGGCCGACCTGGAGGCCGCCATCCACGCCGGCAGCACCCTGGTGCGCGTGGGCAGCGGCATCTTCGGCCACCGCAGCTATCCGGCGCGCTGAGCCGTCCTCAGCCAGTGAAACGTTCGACGCAGTCGAGCGTGTGGGCCACATCGTCCGGCCCGACGTCGAGATGGGTCACCCAGCGCAGGCGGATCTGGCCGCCGCAGAGGCTGCGCGTCACGCCGATGCCGTGCTGCGACAGCCAGGCCAGCAGCGAAGGGGCGATGTCGGAGTGCACGTCGGTGAACAGGATGTTGGTGTGGGCCGAGGCCACCTCCAGCCGCCGGCGCAGCACGGGGTGGCTGCGGCCCGCTTCGGCCAGGCCGTCCGCCAGCGTGCGCAGCAGGGCGTGGTCGTCGGCCATGCGGCGCACGTGGTGCTCCAGGGCGTAGTGTCCCGCGGCCGCGAGCAGGCCCGCCTGCCGCATCGCGCCGCCCAGCATCTTGCGGGTGCGGCGGGCGGCCGAAATGAAATTCCGCGAGCCGAGCAGCAGCGAGCCCACGGGCGCACCCAGCCCCTTGCTGAGGCAGACGGAGGCCGAGTCGAAGTGCGCGCAGATGGCGCGCGCCTCGTCGTAGACGTCGGTGCCGTGGGCCGTGGCATTCGCCGCCGCGGCGTTGAAGAGGCGCGCGCCGTCCAGGTGCATGGCGAGGCCGCGGCCCTGCGCGAGCGCCGCCACCTCGGCGATGTAGGTGTTGGGCAGCACCTGGCCGCCGGTCGTGTTCTCCAGCACCACGAGGCGGGTCCGCGCGAAATGCGGATCGTCGGGCTTGATGGCGGCAGCGATCTCGTGCAGGCACATCGTGCCGTCGGCGCGGTTCTCGATGGGCTGCGGCTGGATGGAGCCGAGGGTGGCCATGCCGCCGCCTTCCCAGCGGTAGGTGTGCCAGGTCTGGCCGACGATGGCCTCGTCGCCGCGCTGGCAGTGGCCCATCAGCCCGATGAGGTTGGCCTGGGTGCCGCTGGGGGCGAAGAGCGCGGCCTCGAAGCCGAGCATGTCCGCGGCCCGGTCCTGCAGGGCGTTCACGGACGGATCGTCGCCGAACACGTCGTCGCCCAGGGGGGCTGCGAGCATGGCCTCGCGCATGGCGGCGGTGGGCCGGGTGACGGTGTCGCTGCGGAAGTCGTGCATCGGGTCGGTTCCTGAATGGGGGCGGGCCGTGCCGAAGGGCGCGGTGGGCGGTCGCCATACTAGCCGCGTCCGCCGCCCGGCTCCGGGGCGGGGGCCGAATTCCCCTGCGGGCACCCCACGGTCCCGGCGGCGGGGGCGGTGTAAGCTGCTGCCATCCGTGCGCGGCTTGCCGGTATCTGCTGGCCTCGGGGCCGCTTCCGCGCCTTCCCTCTCCATTCCCCCTGGCCGTTTCCGTTCCAAGGAGTTGCCCCGCCATGCCCGGACTGTTGCCCGATGTCGATCCCGACGGCCTGCTGGAGTTCTCGGTCGTCTATACCGACCGCGCCCTCAACCACATGTCCAAGCGCTTCACCGGCGTGGTGCAGGACATCCTCGCCACGCTGAAGACGGTGTACGGCGCGCACACCGCGGTGCTGGTGCCCGGCAGCGGCACTTTCGGCATGGAAGCCGTGGCCCGCCAGTTCGCCAACCGCGAGAAGGCGCTGATCGTGCGCAACGGCTGGTTCAGCTACCGCTGGAGCCAGATCTTCGACGCGGGCGGGCTGGGCGGTGGGGCCGTGGTCTGCCAGGCACGCCAGCAGGGCGAGGGCCCGCAGGCACCGTGGGCGCCGTGCCCCGCCGACGAGGTGGCGCAGGCCATCCGCGCCGAGCTGCCGAAGGTGGTGTTCGCGCCGCACGTGGAGACGGCCAGCGGCATCCTGCTGCCGGACGACTACCTGCGCACGGTGGCGGACGCGGCGCACGAGGTGGGCGCGCTGTTCGTGCTCGACTGCGTGGCTTCGGGCGCGATGTGGGTGGACATGCGCGCCACGGGCGTGGACGTGCTCATCTCGGCACCGCAGAAGGGCTGGAGCGGCTCGCCCTGCTGCGCCATGGTGATGCTGAGCGAGCGGGCCCGGCAGGCGATCGAGGGCACGCAGAGCTCCAGCTTCTCGTGCGACCTCAAGAAGTGGATGCAGATCGCCGAGGGCTACGAGAAGGGCCAGCACGCCTACCACACGACCATGCCGACCGATGCGCTGGTGCGGTTGCGCGACGTGATGTTCGAGACCCGGGACGACGGCTTCGAGCAGGTGCGCGAACGGCAGATCGAACTGGGCGCGAAGGTGCGCGCGCTGCTGGAGTCGCGCGGCTTCCCGAGCGTGGCGGCCGAGGGCTGGAAGGCGCCGGGCGTGGTGGTGAGCTACACCACCGATCCGGGCATCCAGAACGGCCGCAAGTTCCTGGAGGCCGGCCTGCAGACGGCCGCGGGCGTGCCGCTGCAGTGCGGCGAGCGCCCGGATTTCCAGACCTTCCGCCTGGGCCTGTTCGGCCTGGACAAGTGGCGCAACGTGGACCGCACCGTGGGGCACCTCGAGGCGGCACTGGACCGCGTGGCGCCGCGCTGAGGCCGGGCCGCAGGGCCTGCGCAGGGCCCGCGGTGCGGCCGCGTTGCCCGCCAAGCCCGTACGGGCAACAGTTGCTTACGCGCGGGCCGCGCACCGGCGGGCTATTCTCGGGGGAATGGACAGCAGCACGCGCAACCGCAGTTCCGGCGATGGCGGCCCCGGCACGGCAGGCGAGGCGCCGGGTGCCGAGGGCCGTTCCACCGCCCCCCTGCCTGCCGACGGGCCGGAGGCATTCGCCGTGCCCCCGCCCGCGGCGACCGCGCACGCGCTGGCGCTGGCACGCTCCAAGTGGCTCGCCACGGGGCTGCTGCTGGCGGTGACGGTCGTGTTCGCCGGCACGTATGCCTTCCCTCCGGGCCTGGCGGTGGACTGCGTGCGCGCCATGGCCGAGGCCGCCATGGTCGGCGCGCTGGCCGACTGGTTCGCGGTGTCGGCGCTGTTCCGCCGCATCCCGCTGCCGTGGGTGCAGCGGCACACCGACATCATCGCGCGCAACAAGGAGCGCATCGGCGGCAACCTGGCCACGTTCGTGCGCGACAAGTTCCTGGACGCGCCCTCGCTCGTCAATCTCATCCGCCGGCACGATCCGGCCGACATGCTCGCGCAGTGGCTCACTTCGCCGGGCAATGCCCAGCTGCTGGGGCGGCAGGTGGCGCGGCTGGCGCTCGCGGCGCTGGACACGGTGGAGGATGCGCGCATCCAGCGGTTCATGAACCAGGCCGCGCGCGCGCTGGTGGGGCAGCTCGACCTGTCGCGCACCATGGCGGCGGCGCTGGAGGCCCTCACCCACAATGGCCGGCACCAGGTGCTGCTCGACGACGTGCTCGGGCGCGTGACGCTGCTGCTGCGCGCGCCCGAGACGCGCACCTTCATCGCCGAGGCCATCGTGCAGTGGATACGGCGCGAGCACCCGCTCAAGGAGAAGGTGCTGCCCACCGACTGGCTGGGCGGCAAGGGGGCGGGCGCGATCGCGCAGGCGATCGACAGCCTGCTGGCCGAGGTGGCGAGCGATCCTTCCCACCAGCTGCGCACGGCGCTGGATGCGGCCGTGCAGCGGCTGATCGAGCGGCTGCAGACCGATCCCGAGTGGGAGCGCCGCGGGCTCGAGCTGCGCGAATACCTGCAGAACGACGAGACCCTGGGCCGCTACGTGCAGGAGCTGTGGACGAGCCTGCGCGAGCGGCTGCAGAAGGACCTGTCCGACGAGAACTCCGAGGTGTCGCGCAAGGTGGCCGCCATGGGCCAGTGGCTCGGCATGGCGCTCGCGGGCGACCCGGCGCTGCGGGTGCGGCTGAACGTGCGCCTGCAGCTCTGGGCCACGCAGGTGGCGCCCGACCTGTCGCAGTTCGTGGCCGAGCACATCCGCAACACGGTGGACCGCTGGGACGCCAAGGAGATGGCACGGCTGGTGGAGCTGCACATCGGCAGCGACCTGCAGTACATCCGCATCAACGGCACGGTGGTCGGCGGCCTGATCGGGCTGGTGCTGTTCGCGCTCTCGCACGCCTCCGAGCTGGCCCGGGGCCTGGGCGCCCTGGCCGGCTGAGCGCGCCTTCCCGCGGACCGGCCCCGGCGTGCGGGGCGGCCGGTCAGCCGTCCCGGTCCTTGCGCTGCGCTTCCCCGGCCTCGTGCGCCCGCGCGATGGCCAGGATCACCTCGCGCGCCAGCCGGCGCTGGGGCACGGGCAGCTTGAGGTAGATGTCGAAGAGTTCGCGGTCGTCGTAGCCCAGCCCCGCATGCCACTTGTGGAGGGGCTCGCCGGTGGCGCGCAGGGCCGCGCCCTCGCCCGCATCGACGAAATCCTCCAGGGGCACGCGCAGCCACTGCGCCAGCGTGGTGAGCTTGCGCGGGCCCGGCATGGTCTCGCCGAGCAGCCAGCGGCGCACGCCGTGCAGCGTCATGGGCTTGCCCCAATGGCGCGTGTTGAACTCGCGTTCGAGTACCGAGGGTTTGGCCTCGTAGCCTGCCGTTTCCATTGCCTCCCGCAACTTCCGGGCGAATTTTTGTTTTGCGTCGTCCTGCATGCCGGCACGCTAGGGACCGGCACGAACTGCAGAGTGACTCGAAAGGCGGGTTACGCTGCCGGCGTGATCCTTGGTTCAGCGGACGGCGGCCGGGACTGCGGAGCTCAGCTTTCGCGCTGCTTTTCGGCGTCGGCGGCGTGGGCGCGGGCGATCGCGAGAATCACCTCGCGGGCGATGCGGCGCTGGGGCACGGGCAGGCGCAGATAGATCTCGAAGAGCTTGCGGTCGTCGTAGCCCATGCCGGCGTGCCACAGGCCGGAAGGCTCGTCGGTGCGGGGCGCGCCGGGCGCGGCGGCCTCGGCGAGGAAGTCCTGCAGGGGCACCTGGAGCCATTGCGAGAGGGTGGCGAGCTTGCGGTGGTCGGGCAGGGTTTCGCCGCGCAGCCAGCGCCGCACGCCATGCAGGCTCATGGGCTTGCCCCAGTGCCGGGTGTTGAATTCCCGCTCCAGCACCGAGGGCCGGGCTTCGTATCCGGCCTTCTCCATAGCTTTTCGTAACTTCTCGGCAAAATTTTGCTTTGCATCCTGCATGCAGTCACGCTAGGGAACTGCCGAGTTTCCGGGGTGATTCGGCGATATAGTCACGAAATTGGCGTAATTCATGGTTACGAAGCGGCGGGGAGACCGCGGCTTCCATGGCCTGCATGAAGGAGAGGAGGGTGGATATGGAGGACATCGGAGGCATGGCGCTGCACGCGCCGGAACACGGGGCGCGCGCGGGCCCGGCAACGGCCGCGGTGCCTTTCACGGAGCACGGGCCGTGGGGCATGGCGGCCGGCGCGGCAAGGCGGGTGGCGGAGCCTGGAAAGCGTAGCGGAGGGGGCACTCCGCAGCGCGGAACTTTCGCACCGCCGCGGGCGGACGATCCGGTCGAGATCGCGGTGGCACAGTTGCGGCTCGCCTGGTGCACGGCGGACCCGTTCACCACGGCGGATCGCTGGATCACGTCCGCCGAGTGGCATTTCCGGATACTGGCCCAGGCGCTGGACGATCGCCGCCGCCTGCTGGCCGGCCGCCTGGCGGCGCTCGGCAGTGCGCGGCTGCAGGCACGGGCGCAGGACCTGGCGGAGGTGCTGTCGCTCGCGCGGCGGTTGCCGCGGGGGCTCGTGCCCACGCGCGGCGCGGGCCTCGGGGGCTCGCCGGAGCAGGGGGCGCCCCGGCTCGAAGACCTCGCCACGGCGGTCGAGCGCGCCGCGGAACTGCGCGGCTCCGGCGGGCAGGGGCTCCCGGCCGGCGCACTGCCGGCCTGGTCGCTGTGTGCCGGGGACGGACCGGCGGATGCCGCGCAGGGCAACGCGACCGTGGTCTGGCTGGGCACCGGCGAGGTGCCGCCCGAGGAAGGCCGCGCGCCGTTCCTGGTGCTCGGCGGCGTGGTCGATGCGGCGGTGCTGCGGTCGCTGCGCGCCTGCGCGGAAGGGCGGATGGATGAGGCGCTGCGGGTGGCGCGCCTCCATTCCGCCTCGCTGCAGGATGCCGCCGAGCAGGTGGAGTGCGCGGCCGCCGCGCTCGACGCCATCGATCTGCGGGTGCAGGAGATCGCGTGGCTGCTCGGGCGCCTGCAGGCGCGGCTCGGTCCCGTCGCGCTGCACGCCCGGCGCGTGCTGGACGTGCAGCAGGCCGGCGAGGAGGGGACCGGGTCCGCGGACCGGGGAGGCGTCGGCGCAGGGGAAGGGCGCGCGGAATCGCTCCCCGCCGACCGCCAGCTGCTGTCGCTGCTGGCGACGGTGGGCGGCGCGCTGTACCGCACGGCGACCGTGCCGGTGCTGGACGAAGCCGGGCGCCTGACGCGCCAGAGTGGCGAGACGGTGGCCGCCATCCGGCGATGGTTGATGACGCACCCCGAAGGCCCGGCGGAGCCCGGCCCGCCCTGACGCCCGGGGGCCGGCCGCCGCGCGGGGGTCAGAACCGGGGCAGGTCGGGGTGTGCGATACGGCCGCCCCGCACCAGCATCCGGCCGTACTCGGCGCAGCGCTGTAGCGTGGGGATCACCTTGCCCGGGTTGAGCAGCCCGGCCGGGTCGAAGGCCGCCTTGAGCGCGAACATCTGTGCGTTTTCCTCGCCGGTGAACTGCGTGCACATGGAGTTGAGCTTTTCCACGCCCACGCCGTGCTCGCCGGTCACGGTGCCGCCCATGGCCACGCTGGTCTCGAGGATGTCGGCGCCGAACAGCTCGCAGCGGTGCAGCTGGTCGGGATCGTTCGCATCGAAGAGGATCAGCGGATGCAGGTTGCCGTCGCCCGCATGGAAGACGTTGGCGCAGCGCAGGCCGTATTTCCGCTCCATGGCCTGGATGGCCAGAAGGATGTCCGCCAGGCGCTTGCGCGGGATGGTGGAATCCATGCACATGTAGTCGGGGCTCATGCGGCCCGAGGCGGGGAAGGCGTTCTTGCGTCCGCTCCAGAAGCGCAGCCGCTCGGCCTCGTCCTGGCTCACCGTGATGGCGGTGGCCCCGGCGTCGCGCAGCACGGCGCTCATGCGGGCGATCTCTTCCTCGACCTCTTCGGGCGTGCCGTCGGATTCGCACAGCAGGATGGCTTCGGCCGCGAGGTCGTAGCCGGCGTGCACGAAGTCCTCGACGGCGGCGGTCATGGGCCGGTCCATCATCTCCAGCCCGGCCGGGATGATGCCGGCCGCGATCACGGCGGCGACGGCGTCGCCCGCGCGGCGCACGTCGTCGAAGCTCGCCATGATGCAACGCGCGACGCGCGGCTTCGGGATCAGCCGCACGGTGACTTCCAGGGCGATGGCGAGCATGCCTTCGCTGCCGATCACGGCGGCCAGCAGGTCATAGCCCGGTGTGTCGAGCGCCTCGCTGCCGAAGGTGACGGGATCGCCCTCGGCGGTGAAGCCGCGCACGCGCAGCACGTTGTGCACGGTGAGGCCGTATTTCAGGCAGTGCACGCCGCCCGAGTTCTCGGCGACGTTGCCACCGATGGTGCAGGCGATCTGGCTCGACGGATCGGGCGCGTAGTAGAGGCCGTGGGACGCCGCGGCTTCGCTGATCGCGAGATTGCGCACGCCGCATTGCACGCGCGCGGTGCATGCGACGGGATCGACCGCGAGGATGCGGTTGAACCGCGCCAGCGAGAGGGTGACGCCGGCCGCGTGCGGCATCGCGCCGCCCGACAGGCCGGTGCCGGCGCCGCGCGCCACCACCGGCACGCCGAGCGCGTGGCAGGTGCGCAGCACGGCCTGTACCTGCGCCTCGGTTTCCGGCAGGCAGACCACCATCGGCCGCTGGCGGTAGGCGGTGAGGCCGTCGCATTCGTAGGGGGTGGTGTCTTCCGCATGCCAGAGCAGCATGTGGGCGGGCAGGTGGGCGCCGAGCGCCTGCACGACCTGCGCCTGGAGGGCGGCGCGCCCGCTGCCGCCGGGGGGCTGCGTGGCGGGGGCGGAGCCGGGAACGGATGCGGGAGGAGGGGCGAGGGCGCTCATGCCCTTCACTTTAGAGGAAGCCCGGCCGCCGGTGCGTGAGTTTTCTTGCAGCGTCGCGTGAATGCGGGTCGGGCGGGGGCGGGTCCGGGGGGCTGCCGCCGCTCAGACCGGCCCGGGGCCCAGGGGGCGCTTGCGGCCTTCCAGCAGCCACAGGTGCTTCTTCGCGCGGGTCATGGCCACGTAGAGCATGTTGCGCTCGCGGTAGGCCTCGTGCCGGGCGGCGGCGCGCGGAAACCGCCCGCGCTCGACCAGCGGCACGGCCACGTGGTCGTATTCGTGGCCCTTGCAGCGCTCCACCGTCAGCAGTTGCAGGCTGGGCGCTTCCTGCTCTCGGTGCTGCTGCATGCCGGACTGCACCATGAGCGTGAGCCGGCCCAGGAATTCATCCACCGGCAGGCCCTCGCAGATGCGCGAGAGCGCCTGCAGGCTGTCCAGGCACTGGCGGTGCTCCTGGGGGCTGATGGGCGCTTCGGCGAAGAAGCGGTGCAGCAGCGGATGGCGGCAGAGCCGGCCCGCGTCGGCGCATACCTCCGGCGGCAGGGCCAGCCAGGCCTCGCAGGCGGCGGACGCCACGGGTGCGTTCGGGTCGAAGCTCGCGCGCAGCAGGAAGTCGCGCAGGCGCTCTGGCTGGTGGACGAGTTCGCCGGCCACGGCCCGCGTGTCCACCTCGGCGGTGGACTGCTGCGCCAGCGCCTGCAGATCGAAGAAGCCGTTGGCCAGCACGTCGGCATCGGGCCGGCTGCCGCGCCGCACGTAGCGCAGCAGGCCCTCGATGGCGCTGCTCAGGATGCCCTGGGTGAGCTGCACCGGGCCGCCGCGGCCCGGCAGCGCCCAGAGCAGGGCGAGCACCAGCGCGATCTCGCGGCGCTGGTAGAACCGCTTCATGCCCCGGCAGGCGTAGTGCACGCCCTCGTGGCCGAAGCACCATTCCAGCAGCACGGAATCCTCGGGCGAGCGCAGCACCACCGTGAGGCAGGGCGCCGTGCCGTTCGCCGGCGCCGGCAGGCGCCGCACGGTCTGGTGGATGGCCAGCAGCTGCTGGGCGCAGTCGTCGTCGCCGTCGTAGGCGAGCCGCTCGAAGCGGGCGGACTGGTTCGGGTAGTGCGTCTCGAACGCCACGCCGAAGAGCGGGTTCAGGCCCGCGCAGATGGCCTGGCCGAAACGGTAGGTGCTGTGGAGCGTGAGCACTTCGGGCGGTTCGGGCAGCTCCTGCCGCAGGCGTTCCAGGCCGTCGCCGAAGACGGAGAACGCGCCGGGCAGGATGTGCTGGTTGAAGTCGCCCGCGCCCACGAACACGCCGTTGCCGCCGGCCACCAGGCGGCGCAGCACCAGCATCGCTGCTTCGTCCAGGTCCTGCAGCTCGTCGAAGAGCACCGCGTCGTGGCGGCCCTCGAGCAGCGGGTAGGGCGCATCGGCATCCAGCTCCCACAGTTGCCGGGCGATCTCGTAGGTGCAGTCGCCGGGGGCGTAGAACTGCGGTTCGTCGTCCGGCCCGCGCCGCAGCCGTTCGTACTGGCGCAGCAGCAGGTAGAGGCCGTGGTCCAGCGCGTGGTCCCGGCAGTAGGCCGCGGCGCCCACGCCTTCGCGGGCGATGTCGCGCAGCAGCAGCCGCTGCTTGGCCAGGGCCTCGAAATCGATGAAGGCCTGCACGTCCAGTTCGCGCGCCGCGAATTCGGCGGCCTCGGGCGGAACGTCCCCGGCATGCCCCGGGCCCCGCTGGAGCTCCTGACGCAGCGCGGCATGGGCCTGGCGGATCAGCAGCTGGCGCTCCAGCGGCTCGGTCAGGCGGTGCACGGGCAGGCCCTGGTCCTTCAGCAGCCCCTCGCAGAGCTGCTCCACCGTCATGATCCGCACTTCGCGCGACGCGGCCGGCATGTAGCGGGCCAGCCGGTCGTGGATGGCGGCCAGGCCCGCATCGGAGTAGGCCAGCATGAGCACGCGGCGCGCGCCCCGCATCTGGACCAGGTCCGCCGCCTTGGTCACCAGCGTGGTGGTCTTGCCCGTGCCGGCCAGGGCGTTGATGAGCACGGTTTTCGCCGTGGTGTTGAGGACGGCCTTCTGCTCGTCGTTCGGGCGGCGCTTGAGGACGGGGGGGGCGGGGGAAGGGGGCTGGGCCATGGAGAGCGGTCGCGGGCTGGAGGCGCGCCAGTGCGGGGCGCCATGCAAACCGGGGGATTATGCGCAGTGGATGCTGCCCTGGAGGCACTGACTCTGATCCATGGCGCAGCACGGCGAGAACGGGACAGCACCCGACAGGGCTCGGGGGAGTGCCTTCATCCCGGTGGTCCTATCGTTGACAGCCCTTGCATCCGGCGCGGCCCAAGCCAGCGGCAGCCGAGCAAGGGCCGCCCCGCAGCGCCTCAGGGGGGCGTCTTCACATCACCCGCCGCAGCCATTCCGCGAAGGCCGCGCATTCCCAGCGGTCCATCGTGCCGGTGCGCCAGCAGAGGTAGTGGGCATGGGGGCTGGGCGCATCGAGCGGGAACAGCCGCACGAGGGTGCCGTTCTCCAGCCAGGGCGCGCCGAGCTTGAGGCGCACCAGCGCCACGCCCATGCCGGCCGATGCGGCATCGCACATCAGGCCGATGTCGTTGAACTGCGAGCCCTCGGACGGTTCCGCCCAGCCCAGGCCGGCGGCGGAGAACCAGGTGCGCCACGGCTCCAGCGGGCTGCGCAGCAGCGCGCTGCCCTCCAGGTCCTCGGGCCGCTCGAACGGCCCGTGCTCGCGCAGGAAGGCGGGAGAGACCAGCGGCGTGACCACGTCGCGCGCCAGTTCCACGTGCTCCATGTCGGCGTAGTGCCCGGGGCCGAAGCGCACCACCAGGTCGGCGTCCTCGGCCACCACGTCGAGCAGCGGGATGGAAACCTGCAGCGCCAGGTCGATTTCCGGATAGGCCTCGGTGAACTGCCGCAGCCGCGGGATCAGGATGGACCGCGCGAAGGTCGGCGTGACGGCGATCTTGAGCCGCCGCTTGCCCGGCGCGGCCGCCGCGCCCGGAAAGCGCTGCAGCGCGCCCAGGCCCTCGCGCACGTGGGCCAGGTAGGCGCTGCCCTCGGTGGTGAGGGAGAAATCCGCCCGGCCGAACAGCCGCGCGCCCAGGATCTGCTCCAGCTGCCGCACGCGGTGGCTCACCGCGCTGGGCGTCACGCACAGCTCGTCGGCCGTCTGCGTCACGCTGCGCAGCCGCGCCAGCGCCTCGAAGGTCAGCAGGCACTGGATCGGCGGGATGCGCTGGGCGGCGCTCCTGGAGGACGGCGAAGCGGGGCTGACGGAGGCCATCTCATGGATTCCCTGCGCCGCGCCCTGCGCGACGCGCACACGTCATTTGAAGATCACCGTCTTGTGGCCGTTGAGCACCACGCGGTGCTCGGTGTGCCACTTCACGGCGCGTGCCAGCACCTGGCTTTCGGTGTCGCGGCCGCGGGCCGTGAGGTCTTCCACGGTGTCGGTGTGGTCGGCGCGGGCCACGTCCTGCTCGATGATCGGGCCTTCGTCCAGGTCGGCCGTCACGTAGTGGGCCGTGGCACCGATGAGCTTCACGCCCCGGTCGTGCGCCTGGTAGTAGGGCTTGGCGCCCTTGAAGCTCGGCAGGAAGCTGTGGTGGATGTTGATGGCGCGGCCTTCGAGCTTGCGGCACAGGTCGTCCGAGAGCACCTGCATGTAGCGCGCGAGCACGACCAGCTCGGCGCCTTCCTGCTGGATGATCTCGTACTGCCGGGCCTCGGCCTGGGCCTTGTTGTCCTTCGTCACCGGGATGTGGTGGAAGGGCACGTTGTAGCTGGCCGCGAGCTGGTAGAAGTCGCGGTGGTTGCTGATGATGGCGCAGATGTGCACCGGCAGCAGGCCGGACTTCCAGCGGAACAGCAGGTCGTTCAGGCAGTGGCCCTCGCGGCTGACCATGATGGCGGTCTTCATCGGCTCGCTGGCGGCGTGCAGGCTCCAGTGCATGCGGTGCGGCTCGGCGAAGGCGGCGAGCTGCACGCGCAGGCTGGCCTGGTCGTGGGTGCCGCAGGCGAAGCGCACGCGCATGAAGAACAGGCCGGTGGCGTGGTCGTTGTACTGGGCGGCCTCTTCGATGTTGCCACCGTGCTCCAGCAGGAAACCGGAGACCGCATGCACCAGCCCGAGCTTGTCGGGGCAGGAGAGGGTGAGAATATAGGCTTGGGTCATAGCGGGGCGATTGTCGCAGCACGGCCCGCAGCAACGCGGAGCAAGGAATTGATGCAAGAGGAGCAGGGGGCCGTCCCCCGCAGCGCCCCCCTGGGAGTGGCCGGCTGGTGGATACCCGCCGCCCTGCTCGTGTATGCCGCGGCCGGCCTCGCCTGGGTGGTGGGCGCCGAGGCGATGGTGCCGGCCGGCAGCGGCCTGCGCATGGCGCTGGAGGCGGCGTTCGTGCTGGCGCCCGCGGGCTGCGGCGTCTGGGCTCTGGGGCGCTGGCGTGCGCGCGGCCGGGAGATCGCCGTGCTGGCGCAGGGCGCGGCGCAGGCCGACGAACGCCAGCGGCTCGCGGCCACGGTGGTGGACAACGCGGCCGAGGGCATGGTGGTGACGGACGCCGGTAGCCGCATCCTGTCGGTGAACGCGGCGTTCACGCGGCTCATGGGCTATGACGAGGCGGAGCTGCTGGGGCGCACGCCGCGGCTCTTCAAGTCGGGCCGCCACGGCCGCGCGTTTTACGAAGCCATGTGGAGCGAGCTGGGCCGCACCGGCCACTGGCAGGGCGAGATCTGGAACCGCCGCAAGAACGGCGAGGTGTTCCCCGAGCGCATGTCGCTCTCCAGCGTGCGCAATGCGCAGGGCGAGGTGACGCACTACGTGTGCCTGTTCACCGACATCTCGCACGAGCACGAGCAGCGCCGCCGCCTGGAGGTGATGGCCCACACCGATCCGCTCACCGGCCTGCCCAACCGCACGTTCTTCGCGCAGCAGCTCGAGGAAGCGATCGCCGACGCGCGGCTGCGGGGCGAGCCGCTGGCGGTGCTGCTGGTCAATCTCGACCGGTTCAAGGACGTGAACGACAGCTACGGCCACGCGGTGGGCGACGAGGTGCTGCGCCACATCGCCGCGCGCGCGCAGGAGGCGCTGCGGCCGGGCGACCTGGCGGGGCGGCTGGCGGGTGACGAGATCGGCGTGATCGCCCGCCGGGTGGACGGCGCGCAGGGCGCGGTGGCGATCGCCCGCGGGCTGCTGGCCGCGCTGGGCGAACCCTGGCGCTCGCCCGACGGCTTCGAGGTGGTGGCCTCGGCGAGCGTGGGCATCTGCCTGTTCCCGGACCACGGCGACAGCGCCGATGCGCTGCTGCAGGGCGCCCATGCGGCCGTGTACGGCGCGCGCGAGCACGGTCACGGCGCCTGGCATTTCTTCGACGAGAGCCTCACGCAGGCGGCGCGGGAGCGGCTTTCGGTGGAGGCCCGCCTGCGCGCAGCGCTCGCGCACGGCCACCTGCAACTGCACTACCAGCCGCAGGTGGACATCGCCTCCGGGCGCATCGTGGGCGCCGAGGCGCTGGTGCGCTGGAACGACCCGCTGGAAGGCTTCATCGCGCCCGACCGCTTCATTCCGGTGGCCGAACGCACGGGCGTGATCGGCCCGCTGGGCGAGTGGGTGATGCACGAGGCCTGCCGGCAGGCCCAGGGCTGGCGCGAGGCGGGGCTGCCCGAGGTGACGATGGCGGTGAACGTCTCGCCGCGCCAGTTCCATCTCACCGACCTGGCGGGCTGCGCGGCGCTCGCGCTGGCGGATTCGGGCTTTCCCTCGACGCTGCTGGAGCTGGAGATCACCGAAGGCGCGCTGGCCGAGCGGCCCGAGGAGGCGCGGCAGGTGCTGCTGCGGCTGCGCGGCCTGGGCCTGCGGCTCGCGATCGACGATTTCGGCACCGGCTACTCGTCGCTCGCGCACTTGAAGCGCTTCCCGATCGACGTATTGAAGATCGACCGCGGCTTCATCCGCGACCTGCCCCAGAGCGCGGACGACATGGCGATCTGCGCGGCGATCATCGCCATGGGCCACAGCCTGGGCCTGCACGTGCTGGCCGAGGGGGTCGAGACGCCCGAGCAGCTGGCGTTCCTGCACGCCCGCGGCTGCGACCGCTACCAGGGCTATCTGTGCCGGCGGCCGGTGCCGGCGACGGAGTTCGCCGCGCTGCTGGCGCAGCAGGCCGCGCAGGACGATTCCGGCGGTTGACTCGGCAGCGCCGGCAGGGCAATAATCCGGCCGCTTTTCGGAAGGGCGCGCACCGTGTGGCGCTGCCCGAAGCCCGCGGACACACCGCGATACACCGCGGACTTTCCCGTGAATGTTTCGCGGACCATGCTTGCGAACGGCCGCCGGGGCTCCCCCGGGCCTTGCGGCGCCGGCCGCGGCCGGCATCCCACTCCCATGCGCGCCGGTGCGTGGGCCCATCCACCGGCGCGCGAGAGCGCGGGAGAGAACGCCATGGACCCTGCCCCCAGACGGCCTTCCCCCGGCCTGCCCCCGGTGTTCCGTTCCCCTTGCATTTCCCTCTCCGCTTCCGGCGCGCGGCTGGAGGCCTTCCGCCGCCCGGCCCTGCGCTGACGGCGCGGGAGGCTCCGCGCGCTGCGGCGCGGCTGGAGCCTTCCGCATGTCTTTCCTCCGCTTCCCTTTTTCGTTTCCACTCTCCTTCCCGGCCTTCGCGCATCGGCGCGCATCGCGCGCCGACGTGCTCCAGCAGGCGCTGCACGATGCGCTCGCCCGCCGGCGCCCGCAGGCCCTGGGCGGGCTGTTGAGCAGCCACGGCTGCCGCCGCGTGGCCGCATGCCTGTCGCGCGAGCCGGGGCCGGTGATCGCCGATGCGCTCTCCCTGCTGCCTCCGGCACAGCGCCGGGCGGTGTTCGTGCGCCTGGGCCGCGCCGCGCGCCGGCGGGCCGAGCGCATCGGCGGGCGGGCCTTCGATGCCTTCCAGGCCGCTGGCGCGGCCGATGCTGCAGGCACGGCCGTGCCGGCCGGAACGTGGTGGCGCGCGTGGGCCCGTGTCGCCCGGAGCTGCCGCCGCCTGCCGGGTGCCGGGGCGTGACGCCTGCGCCCCCGCCTTTCCCTCCTTTCCTGCCGCATCTCCCCATCACGAACCACGGAGCCGCCATGCAATTCCTCCGCCACTTCCATCTGTTCCCGTTCCTCGACACGCTCGTCAGCCTGCTCACCGCCTTCGGGCTGGGCGCGGCGATCGGTCTGGAGCGCCAGGTCCGCCAGCGCACCGCGGGCCTGCGCACCAACACGCTGGTGGCCGTGGGCGCGGCGGCGTTCGTGGTGCTGGCCGACCGGCTGGAGGGCCCCTCGGGCGCGGTGCGGGTGATCGCCTACGTGGTGTCGGGCGTGGGCTTCCTGGGGGCCGGCGCGATCATGAAGGAGGGGGCCAACGTGACCGGACTCAACACCGCGGCGACGCTCTGGGGATCGGCGGCAGTCGGTGCCTGCGCGGGGTCTCACCTCGTGGCCGAAGCCGTGCTCGCTGCCCTCTTCGTGCTGGCCAGCAACACGCTGCTGCGGCCCGTGGCCAACCGCATCAACCGCCGCCCGGTGCAGGAAGCGACGGGCGAGGCGATCTACACCGTGTACGTGCTCTGCGGGCGCGGCGTGCACGGTGAAGTGCGCGAGCGCATGGTGGAGCTGCTGGAGGCCGCCAACTACCCCGTGCGCGGCGTGGGCCAGCATGCCTTCGGCCGCACCGAGACCGAGATCGAGGCGACGCTCTATGCCACGGCGGTGGAGACGGAAGAGCTGGATGCCGTGATGGGCGCGATCGAGGCGCTGCCGGGCGTGCTGCAGGCGTTCTGGAACGGGGGCTCGGACGATTAGGGCCGGGACGGCACGCTATTTTCGCAGCGCGGCGCAGCGGTCCGTGGGCGGCAGCGCGGGCGTGGGCAGGACGGTGTCCGCGGCGCCCTCGGGCAGGGGCTCGGTGGTGGATCGCGCGCGGGCGATGGCGACGCGGGACCGCACGCTGCCATCCCAGTGCAGCGGAATGCCGAGGTCGCGCCGCACGTGTTCCGCGCCCGCGATCAGCAGCACCGCCTGGCCAGGGCGGCGCGCATCGGCCGCCGCGCGGGCCAGGCTGGCGTCGCGCGCGATCTGGATGCGCGCCATGCCGGGCCACTGCGACGAGGGCAGCAGGCCGCAGTGGCCGGCGTCCATGGCGGCGATCTGCCGGCGCAGCACGTCGGGCGGCACGCGTGCGTCCCAGGCCGGATCGCGCATGGCATCGCGCATGCGCGCACGCGGCAGATTGCCGCCGAGCACCGGCACGCCGGCGCGCACGGCCTCCATCACCACCGGACCGTAGCGCTCCCAGGGCCAGGCCGCATCGTTCCAGGCCAGCGCCGCGCGCACGGCGGTTTCGCCGGCATCGCGCGGCAGGCCCTGCGTGCCGTGGCCGGCCTCGGCCATTTCCAGCACGACGGCCGACAGGGCGCCGCGCGCGCCCAGCGCCGCCACCGCTTCGCGCTGCAGGCGCTGGTGGTCCGGCGCGTCGTGCTGCTCGCCCAGCAGCAGCACGGGGGGCGGCAGCAGCGCGGCCCAGGGCGCGGCTGCGTCGGCCGCAGGCGTTGCGGGAGGCGGTGGCGAGCGGGTATCGGCAGGCGGCGCGTTCGAGCAGCCTGCGGCAACCATCAGAGCGGACAGGACGGTAGCGGCGCACAGCCGCGGGAGCAGTGGCGGAAGGGGCATGCGCAAACAGGGCCTTCTGAAACAGTACGGAGGACGAACACGAACATGGGCAACGCCGCATGCTACGGCGGCGGGCGCTGGCCGGAAGCGATGCCCGCGGCGGCGCGCGGGCCTTGGCAATGCGCGCTTCCGCCCGGCTTGACCTGCATCAAGGTGCGCACGGGCCCGCGTTCCTACACTGCCCGCCATGCGCAGGCCCTTCACGCTGACCACCCGGCTGCTCGCCATCGGCGGGAGCTTTCTTGCGGTGGCGCTGCTGTCCATCGCGCTCACGCTGTGGATCACCTGGAGCCTAGAAGGCGGCGCGGCCGCGGTCAACGAGGCAGGCCGGCTGCGCATGACGATGATGCGCATGGCGCTCGCGGGGCAGGCCGAGGCACCGGGCGCGCTGGCGCCGCTTGCCGCCCGGTTCGACGCCAGCCTCGCGCTGCTGCGGCAGGGGGATCCCGCCCGGCCGCTGTTCGTGCCGTGGAACGAAGACACGCAGGTGCGCTTCGAGGGCATCCGCGAAGAATGGCGCCAGATGCGCGGCAGCGGCCAGAAGGCGCCCACCGTGGCGCAGGCCGATGCGTTCGTGGCGCGCGTGGACGGCTTCGTGGACGCGATCGAGCGCCAGATGGCGCGCTGGACGGCCGCGCTCCACCTCTTCCAGCTGGCGATGATGGCGGTGGCCATCGCGTCGGCGGTGGCCTTCATGGCCCTGAGCCACTGGCTGGTGCTGGCGCCCGTGGCGCGGCTGCAGCAGGCCCTGGCGCGCATGCGGCAGGGAGACCTGCGCACGCGCCTGCCCGTCGAATCGCAGGACGAGTTCGGGCAGGTGGCGACCGGCTTCAACCTCATGGCGCATGCGCTGCAGTCCTCGCACCAGGACCTGGAGCGCAAGGTGGCCGAGAAGACCTCGCGGCTGCAGGAGCGCAACGAGCGCCTGGCCGCGCTCTATGCGGTGAGCGCCGAGGTGTCGGAGGCCGGGAGCCTGGAAGCGCTCGCGCGCGGCTTCGTGCAGCGCGTGCGCGAGATCGCACGGGCGGATGCGGCGGCGATGCGCTGGTCCGACGAGGCCAACGAGCGCTACCTGCTGCTCGCGGGCGACGGCCTGCCCGAGACGATGGTGCAGGGCGAGCACTGCCTGCGCACCGGCAGCTGCCACTGCGGCCAACCCGAGGCTTCCGCGCGCCTGCGCGTCATTCCCATCCTGCCCGGCGCGCCCACCGGCATGCCGCACTGCGGCGACGCGGGCTACCAGACGCTGGTGCTGGTGCCCGTGCGCACGCAGCAGCGCGTACTCGGCGAGATCGACCTGTTCTTCCGCGCGGCCACCGGCATCGAGCCCGGCATGCAGGAGATGCTGGAAGCCATGGCGAGCCATCTCGCCACCGCCATGGAAGGGCTGCGCGCCACCGCCCTGGAGCGCGAGGCCGCCGTGGCGCAGGAGCGCTCGTTCATCGCGCGCGAGCTGCACGACTCGATCGCGCAGTCGCTCGCCTTCCTGAAGATCCAGACCCAGCTGCTGCGCGACGCGGTGCTGCGCGGCGACGACGGCGCGCGCGACCGCAGCATGGGAGAACTCGACGTCGGTGTGCGCGGCTGCTATGCCGACGTGCGCGAATTGCTGGTGCATTTCCGCACGCGCACCAGCGAGGAAGACATCGAAGGCGCGCTGCGCTCCACGCTCTCCAAGTTCGGCCACCAGACCGGCATCGCGCATGCGCTGTCGATGGCGGGCCACGGCCTGCCGCTCGCGCCCGACGTGCAGGTGCAGGTGCTGCACATGGTGCAGGAAGCGCTCTCCAACGTGCGCAAGCACTCGGGCGCCCGCCGCGTGGAGGTGCGCGTGCAGCGCGCGCCGCACTGGCGCTTCGAGGTCGAGGACGACGGCTGCGGTTTCGATCCGGCCGCCGTGCCGCCCGATTCGCTGCACGTGGGCCTGGGCATCATGCGCGAGCGGGCCGAGCGCATCGGCGCGCGCGTGCAGGTCGGCCCGGGGGAGGGTGGCGGAACGCACGTCTGCATCGAGCTGCCGGCGGTGCCTGTGCCCGGCGACGCCATGGCTTCGGTGGCGTCACCAGCCTCCGGGTTTTCCGCCGTTTCTCCTCCCGCGCCGCGCGCGCCGCTGTTCCCCCTCACCGCCGCGCCGCTCGCTTCCTGAGCGAGTGGGTGCCGGCACGCACTCCCGGAGCCTTCTTCGCCATGACTGCCCCCGATGTTTCCCGCCCGCCGGCTTCCCCTCCGCTCCGGGTGTTCGTGGTGGACGACCACACGCTGTTCCGCCGCGGCCTGATCGCCCTGCTGGCGCAGTACCGGTCCGTGCAGGTGGTGGGCGAGGCCGGCGATGCGGCAGAGGCCCTGCGCCTCGCGCCGCCGCTTGCGCCGCAGGTCGTGCTGCTCGACAACCACCTGCCCGGCGTGCGCGGCATCGATGCGATCCGCGGCCTGCGCGAGGCCATGCCGGGCGTGCGCGTGCTGATGCTCACCGTGAGCGAGGACGGCGAAGACCTCGCGCAGGCACTGCGCCAGGGCGCCCAGGGTTACCTGCTCAAGACCATCGAAGGCGACCTGCTGGCCGATGCCATCGGCCGCGCCGCGCGCGGCGAGCCCGTGGTGAGCGCGGAGCTGATGGGCAAGCTGGTGGCGGCCTTCCAGGCGCAGGGCGGACCGCCCGCCATGCAGGCGGCGCCGCCGCAGCCCGTGGAGGCTCCGTCTCCCGGCCCGGCTGCGGCAGGCGAGCCCGCCGCTCCGCTCTCGCCGCGCGAGGAGGACGTGCTGCGCGAGATCGCCCGCGGCGCGAGCAACAAGGAAATCGCCCGCGCGCTCGACATCGCCGAGACCACGGTGAAGATCCACGTGCAGCACATCCTGCGCAAGCTGGGGATCAGTTCGCGCGTGCAGGCGGCGGTGTACGCGTCGGACCGGCAGCGCGCGCCCTGACGCGGGGCGGGACATAGTTCTTCCGGAGGATGCGCCCGCCGCGCGCATCCTCCTTCCGCCGGGGCGTTCACCTCCCACCGGAGGATGTGCAGGCGGCGCCGTTCGCGGGACGATCGTTCCCGAGCCCCGTGGATCGACCGCAGGGCCGCCACCAGGAACGAACGCCATGGCCCACGCAAGCGCCACAGCCCCATCCCGCCGAGGCCGCAGCGCCTCCGCCCCCCCTTCCACCGCGCCCGCCACCCCGGCCGCCACCGCGCGCCGCACGCGCCAGGCCTGGTCCGTGCTCGCCGTGAGCACGCTCGCCTTCACCGTGTGCTTCATGGTGTGGATGATGTTCGGCGTCATCGGCATCCCGATCAAGAAGATGCTGGGCCTGAACGCCACGCAGTTCGGCCTGCTCACGGCCATGCCGGTGCTCACGGGCTCGCTCGTGCGCGTGCCGCTCGGCATCTGGACCGACCGCTACGGCGGCCGCATCGTGATGGCCTGCCTGATGGCCGCGACGGTGCCCGCCATCTGGGCGATGGGCTATGCCACCGAGTACTGGCACTTCCTCACGATCGGCCTGTTCGTCGGCCTGGCGGGGGGCTCGTTCTCGGTGGGCACGCCCTACGTGGCGCGCTGGTTCCCCAAGGAGCGCCAGGGCACGGCCATGGGCATCTACGGCGCCGGCAATTCCGGCGCGGCGGTGAACAAGTTCGTGGCGCCCGCCATCCTGGTGGCCTTCGGCTGGGCGGCCGTGCCGCACGCCTATGCAGCCATCATGCTCGGCACGCTGGTGCTGTTCTGGCTGTTCAGCCACAGCGATCCGGCGCACCGCGTGCCCAGCCACGTCACCTTCCTGGACCAGCTGCAGGCGCTGAAGGACCCGCGCGTGCTCAAGTACTGCCAGTACTACAGCATCGTGTTCGGCGGCTACGTGGCGCTGTCGCTCTGGATGGTGCAGTACTACGTGGGCGAATACGGGCTGGACATCCGCGTCGCCGCGCTGCTGGCCGCCTGCTTCTCGCTGCCCGGCGGCGTGCTGCGCGCCATCGGCGGCGCGCTCAGCGACAAATACGGCGCCCACAGCGTGACCTGGTGGGTGCTGTGGGTCTGCTGGGTGTGCCTGTTCCTGCTGTCGTATCCGCAGACCGATTTCACGGTGCTCGCCACGGACGGCCCGCGCAGCTTCCACATCGGCCTGAACGTGTACGCGTTCACCGGGCTCATGTTCGTGCTGGGCATCGCCATGGCCTTCGGCAAGGCGAGCGTCTTCAAGTACATCAGCGACGACTACCCCGCCAACATCGGCGCCATCAGCGGCATCGTGGGCCTGGCCGGCGGCCTGGGCGGCTTCGTGCTGCCGATCCTGTTCGGCGTGCTGCTGGACTGGACGGGCGTGCGCTCCAGCGCCTTCATGCTGATGTACGGCGTGGTCTGGGTGTCGCTGGCCTGGATGTATTTCACCGAAGTGCGCCGCACCGACGTGATGGATGCGTCCGGCGCACGCGCCGCCGCCCGCACCGCCCGCTGAGCGCGGGCAGCGAAGCCCAAGGAGAGACTCCCATGTCCACCACCACCCCATCCCGCAGCGACCGCCAGGGCCGCCTGCTCACGCTCTGGACCCCGGAGGACAAGGCCTTCTGGGAACGCGAGGGCGAGGCCGTCGCGCGCCTCAACCTCTGGATCTCGGTACCGGCGCTGTTCCTGGCCTTCGCCATCTGGCAGGTCTGGAGCGTGGTCGCCGTCAGCCTGCCCGCGCTGGGCTTCCGCTATTCGACCAACCAGCTGTTCTGGCTGGCCGCCGCACCCGCGCTCTCGGGCGCCACGCTGCGCATCTTCTACTCGTTCATGGTGCCCCTGGTGGGCGGCCGCCGCTGGACGGCGATCTCCACCGCGTCGCTGCTGATCCCGGCGATCGGCATCGGCTTCGCGGTCCAGGACAACACGACCGCCTACCCGACGATGCTCGCGCTCGCGCTGCTGTGCGGCCTGGGCGGCGGCAACTTCAGCTCCAGCATGGCCAACATCAGCTTCTTCTTCCCGAAGGAGCGCAAGGGCTCGGCGCTCGGCGTGAACGCGGGGCTGGGCAACCTGGGCGTGTCGGTGGTGCAGTTCCTGAGCCCGCTGGTCATCACGGCCGGCGTGTTCGGCGTGCTGGGCGGCGATGCGCAGACGATGGTGAAGAACGGCCAGGCGCAGCAGGTGTGGGCGCAGAACGCGGCCTTCGTCTGGGTGCCCTGGATCGCGCTCGCGTCGCTCGCCGCCTGGTTCGGCATGAACGACATCGCCGACGCGCGTGCCTCGTTCGCGGCGCAGGCCGCGATCTTCCGCCGCAAGCACAACTGGATCATGTGCGTGCTGTACCTGGGCACCTTCGGCTCGTTCATCGGCTTTTCCGCGGGCTTCCCGCTGCTCATCAAGAGCCAGTTCCCGGACGTGAACCCGCTCGCCTACGCATGGCTCGGCCCGCTGGTGGGCGCGCTGATCCGGCCCGTGGGCGGATGGCTGTCGGACAAGCTCGGCGGCGCGCAGGTCACGCTCTGGAACTTCGCCGTGATGGCCCTGGCCGTGGTGGGCGTGCTGGCCTTTCTGCCCAAGGGCACGGGCGGCTACGCGCTCGCCTTCGGGCCGGCCGAGGGCAGCTTCGCGGGCTTCTTCGCGATGTTCATGGTGCTGTTCCTCACCACCGGCATCGGCAACGGATCGACCTTCCGGATGATCCCCGTGATCTTCCTGAACCTGCGCCTCGCCGAAGTGCGCGCGGGCAGCGCCGATGCCTGTGCCCAGGCCACCCGCGAAGGCAACACCGAAGGCGCCGCGGCCCTGGGCTTCGCGGGCGCGCTGGGCGCCTACGGCGGCTTCTTCATCCCCAAGAGCTACGGCAGCTCCATCGCCGCGACGGGCGGGCCGGAGCTCGCGCTCTGGACGTTCGCCGCGTTCTACGCGCTGTGCATCGGCATCACGTGGTGGTACTACGCCCGCGCCCGCGCCGAAATGCCCTGCTGACCCCACGACTTTCAAGGAACCACGATGAGCCACTTTCTCGACCGCCTCACGTACTTCAGCCAGCCGCGCGAATCGTTCGCGGGCGGCCATGGCCAGGTCAACGGCGAAGACCGCACCTGGGAAGACGCCTACCGCAACCGCTGGGCGCACGACAAGACCGTGCGCTCCACCCACGGCGTGAACTGCACGGGCTCCTGCTCGTGGAAGATCTACGTCAAGGGCGGGATCGTCACCTGGGAAACCCAGCAGACCGACTACCCGCGCACCCGCTGGGACATGCCCAACCACGAGCCGCGCGGCTGCGCGCGCGGCGCGAGCTACAGCTGGTACCTCTACAGCGCCAACCGCGTGAAGTACCCCATGGTGCGCGGCCGGCTGCTGCAGGCCTGGCGCGCGGCGCGGGCCGCGATGGGGCCGGTGGAAGCCTGGGCCGCGATCGTCGGCGACGAGGCCACGCGCCAGAGCTGGCAGCGCGTGCGCGGCCTGGGCGGCTTCGCGCGCTCCAGCTGGGACGAGGTGAACGAGATCGTCGCCGCCGCCAACATCCACACCATCCGGCGCCACGGGCCGGACCGCATCATCGGTTTCTCGCCGATTCCCGCGATGTCGATGGTGAGCTACGCGGCCGGCTCGCGCTACCTGAGCCTGATCGGCGGCGTGTGCATGAGCTTCTACGACTGGTACTGCGACCTGCCGCCCTCCAGCCCGCAGGTGTGGGGCGAGCAGACGGACGTGCCCGAATCGGCCGACTGGTACAACGCCGGCTACATCATCGCCTGGGGCTCCAACGTTCCGCAGACGCGCACGCCGGACGCCCACTTCTTCACCGAGGTGCGGTACAAGGGCACGAAGACGGTGGCGGTGACGCCCGACTATTCCGAGGTCGCCAAGCTCGCCGACCTGTGGATGAACCCCAAGCAGGGCACCGACGCCGCGGTGGCGATGGCCATGGGCCACGTCATCCTCAAGGAGTTCTACTTCCCCGAGCAGGGCGAGCGCAGCGCGTATTTCGACGAGTACGTGCGCCGCTACACCGACATGCCCATGCTGGTGACGCTGCGCGAGCAGGCGCTGCCCGACGGCCGCGTGGTGCGCGTGCCCGACCGCTACGTGCGCGCCAGCGATTTCGCGGGCCGGCTGGGCCAGGACAACCATCCCGAGTGGAAGACCGTGGCGCTCGATGCGCACGGCGAGGTCGTCTGCCCGCAGGGCGCGATCGGCTTCCGCTGGGGTCCGGACGGCCGCGCCGACCAGGGCCAGTGGAACCTGGAGGACAAGGACGCGCGCACGGGCGACGCGGTGCGGCTGCGCCTGTCGCTGATGGAGGCCGGCGCGGAGGAAGCGCAGGGCTGGGAGACGGCGCAGGTCGGCTTCCCGTACTTCGGGGGTATCGAAAGCGAGCATTTCCCGGCGAACGTGCAGTCCGACGTGATCGCGCGCACCGTGCCCGTGCGGCGCCTGGCCACCGTGGATGCCGACGGCACCGCGCGCGAAGTGCTCGTGGCCACCGTGTTCGACCTGCAGGTGGCGCAGTACGGCGTGGCGCGCGGCCTGCCCGGCGAGAACGCCGCCGCCAGCTACGACGACGACACGCCCTACACCCCCGCATGGCAGGAAAAGATCACCGGCACGCCGCGCGCGCAGGTGATCGCCGTGGCGCGCCAGTTCGCCGAGAACGCGGACCGCACGCGCGGCCGCTCGATGGTGATCATCGGCGCGGCGATGAACCACTGGTACCACTGCGACATGAACTACCGCGGCATCATCAACATGCTGATGATGTGCGGCTGCATCGGCCAGAGCGGCGGCGGCTGGGCGCACTACGTGGGCCAGGAGAAGCTGCGGCCGCAGACCGGCTGGACGGCGCTGGCCTTCGCGCTCGACTGGGTGCGGCCGCCGCGCCAGCAGAACTCCACCAGCTTCTTCTATGCGCACACCGACCAGTGGCGCTACGAAAAGCTGGGCGTGGAAGAGGTGCTCTCGCCCCTGGCCGACCGCGCGCAGTTCGGCGGCAGCATGATCGACTACAACGTGCGCGCCGAGCGCATGGGCTGGCTGCCTTCCGCGCCGCAACTGCAGACCAACCCGCTGCAGGTGGTGCGCGACGCCGAGGCCGCGGGCCTGGACCCGAAGGCCTACGCGGTGGAGGGCCTGCAGAGCGGGGCGCTCAAGATGAGCTGCACCGATCCGGACCATCCCGACAACTGGCCGCGCAACATGTTCGTGTGGCGCTCCAACATCCTGGGCTCGTCGGGCAAGGGGCACGAATACTTCCTCAAGCACCTGCTGGGCACGCGCAACGGCGTGCAGGGCAAGGACCTGGGCGAGGGCGACGCCAAGCCCTCCGAAGTGGAGTGGCATGCGCAGGCGCCCGAAGGCAAGCTGGACCTGCTGGTCACGCTCGACTTCCGCATGAGCACCACCTGCCTCTATTCGGACATCGTGCTGCCCACCGCCACCTGGTACGAGAAGAACGACCTCAACACCAGCGACATGCACCCGTTCATCCACCCGCTCTCCACCGCGGTGGACCCGGCCTGGCAGTCGCGCAGCGACTGGGACATCTACAAGGGCTTCGCCCGCGCGGTCAGCGAACTCGCGCCCGGCCACCTGGGGGTGGAGCGCGACCTGGTGCTGAGCCCCATCGCGCACGACACGCCCGGCGAACTCGCCCAGCCCTTCGGCGTGGCCGACTGGACGCGCGGCGAATGCGACCTCATCCCTGGCAAGACCGGCCCGCAGATGAGCGTGGTGGAGCGCGACTACCCCAACCTCTACCGCCGCTTCACCGCGCTCGGGCCGCTGATGGAGAAGGTGGGCAACGGCGGCAAGGGCATCGGCTGGGACACGAAGGCCGAGGTGCAGCAGCTGCGCGAACTCAACGGCACCGTGCCCGGCAACGGACCCACGCAGGGGATGCCGCGCATCGATTCCGACATCGACGCCTGCGAGGTGATCCTGCAGCTCGCGCCCGAGACCAACGGCCACGTGGCCGTGAAGGCCTGGGACGCGCTCGGCCGGCAGACGGGCCGCGACCACACCCACCTGGCGCTGCACCGCGAGGACGAGAAGATCCGCTTCCGCGACGTGCAGGCCCAGCCGCGCAAGATCATCAGCTCGCCCACCTGGAGCGGCATCGAGAGCGAGACCGTCAGCTACAACGCCGGCTACACCAACGTGCACGAGCTGATCCCATGGCGCACCCTCACGGGCCGCCAGCAGTTCTACATCGACCATCCGTGGATGCAGGCCTTCGGCGAAGGCTTCAGCAGCTACCGCCCGCCGGTGGACCTGAAGGCCACGGCCGAGGTGCAGGGCCGCCAGCCCAACGGCAACCCCGAGATCGCGCTGAACTTCATCACGCCGCACCAGAAGTGGGGCATCCACTCGACCTACACCGACAACCTGCTCATGCTCACCCTGAGCCGCGGCGGGCCCTGCGTGTGGATCAGCGAGGACGACGCGAAGCGCGCGCAGATCGAGGACAATGACTGGATCGAGCTGTTCAACGCCAACGGCGCGCTCACCGCCCGCGCGGTGGTGAGCCAGCGCGTGAAGCCGGGCATGGTGATGATGTACCACGCCCAGGAAAAGATCGTGAACACCCCCGGCTCGGAGGTGACCGGCACGCGCGGCGGCATCCACAACTCGGTAACCCGCGTGGTGCTCAAGCCCACCCACATGATCGGCGGCTACGCGCAGCTGAGCTACGGCTTCAACTACTACGGAACGATCGGCACCAACCGCGACGAATTCATCGTGCTGCGCAAGATGAACCGCGTGGACTGGCTCGACACGCCCGTCGCCGACCCGCTCGTCCGCCCCACCCTGGACCAAGGAGAAACCGCATGAGAGTCCGCGCACAGATCGGCATGGTGCTCAACCTGGACAAGTGCATCGGCTGCCACACCTGCTCCGTCACCTGCAAGAACGTCTGGACCAGCCGCCCGGGCATGGAATACGCCTGGTTCAACAACGTCGAGACCAAGCCCGGCATCGGCTACCCGAAGGACTGGGAGAACCAGGACCGCTGGAACGGCGGCTGGGTGCGGCGCGCGGACGGCTCCATCGCGCCGCGGCAGGGCGCGAAGTGGAAGCTCCTGATGAAGATCTTCGCCAACCCCAACCTGCCGGAGATCGACGACTACTACGAACCCTTCACCTACGACTACGCGCACCTGCAGTCCGCGCCCGAGATGAAGGCCGCGCCCACCGCGCGCCCGCGCAGCCTGATCACCGGCAAGCAGATGGACAAGATCGTCTGGGGCCCGAACTGGGAAGAGATCCTGGGCGGCGAGTTCTCCAAGCGCAGCAAGGACAAGAACTTCGAGGACGTACAGAAGGACATGTACGCGCAGTTCGAGAACACCTTCATGATGTACCTGCCGCGCCTGTGCGAGCACTGCCTCAATCCGGCATGCGTGGCCTCGTGCCCCTCGGGCTCGATCTACAAGCGCGAGGAAGACGGCATCGTGCTCATCGACCAGGACAAGTGCCGCGGCTGGCGCATGTGCGTCTCGGGCTGCCCCTACAAGAAGATCTACTACAACTGGAAGAGCGGCAAGGCCGAGAAGTGCATCTTCTGCTATCCGCGCATCGAATCGGGCCAGCCCACCGTGTGCTCGGAGACCTGCGTGGGCCGCATCCGCTACCTGGGCGTGCTGCTCTACGACGCCGACCGCATCGCCGAGGCCGCGAGCGTGGAGCGCGACCGCGACCTGTACCGCGCGCAGCTCGACATCTTCCTCGACCCGAACGACCCCGAAGTGATCGCGCAGGCCCGCATCGACGGTATTCCCGACGCCTGGATGGAAGCCGCCCGCCGCAGCCCCGTCTACAAGATGGCGGTGGACTGGAAGGTGGCCCTGCCGCTGCACCCCGAGTACCGCACGCTGCCGATGGTCTGGTACGTGCCGCCGCTCTCGCCCATCAGCGCCGCGGCCAACGCCGGGCATATGGGCGCCAACGGCCTGATCCCGGACGTGGGCCAGCTGCGCATTCCCGTGCAGTACCTCGCCAACCTGCTCACGGCCGGCGACACCGCGCCGGTGGTGCGCGCGCTCGAGCGCATGCTCGCCATGCGCGCCTTCCAGCGCGCCAAGCACGTGGAGCAGCGCACCGACCTCGACGTGCTCGCGCAGGTGGGCCTCACGCAGGAGGAGGTGGAGGACATGTACCAGACCATGGCCATCGCCAACTACGAAGACCGCTTCGTCATCCCCACCACGCACCGCGAGTATGCGGAGAACGCCTTCAACGTGCGCGGCGGCTGCGGCTTCAGCTTCGGCAACGGCTGCTCCGACGGCGTGAGCGACGTGAGCCTGTTCGGTGCCGAGAAAAAGCGCACCATTCCCATCCGCGCGGAGGTCTGACATGGGCGCCACCACCGACCTGCGCTCCGCCCAGGCGGCCATCGCCGGCCGCCATCCCGGCAGCGCCACGCTGCGCGTACTGGGCGCGCTGCTCGACTATCCCGGCGCCGGCCTGCGCGCGCACCTCGCGGAACTGCCCGCGCTGCTCGATGCCGATGCCGCGCTGGCCGTACCGCGCCGCGCGCAGATCGCCGGCCTGCTGGAATTGCTCGGCACGGGCGATCCGCTCGATGCCGAGACCGCCTACGTGGAACTGTTCGACCGCGGGCGCGCGACGTCGCTGCACCTCTTCGAGCACGTGCACGGCGATTCGCGCGACCGCGGCCCCGCCATGATCGACCTGGGCGAGACCTACGCCCGCGCCGGCCTGCTGCTGCGCGAGGACGAGTTGCCCGACTACCTGCCGGCGGTGCTGGAGTTCGTCTCCACCCAGCCGCCGCGCGAGGCGCGGGCCTTCCTCGGCGAGATCGCGCACCTGCTGGCCGCCATCCACGGCGCCCTCGTGCAGCGCGGCAGCGCGCAGGCGGCGCCCTATGCGCAGGCCTACGCGGCGGTGTTCGCCGCGCTGCTGGAGCTGGCGGGCCAGCCCGTGCCCGAGGTGCCCGCCGCGCCCGCGAAGGCGGCACCCGAGCCCGGCATCGACGAGAGCTGGACCGAGCCCGCGGCCTTCGACGGCTGCGCGAACCTCGGCCAGGCCCGCGCCGGCCAGCCCTCCCAGCCCCAGCCCATCCACATCGTCCGCGCCGGAGGCTCCGGCGCATCCCGAGGAGCGAACCCATGACCGCCGCCCTGCATGATTTCCTGTTCCAGGTGTACCCGTATGTCTGCTTCACCGTGTTCGTGGTGGGCAGCCTGATCCGCTTCGACCAGAACCAGTATTCCTGGAAGAGCGATTCCTCGCAGATGCTGCGCGCCGGCCTGCTGCGCTGGGGCAGCAACCTGTTCCACTTCGGCGTGCTGTTCCTGTTCTTCGGTCACCTGGTGGGCCTGCTCACGCCGCACAGCGTGTACGGCCTCTTCATGAGTGCTTCGGCCAAGCAGATGATGGCCGTGTCGGCCGGCGGCGTGGCGGGCGCGATGTGCTTCGCCGGCCTCAGCATGCTGCTGTGGCGGCGGCTGTTCGATCCGCGCATCCGCCACACCAGCCACGCGGCCGACATCGCGGTGCTCGTGGTGCTGTGGGTGCAGCTGGTGGTGGGGCTCGTCACGCTGCCGTATTCGTTGCAGCACACCGACGGCAGCGTGATGCTGATCCTGGCCGACTGGGCGCAGCGCATCGTCACGCTGCGGCCGGTGGATGCCACCGCGCTCGCGGTGCTGCCCTGGCCCTATCTGTTCCACATCGTGTTCGGCATGACGATCTTCCTGCTCTTCCCGTTCAGCCGGCTGGTGCACGTCTGGAGCGGCTTCGGCACCGTCGCCTACCTGCTGCGCGCGCCGCAGGTGGTGCGCTCGCGCCGCATGAACGTGCCGCGCGGCCACGACCTGCCGGGCCAGCCCAGCGCCGTGCCGTCGCCCGACGTGGCCCGCGCCATCGACAACCCGCGCGCCACGCGCTAGCGGCTTTTCTCACCGGAGCACACCATGTCCTGCACCTGCCAAGACTCTCCCGCCTCCACCGGCTGCTGCGGCTCCGGTGCGGGTACCGCCACGGATGCCGCCATCGACACCGCCCCCGGCTTCGATGCGGACCTTCTCGGGCATGGTCCCGGCTCGCCCGCACCGGCCGTCCCGGGCCCGGTCGCTTCGGTGAACGGCATCGCGCTGCACCGCGCCGATGATGCGCCCGATGCCGACACGCTGCGCCAGCGCGCCTGCACCGAGCTGCTGCGCCAGGCCGCTCAGCGCGCCGGCCTGCTGGCGGCGGGCGATGCCCCCGCCGACGACGGCACCACCTCCGAAGCCGCGACCCAGGCCATCGAGGCGCTGCTGGAACAGGCCCTCGCCGTGCCCGATCCGTCGGAAGAGGCCTGCCGCCGCCACTACGAGGCCCACGCCGCGCGCTACCGCGACGGCGAGCGCGTGCACCTGCGGCACATCCTCTATGCCGTCACGCCGGGCGTGGACGTGCAGCGCCTGCGGGAACGCGCCGAGGCCGAACTGCTGCAATTGCGCTGCGCCCATGACGGCGGCGAGGCCTTCGCGCGTGCCGCACGGCAGTGGTCCAACTGCCCCACGGGATCGGAAGGCGGCGACCTGGGCTGGCTGGCGCACGGCGACTGCGCGCCCGAGTTCGCACGCGAGGTGTTCGGCGCCAGCGAAGTGGGCGTGCTGCCGCGCCTCGTGCACAGCCGCTTCGGCCTGCACGTGGTGGAAGTGGTGGCGCGCGACGCGGGCCGCCAGCGCGGCTACGGCGAGGTGCGCGAGGCCGTCGCGCTCGCGCTGCGCCAGCAGGCCTGGGTGAATGCGCTGCGGCAGTACCTGCAGGTGCTCGCCGGAGAGGCCGCGCTGCAGGGCGTGGACCTGGAAGGCGCCGACACCCCGCTCGTGCAGTAGCGCTAGCGAGGACCGCTACGCCATGCCCGACGAGCTGCTGCAGCGCCTGCGGCGCTTCCACGACGATGCGTTCCCGCGCTACCGCCAGCGCTTCCAGGACCTGGTGGCGCAGGGCCAGCGGCCCACCACGCTCTTCATCGGCTGCTCCGATTCGCGCCTGGTGCCGCATCTGCTCACCGGCACGGGGCCGGGCGAACTCTTCCTGGTGCGCAACGTGGGCGCCTTCGTGCCGCCCTACGACGGCTCGCACGGCCACCACGGCACGGCCGCCGCCATCGAATTCGCGGTGCTCAGCCTGCAGGTGCGGCGCATCGTCGTGTGCGGACACAGCCACTGCGGCGCGGTGAAGGCGCTCTACGGCGAAGTGCCGGCCGAGGCCCTCAACCTGCAGCGCTGGCTGGAACTCGGCCGCGAAGCCGTGCTGCCCGTGCAGGCCACGCCCGAGGCCCTGCGGCGCACCGAGCAGCGCGCCGTGGTGCTGCAGCTCGAACGCCTCATGGACTACCCCATGGTGCGGCGGCGCGTGCAGGCGGGAGATCTCACGCTGCACGGCTGGCACTACGTGATCGAGGAGGGCGAGGTGCATGTCTTCGACCTGGAGCAGGCCGGTTTCGTGGCCGCTTCGAGCGCCGACCACAGCGGCACCGGCCCCTATGCACCCTACGTCGAACACGACGGACAAATCCTTTGCGACGACGTTGACATAGCCCAGTGCGGCGACACGGCGCAGGAGTAGAAAGACGGTTTGGCCGTGATCCGGCGCTCCCCGGCTGGCGCCTCCTCGGGAAACTGGAACCCATGCAACGCGATCCGATCGACTCCCTCGCGCCCGATGCGGCGCCCCGCCTGCCCGAGCAGCCCATCAGCCTCGACGTGCTGCGCGAAAAATACCTCAAGCCCGGCGAGACCGATGCCGAGACGCTCTACCGGCGCGTCGCCCGTGCCCTGGCCTCGGTGGAGGCGCCGCCGGTGCGCGAGGCGATCGGGGCGCGCTTCCTCGCCAACCTGCGGGCCGGCGCGATCGGCGCGGGGCGCATCATGAGCGCGGCGGGCACCGACATCCAGGCCACGCTCATCAACTGCTTCGTGCAGCCCGTGGGCGACTGCATCCAGGGCCTGGACGAGGGCGGCTACCCCGGCATTTACGAAGCGCTGCGCGAAGCCGCGGAAACCATGCGGCGCGGCGGCGGCGTGGGCTACGACTTTTCGCGCATCCGCCCGCGCGGCGCCGAAGTGAAGGGCACGGCCTCGATGGCCTCGGGGCCCTGCAGCTACATCAACGTCTTCGACCAATCCTGCGCCACCGTGGAGAGCGCGGGCGCGCGCCGCGGCGCGCAGATGGGCGTGCTGCGCATCGACCACCCGGACGTGCTGGACTTCATCACCGCCAAGCGCACGCCGGGCCGCTGGAACAACTTCAACGTCTCCGTCGGCGTGCCGGATGCCTTCGTGCAGGCCGTGCTGGACGATGCGCCGTGGGAGCTGGTGCACCCCGCGCGCCCCGGCGCCGCGCTGCGCGAAGAGGGCGCCCGCCAGCGCGCCGATGGCCAGTGGGTCTACCGCGCGCTGCCCGCGCGCGAACTGTGGGACACGATCATGCGCTCGGCCTACGACTTCGCCGAGCCGGGCATCCTGTTCCTCGACCGCGTCAACACCGACAACAACCTGGCGTACTGCGAAAGCATCGCGGCGACGAATCCCTGCGTGACGGCGGACACCTGGGTGATGACGGACACCGGCCCCGCGCAGGTGGCCGACCTCGTCGGCAGGCCGTTCAATGCCGTCGTGGACGGGCGCGCCTTCCCCACGCTGAGCGCAGGCTTCTTCGCCACCGGCCACAAGCCCGTGCTGCGGTTGCGCACCCGCCAGGGCCACACGCTGCGGCTGACGGAAGACCACCGGGTGCGGCGCGTGGCGAAGCAGACCCGCTGCGTGCGCGAGGTGGAGTGGATCGCCGCGGGCGCGCTGCAGCCCGGCGACGAGATCGTGCTGAACGACCACCGCGCCCTGCCGGGCTGGAACGGCGAGGGTACCGAGGCCGAAGGCTACCTGCTGGGCCTGCTGATCGGCGACGGCACCTTGAAGGCCGACAAGGCGGTGATCTCCGTCTGGCTTGCGGAAGAGAACGATGCGCTGCTCGTCGCCAATGGCGCGCCCGCGCCCTCCAGCGGCGCGCACGGCATCCTGAGGGCCGCCGAGGCTGCCGCAGCGACGCTGTCGCACCGGGCGGATTTCCGCGGATTCCAGCGCACGGTGGCGCGCAGCGGCGGGGCCTGCGCGGAGCGGCGCATGGCCAGCGGCGCCGTGCGTGCGCTGGCGCTGCGCATGGGCATGCGCCCCGGCGCGAAAGTCATCACCCCCGCCATGGAGCGCGCATCGTCCGCGTTCTCGGTGGGCCTGCTGCGCGGCCTGTTCGATACCGATGGCTCGGTGCAGGGGCGCCAGGAGAAGGGCGTGAGCGTGCGGCTCGCGCAAAGCGACCTGGAGTTGCTGCAGACCGCGCAGCGCATGCTGCTGCGCCTGGGCATCGCCTCCTCGCTGTACCTGGACCGGCGCACGGCCGGGTTGCGCCTGCTGCCCGACGGGCGCGGCGGCCAGCAGCCCTATGCCACACGTGCGCAGCACGAGCTCGTCGTGAGCGGCGACAACCTGCGCGTTTTCGCCGAACGCATCGGCTTCGAAGACGCGGACAAGGCCGGGCGGCTGGCAACGGCGCTCTCCGGCTACCGACGTGCGCTGAACCATGAGCCCTTCACCGCCACCGTGCAGGACGTGCTGCCGGACGGGCACGAAGACGTCTACGACGTCACCGTGGCCGACTGCCATGCCTTCGACGCCAACGGCCTCTACGTGCACAACTGCGGCGAACAGCCGCTGCCCCCCTACGGCTGCTGCGACCTCGGCCCCATCATCCTGCCGCGCTTCGTGCGCCACCCGTTCGGCTTCGCCGGCGAGCCGGCCTTCGATTTCGAGGCGTTCGCGGCCAGCGTGGCCACGCAGGTGCGCGCGCTCGACAACGTGCTGGACGTCACCTTCTGGCCGCTGCCGCAGCAGCGGGCCGAATCCGCGGCCAAGCGGCGCATCGGCGTGGGCTTCACGGGCCTGGGCAATACGCTCGCCATGCTGCGGCTGCGCTACGACGCCGACGCGGGCCGCGCCATGGCCGTGCGCATCGCCGAGTGCATGCGCGATGCCGCCTATGCCGCCTCGGTGGAGCTGGCGAAAGAAAAAGGCGTGTTCCCGAAGTTCGACGCCGCGGGCTATCTCGCGCCCGGCACCTTCGCGAGCCGCCTGCCCGCCGCGCTGCAGGAGGCCATCCGCACCCACGGCATCCGCAACAGCCATCTGCTCTCGATCGCGCCCACGGGCACCGTGAGCCTCGCCTTCGCGGACAACGCCTCCAACGGCATCGAGCCGCCGTTCTCGTGGACGTACACGCGCCGCAAGCGCGAGGCCGACGGCAGCACCAGCGAATACGCGGTGGAGGACCACGCCTGGCGCCTCTACCGCGCGCTGGGCGGCGACGTGGACGCGCTGCCCGACTACTTCGTGAGCGCGCTGCAGATGCCCGCGGCCGGGCACATCGCGATGATGGAGGCCGTGCAGCCGTTCATCGACACGGCCATCTCCAAGACCGTGAACGTGCCGGTCGACTATCCCTACGAGGATTTCAAGAACCTCTACCTGCACGCCTGGCGCGCGCGGCTCAAGGGCCTGGCCACCTACCGGCCGAATGCCATCCTGGGGGCCGTGCTGGAAGCGCCGGCCGCTGTGCCGGAGACTGGCGCGGCGACCGCAGCGGCTGCGCCGCCGGATGCGCCAGGTGCGGCGGATGCGGCGGATGCGCCGGCAGCGCAGGCATCGGCGATGTCCACTGCCGCCGCTCCTGCCTTCGCCCCCGCCCCTGCGGACCCGATGCGTGCCGTGATCGAAAGCCGCCCCAAGGGCGCGCTCTCCGCCGTGGCCGAGAAGGTGGAGTACTGGACGCAGGAGGGCCGCAAGACGCTCTACCTGATCGTCTCGTTCCTGCCCGTGCCCGACGGCCAGGGCGGCACGGTGGACCGCGCGATCGAGTTCTTCATGCCCGTGGGGCAGAGCGGCGAATCGCAGCAGTGGATCACCTCCAGCATGCGCCTGCTCTCGCTCGCCGCGCGCGGCGGCTTCCTGGAGCGCGCGCTCAGCGACATGCGCAAGGTCGCGTGGGACCGCGGCCCCGTGCGCCTGGGCACGCACACGCGGGCCGACGGCGCCCGCGTGCCGCTCTGGCACGACTCCGAAGTGGCCGCCATCGCCTACGCGGTGCAGAACATCCTGGCTCAGCGCGCGGCCGAGCCCGTGGGCCCGATGCGCCAGCAGGAGCTGCCGCTGGATGCGCCGGCCGCCGCCCCGGGGCTGCCGCCCGCGATGGCGGGGCGCAAATGCCCGGAATGCGGCGCGCATGCGGTGATCCGCAAGGACGGGTGCGATTACTGCACGCAGTGCGGGCACCTGGGCAGCTGCGGATAAGAGCGGCTAACACGACCCTTCTGGCGTCGTTGCCGCATCTTGTCGTACTACTCGTACTGCCTGCGATGCGGCGCCTAGCCAGAACCGCTTCGCTGGGTCGTGTTAGCCGCTCTAAGGGGCGCCATTCAGTCCGGCGTCGGCACGACGCGCCCCGCCTCCAGGTGTACCACCGACTGCGCCAGCGCCTCGACGTCGCTCGGGTCGTGCGTGACCAGCAGGGTCGGCACCTGCACGCGCTCCAGCAGTTCCGCGAGTTCGCCGCGCAGGCGCGTGCGCAGCTGCGTGTCGAGCGCGGAAAGCGGTTCGTCCAGCAGCAGCAGGCCGGGCTGCGGCGCCAGCGCCCGTGCGAGCGCCACGCGCTGCCGCTGGCCGCCGGAGAGGTGGCGCGGCCAGGCCCCGCGCAGCGTCTCCAGCCCGAACTGCCGCACCAGCGCCTCGATGCGATCCCGCCCCGCCGCGTCCGGCCGCCGGCCGAGCCGGGACAGCCCGAAGGCGAGGTTCTGCTCCACCGTCATGTGCGGGAACAGCGCATAGTCCTGGAACACCATGCCTACGCGGCGCTCGCGCGCGGGCAGGTCGATGCCGCGGTCGGTGTCCAGCAGCGTGCGGCCCGCCACGCGCACGTGGCCGTGCACGCCCGGCGCCAGCCCGGCGATCGCCATCAGCACCGTGGATTTGCCCGAGCCGGAGGCGCCGACCAGGGCGGTGCGCTGCGTTGCCGAGCGCAGGCACGCGTCGAGCGCGAAGCTGCGCCCCGGGGACTCGAGCGTCGTCCGCACGTGCAGGTCGAGGATGGCGCCGTCCATCGCCATCAGTGCCTCGCCCGCAGCAGGCGGCTCGACGCCACCAGCACCGCCACGCAGACCACCGAGATCACCAGCGTGAGCCACAGCGCCTGCGCGTCGTTGCCGGCCTGCACCGCGTCGTAGATCGCGATGGAGAGCGTCTGCGTCTTGCCGGGCAGGTTGCCGGCGATCATCAGCGTGGCGCCGAACTCTCCCATCGCGCGTGCGAACGCCAGCATCAGCCCGGCCGCGATGCCGCGCACTGCCAGCGGCAGCGAGATGCGCACGAACACCTCGAACTCGCCCGCGCCCAGCGTGCGCGCGGCGTGCAGCAGGCGGCCGTCCACTTCCTCGAAGGCCGCGCGCGCCGCCTTGTAGATGAGCGGCAGCGACACCAGCGAGGCCGCGACCACCGCGCCCTGCCAGGTGAACATCAGGTTGATGCCGAACCAGCGGTCGAGGTACTGCCCGATCGCGCCGTTGCGCCCGATCAGCACGATCAGGTAGTAGCCCAGCACCGTCGGCGGCAGCACCATGGGCAGCATCAGCAGGGCGTCCGCCGTGTCCTTGCCCAAGAAGTCGCGCCGCGCCATCCACCAGCCCAGCGCGATGCCCACCGCCCCCGCCACGAGCGTGGCGAGCAGCGCGATCTGCAGCGTGAGCCAGAGCGGGGCGAGCACGGGCGAACGGGTGCGTGGCCGATCAGGGCTGCGAGAAGCCGAAGCCGCCGAGGATCTTCTGCCCCGCCTCGCCGCGCACGAAGGCGATGAAATCCCGGCCCAGCGCGGCGTTCTTGGTGGCCGCGACCTGCGCGATCGGGTAGCTCACCGGCGTGGCCGTCGGCACCGTGAAGGCGATGCGCGTCTTGTTCTTGTCGATCAGCGCATCGGTGCGGTAGACGAAGCCCGCATCCACCTCGGCGCGCGCGACGTAGTTCAGCACCTGCCGCACGCTCTCGCCGTAGATCCATTTCGGCTCCAGCGACGCGGCCAGCCCCGCGTCCTGCACGGCGGCCATCGTGTAGCGTCCGACCGGCACCGAGGCCGGCGTGCCGGTGGCGATGCGCCGCAGGCCGGCCCCGGTGAGGTCCGCCAGCTTCTGCGGAATGGCGGTGGCAGACGCGGGAACGATCAGCACCAGCGTGTTGCGCGCGAAATCGGCGCGCGTGCCGTCGGCCAGCAGCCGGTCCTTCGCGGCGCGGTCCATCGTCTCCTGGTCGGCCGAGGCGAACACGTCCACCGGCGCCCCCTGCCGGATCTGCGCCAGCAGCGGGCCGGAGGCCGCGAAGTTGAACGTCACCTTCGCGCCGGGATGCGCCTTCTCGAACGCCGTGCCGATGGCCTGGAACGCGTTCGTCAGGCTGGCGGCCGCGGAGACGATCAGCTCCTGCGCTTGTGCGGCGGCGGGCGCCAACGCGATCATGCCGGCCAGAGCGGCGGACCACAGCGAGGAAGAGAGCGCGGAGCCCACCGCGGAGCGGGCCGTCTTGCCGGGGCGGAAGGAAAAGGCGTGCATGGGCGGCTCTCAGAATCGCTATTCAAAAAATGAATAGCGAAATCATAGCAAGCCGACGCCGGCCTGTGATTCGTGCGGGATCAGCTCACTCCGCCGCGTGGCAGACCGCCTCGATGTTGTGCCCGTCCGGATCGCGCACGAACGCACCGTAGTAATGCGGGTGGTAGTGGGGCCGCAGGCCGGGCGCGCCGTTGTCGGTGCCGCCCGCCGCCAGGGCCGCGGCATGAAAAGCATCGACCGCCGCACGGCTCGGCGCGCGGAAGGCCACGTGGATGGCAGGCCGGTTGGGGCCGCCCCCGCTGATCCAGAAATCGGTCTTGGGCGGCTCGCCGAAGCCCGCCATGTCGGTGCTGCCCGTCAGCGCCGCGCTCACTTCCATGAGCAACTGGTAGCCGAGCGGCGCGAGCGCCTGGGTGTAGAACGCCTTGCTTTGAGCGAAGTCGGTGACGGCGACGCCGGTATGGTCGATCATGTCGGGAGCCCTCTTTGTCTTGACGGTTTCTGGTGGCGAAAGTGTAGGTGCCGGGATGCTCGGCAGTAGTGCCTCCCATCGTGACCCCGCCGCCGGTTTTTCATGCCGATGCCAGCCCGCCACAGGCTTTTTCTGATGATCCGCTCGTCCGTTCCCTTCCCGCCCCGGCCCTCCCGCGCGACTGCGCGCACAGCCACCGATGCCGAGCCCGGTGCCAGTGCCAGTGCCGATGCCCATGAGGTTCCCGGCCTGCGCAGCCCTGCTGCGGGCTTCGACCAGCCGTTCGAGATGCTGCACGCCTGCCACGAGCGCGTGCAGCGCACGCTGGGGCTGTTGGCGCGCCTGCGCGGCCACCTGCGCCGCCACGGCGCCGACGCCCAGGCCCGCGAGGCCGCCCGCGATGTGCTGCGCTATTTCGACATCGCCGCGCCGCTGCACCACGAGGATGAGGAACTGCACGTCTTCCCGCCGCTGCTGGCGCACGGGTCGGCCGCCGTGGTGGAACTCGTGCAGACGCTCCAGGCCGAGCATGCCGCCATGGCGCGGCAATGGGCCGAGGCGCGCATGCTGCTGGCGGCGGTGGCGGAAGGGGCTGAGTGCGCGGTGCCCTGGTCAGCGGAACAGGAGAAGGTGCTGGAGGATTTCGCCGGGCTGTACGCGGAGCACATCGTGCGCGAGGAGTCGGTGGCTTATCCGGCGGCGCAGGTGTTGTTGGGCGAGAGCGAATGGGCGCCGATGGGGCGGGAGATGGCGCGACGCAGGGGTGGTTGATGGTGAATCCGCTGAGGATTTCTGTTTAACGGCCCCGCCATACGCTGCTCTGTCACTCCTGTCCATAGCGAAACGGACATGTTTTGCATTTCGGAATTCATGAGGCCTGACGCTTCCAGGTGGCCGTCCGCTTGTGCGTAGTTCAGCGGGCGTACCAATGTATGCCGAAGAAGTTGGTTCAGTGTTTGGCGGAGGAGCACCATTGAATAAGGCCGCACGGGTGTGTTGGGGCTTGGCGCTGTTGTGTGTACTCGCAACCTTGGCCGCCGTCTGGATACGCGCCCCTCTAAACGTCCAAGCCACCCGCATTGAAAATATCACGGAGTCCACCGAGCAGCGGACATCAAGGGAGCTGTGCGAGCACTTCGATCTCACCGCGGAGCAGTTCAACCAGAAGCTCGGCCGATCAGATGCGATTCCCATGGCGCGATGGAGCGAGTACCCGTGGCTACCGTGCTACTACGCAGCGAAAGTGGACGGTGTGGAATACCGCCTCCGGCTGGGAGGCCTGGTGGAAGTGGTGGGAGCGGATGGCCATGTCCGGGAGTACCGGCACTGGCAGGATTGATAGAGTGCGCGCCGCCAAAAAGAAAACGCACCCGAAGGTGCGTGTCAGTGCGCATGACAAGCGGCGTGCAAAAGATCAGTGCATCACCACCGGATTCTGTGCCAGCCCCACGTACCCGTCGAGCGTGTCGTCCACCTCTTCCTGGGTCGGGGTGTCGCGCTGCCAAGCGATGATCTGCTGCTGGAACATCTCGGCCCACGAGCCGTCAAGGTAGACCTCCTTGCCGGACCGCTTGTCGACGATCTCGAAGCCGTGGCGAACCAGCTGGTGCACGGGCGGCACGCCCGCAGGGGCCTCGGCCTCGGCGGTGGCCGTATCGGGCTGCATGTGGACCACCACGAAGGAGTCGGAGTCGTAGAGCATGTGCATTGGCGTTCCCCTGTCGGTCAAACAATCCATCGAATCGGTCGAATCGAATCAAATCGTCGTGTTTACTTGGGTCAGATGACCACCCGGACCGCGAAGTTCAAGACCCGCGGGGCCCGGTGCATGCATCCGGCGTGCCGGTCCGGCGGTGGCCGGGCGGAGCGCCTGCTGGGTTTGGATGCGTGGCCCCAGTATTTCATGAAAAACCCGACCGTGCGGGGTGTGGGGCGAAGTCGAGTATCCATCCCACGAAGCTGTGGGCGAAACCGCACACGGGCCCGGCATCGCGGCTGCCTTCCCGCCCGTGTGGTTCTATGGAGGCGCGTGGCGCACACAGCGCACATCAGGGGTCAGGGATTGCCCTTGTTCGACAACTGCAGGTCGGCGTAGTCGCCGTTGCCCTGCGTGATGCGGATGCGCGCCGGCAGAAAACCCAGCGACGGGGCCAGCCACAGTTCGGCCTTCTGGTCCGCATCGCGCGCATCGCGGCGGGGCAGCCGCTGCAGCTTGAGCGCGGGCGTGGGGCCGATGGGCAGGTCCAGCATCTCGGTGCCTTCGATCGAGAAAGCCCAGCGGTCGGCGTTGCGCGCGCCCACGGTGGTCAGGGTGATGCGGGTGCCGTCCGGATAGCGCTCGGGCGCGGCCGCCAGCAGCGCGCCGAGCTGGATGAACACGCTGAGGCGGTCCTGCGCCCCCGCGGCGATGGCGGCAGGCGCATTGCCGCCACTGAACGTGGCGCGCCCGGCCGCGAAATCCAGACTCGCCGTCTGCGCGTTGCGGGCCTGGTCCACGAAGCGCTGCGGCTGCAGGCCCGCGGGCGTGACGAGGCCGGTGCTGCTCTGCGAGCGCGATCCGAGCAGGAAGGCCTTGATCTCCTGGCGGGCTTCGTAGTGGTCGCCGTCGCGCTTCCAGGCCAGCGTGGCGCTGGCGCGGTAATTGAACTTCTTGGCCTCCCCGCTCACTTCGAACGTGAGGCGCACGGACGGCGGCAGCTGCACGGGCGGCGGATGGGCGCTCGCGTCGGTGGCGGGGCCGTTGGGCGGGCGGATCTCCACGCCGGCGTTGCGCAGGTCGTCCGGGGCGCTGGCGGAGGCGGCGGGCGCAGCGGCGACGGCGGTGGACGACGCGGCGCTGGCGGGCGCGGATGCCATCGGCGCGGGAGCGGCAGCCACGGCCCCGGCGGAGGGCGGGGGGGCCGCACTGTCCGCGGCTGCGGGGGTAGTGCCGTCGTCGGCCGGAGAGCCCTCCGCAGGCGATGCCTGTGCGGGCATGGCGGCGGCATCGGCCGGGGGCTCCGCGACGGTGGCGGATGGGAGGGAAGGCGACGCGTCCGGTGGCGGTGCGCTGTCGGCGGCGGTTTCGGGTGCCGGCGCGGCCGGCTTGCGGGCTGGCGCGGGCCGGGGCCGGGGCGCCGCCGCGCGCTTCGGTGCGGGCGCGGGCTGGGCCACCGCAGCAGGGGCCGCGGGCTCCGCAGCCTCCGGAGCAGGCGAGGGCAAGGGTAGAGCCGGCTCCAGCATGCGCGTATGGAACGCCATGCGCTCGTCCCGCGGGGCATCGGGGCCGCCCGTCCAGCGCGGCAGGCCGAACAGCACCAGGGCATGCAGCGCGGCCACCAGCACGGTGAGCGCCGCCAGGGCGCGGCGCGGCATCAGCGGCGGCTCCTCCGGCACAGGGCCCACAGGTCGGTGCATGGGAGCACCCGCCGGGCGCACCGGCCGCGGGCGTTCGGCACGCAGCTCATGCCTGCCCGTAGCCCAGATCGGCCGAGAGCTTGTCCGCCATGGCGCGCAGCGGCGCGTCGATGGCGCCGCCCCATTCCGGATCGAACGTGGCCACCGAGCCCAGCGTGGTGATGCCCAGCGCGAGGTGCCCGTCCGCATCGAACACCGGCGCGCAGAAGGCGACGATGCCCGGCAGCAGCGTGTCCACCACGCGCGCGGAGCCGCGCTGGCGCACTTCCTCCAGCATCGGCTGCAGCGCCTCGGGCGTGGCGGGAATGTCCTTGCGGCCGCGCCGGGCGGCTTCGGCCAGCTCTTCGGCGACCAGGCCGGCCGTCACGTCGGGCGCCAGATGGGCCGTGAAACAGCGGCCCGTGGCGGAGGACAGCAGCGGCATCACGTCGCCCAGCCGCAGGTTGGCCGTGACGGACTGGTGCGATTCCTCCCAGTGGACGATGGTCGGGCCCCGGTTGCCCCAGACGGCCAGCGCCAGCGTCTGCTGGAGGTCTTCCATGAGGGCCGGCAGGCGCTCGCGGGCGAGCCGCACCGGGTCCAGCCGCGCGAGCGACGCCAGGCCGAGCTTCAGGGCCGCCGGGCCCAGGTCGTAGCGGGCGGTGCGCGGGTCCTGCGCGACCAGGCCCATGCGCTGGAAGCTCACCAGGTAGCGGTGCGCCTTGGCCGCGCTCATGCCGGCGGCGGCGGCCAGGTCCTTGAGCATCAGCGGGCCCCGGCTGCGCGTGAGGCCTTCGAGCAGCGCGAAGCCGACCTCGACCGATTGGATGCCCGCCCGTTCCTTGTCCATCTGCAATAGAATTCCTGGAGTTTTGTTTAGTTAAATCAATTTAACCATTCGTAATTCGTGCCAGGCCCCGGGCCGGCGCGACCGGACACACCAGGAGACGCAGCCCCCATGAAACTCGCCACCTACAAGGACGGTTCCCGCGACGGCCAGCTGGTCGTCGTCTCCCGCGATCTGGGCACGGCCCATTATGCGACCGGCATCGCGAGCCGCCTGCAGCAGGTGCTCGACGATTGGGGCTTCCTCGCGCCGCAGCTGCAGGACCTCTACGACCAGCTCAACGCGGGCCGCGCGCCGCACGCCTTCCCGTTCGAGCCCGAGCGCTGCATGGCCCCGCTGCCGCGCGCCTACCAGTGGGCGGACGGCTCCGCCTACATCAACCACGTCGAGCTGGTGCGCAAGGCGCGCAACGCCGAAGTGCCCGAGAGCTTCTACACCGATCCGCTCATGTACCAGGGCGGCAGCGACGATTTCCTGGGCCCCTGCGACGACGTGGTGGTGCCGAGCGAAGCCATGGGCATCGATTTCGAGGCCGAGATCGCCGTGGTGACCGGCGACGTGAAAATGGGCGCCACGCCCGAGCAGGCGCTCGACGGCATCCGCCTGGTGATGCTGGCCAACGACGTCTCGCTGCGCAACCTGATCCCGGCCGAGCTGGCCAAGGGCTTCGGCTTCTTCCAGTCCAAGCCCGCCACCGCCTTCAGCCCCGTGGCCGTCACGCCGGACGAGCTGGGCGATGCCTGGGAGGGCGGCCGCCTGAACCTCACGCTGCAGTCCACCTGGAACGGCCGCAAGGTCGGCATGTGCGATGCCGGCCCGGAGATGACCTTCCATTTCGGGCAACTGATCGCCCACATCTGCAAGACCCGCAACGTGCGCGCCGGCTCCATCGTGGGCAGCGGCACGGTGAGCAACAAAGGCGTGGATCAGGGCGGCCGCATGGAATGGCCCAAGGGCTACAGCTGCATCGCCGAGAAGCGCTGCATCGAAACCATCCAGGACGGCAAGCCCTCCACCGAATTCATGAAGTTCGGCGACACCATCCGCATCGAGATGAAGAACAAGGCCGGCCAGAGCGTGTTCGGCGCGATCGACCAGGCCATCGCCGAGCCGGCCGCGCGATGATGCTCCGCGCCCTGCGCCGCCGGATCGCCGCGGGGCTCTGGAGCCTCGCGGTGCCCGCGCTGACGCTGGCCCAGGCCCCATCCGCTGCACCGGCACCCGCCGCAGCGGCACAGCGCGCGGACTGCCCGCCGCTGCCGCAACCGCTCGACCCCGCCGCCATCCCGCAGGCCCTGCGCGCCGCGCGCGACCACGGCCTGCTCTGGCGCGTGGAGCAGGGCGGCCGCACCAGCTGGCTCTATGGCACGGTGCACGCCGCCAAACGCGACTGGATGCTGCCCGGCCCGACGGTGCTGGCCGCCGTGCGCGCGAGCGACCGCGTGGCGCTGGAGCTGGACCTGCTCGACCCCGCCGTGGCCCGCGCGCTGCAGGCCGCCATGCGTGCGCCGGCCGGCACGCCGCCGCTGCCGCCCGCGCTGGCCCGCCGGCTCGCCGCCCAGCGCGATGCCGCCTGCGCCGATCCGTCGCTCGCGGAACTGCGGCCCGAGCTGCAGGTCGCGTCGCTCGCCGTGATGGCCGCGCGGCGCGACGGCATCGACCCGGCCTACGGCATCGATCTGGTGCTCTCGGGCCTCGCCCGCGGGCTCGGCAAGCCGGTGGTGTCGCTGGAATCGGTCGAACTGCAGGTGGGCGTGCTGGCCTCCAACGATCCGCAGGAAACCGCCGCCGCCGTCGCCACGGGCCTGGAGCAGCTCGAAGGCCCCGCCGCGCGCGACACGCTCACCACCCTGGCGACCGCCTGGGCGGACGGCCGCGCCCAACTGCTGGAGAGCTATGGCCAGTGGTGCGACTGCATGCGCACGCCCGAAGAGAAAAAAGCCTTCGAGCAGCTCGTGGTGGACCGCAACCCGGGCCTGGCGCGCTCCATCGCGGCCGAGCACCGCGCGGGGCAGAGCGTGTTCGCGGCCGTGGGCGCGCTGCACATGGTGGGCCCCCGCGGGCTGCCGGCCCTGCTGGCGCGCGAAGGCTTCCGCGTGGAGCGCGTGCAATGGCCCGCGCAGGGAGCTGCCGCCGCCGACACCCCGGCCCGCTGATCCAAAAACTTCAACACAACAAGGAGACAACCCCATGCACCGCAGAACCCTGCTCGGCCACGCCGCCGCAGTGGCCGCCCTGGCCGCCCACCCCTTCGCCCGTGCCCAGGCCGACTACCCGAACCAGCCGATCCGCTGGGTCGTGCCGTATCCGGCCGGCGGCGGCACCGACGTGCTCGCCCGCACCGTGGCCGAGGCGCTGCGTGTGCCCCTGGGCCAGCAGATCGTGGTGGACAACCGCCCCGGCGCCTCCACCAACATCGGCGCGCAACTGGTCGCCACCGCCAAGGCCGACGGCTACACGCTGATGTCCGCCGACAACGCCCTGCTGGCCTACAACGAGCACCTGTTCAGCAAGCTGCCCTTCAGCCCCGAAAAGGACTTCACGTACGTGGGCGGCCTCTCGCGCTTCCCGCTCGCGCTGGTGGTGCACCCGGGTTTCGAGGCGCGCACCTTCCAGGAATTCATCGCGTATGCGCGCGCCAACCCGGGCAAGCTCAACTACGCATCGCCCGGCAACGGCTCGCCGCACCACCTGGCGATGGAGATGTTCAAGAACCGCACCAAGACCTTCCTCACCCACATCCCCTACCGCGGCGCCGCGCCCGCGCTGCAGGACGTGATGGGCGGGCAGGTGCCGTGCATGTTCCTCGACCTCGCGGCCGGCCTGCCGGTGATCCAGTCGGGCAAGGTGCGCGCGCTTGCCATCGGCTCCGGCCGCCGCGCCGCCAGCCTGCCCCAGCTGCCCACGCTCGCCGAAGTGGGCGTGCCCGATGCCGAGGTGTACGCCTTCCAGGGCGTGCTCGGCCCGGCTGGCCTGCCGCCTGCCATCGTCGCCCGCCTGAACGGCGAGATCAACAAGGCGCTCGCCACCCCGCCCGTCGTCAAGCGCATGCAGGATTTCGGGATGGAGGCGCTGCCCGGCACGCCCGAACAGTTCCGCGCCATGGCGCGCGGCGAGGCCAAGCGCTGGGGGCCGATCATCCAGGCGGCCGGCGTGAAGCTGGACTGAACGGTTCCCGCAGGCAATCGCCTGTAAACCGCCTGTACACCGCCTGTAGGCCGGTGCCGCAAACCCGGCGCCCTGGCTGCGCGTGCCGGGGGAATTGCGCTACGGTGGAGCATTGTCCGAACGACGACTCCACGAAAGCGAATTCCCCATGGCAAACACGCCCACGCGCATCCTGATGGTTCTCACGTCCCACGACCGCCTCGGCGACACCGGCAGGAAGACCGGCTTCTGGCTCGAGGAGTTCGCCGCGCCGTATTACGTCTTCAAGGATGCGGGCGCGGAAGTCACCCTCGCATCCCCCGAAGGCGGCCAGCCGCCGCTCGACCCCAAGAGCGATGACGAGAGCGCCCAGACCGACGCCACGCGCCGCTTCAAGGCCGATGCCGACGCGCAGCAGCAGCTCGCCACCACCGTGCCCCTCGCCAGCGTGCGCGCCGGAGACTTCGACGCGGTGTTTTACCCCGGCGGCCACGGCCCGCTGTGGGACCTGGCCGAAGACGCGCAATCCATCGCGCTGATCGAAAAAACCTTCGCCGCCAAGAAACCGCTGGCCCTGGTCTGCCACGCCCCCGGCGTGCTGCGCCACGCCAAGGCCCCGGACGGCCAGCCGCTGGTCAAGGGCCGCAAGGTCACTGGCTTCACCAACAGCGAGGAAGAGGGCGTGCAGCTCACGAAGGTGGTGCCGTTCCTGGTGGAGGACATGCTCAAGGCCAATGGCGGCGAATACGCCAAGGGCGCGGACTGGGCGCCGTTCGTGCTGACGGATGGGATGCTGGTGACGGGGCAGAATCCGGCGTCGTCGGAGGGGGCGGCGGAGGCGTTGCTTGGATTGTTGAAGTAATGCTGCCGTTGGGTTGTGTTTGAAACGAGCGCCAGCGCTTCAGGAGGAAGCGCTGGCGCTGCTGTCGGATCGCAG
>NZ_JAUZUQ010000017.1:0-107601 GCF_031844105.1 Acidovorax sp. PRC11 | reverse complement strand
CTGTCCGCCCACTTCGAGAATTGAATCGCCATCCGATGCAAGCGAACTTGCTGCACAAACCTCTCGTTCTGGACTCCTGAACGCCCCCCACCACCCTTACATCCTCCGAGCAGATACGTGCCCATTCAGTCGTCGTATCAGTTCTCGGACTCGACTCGCACACTCGCCCTCAGCCTTTGAGCGCGGCCAGCCCTTCGTCCAACATCTTCTTCGCATCCCCGAACAGCATGCGGTTGTTCTCTTTGTAGAACAGCGGGTTGTCCACGCCGGCGTAGCCCGAGGCCATGGAACGCTTCATCACGATGCTGGTCTTGGCCTTCCACACTTCCAGCACCGGCATGCCGGCGATAGGGCTGTCCGGGTCTTCCAGGGCGCTGGGGTTCACGATGTCGTTCGCGCCGATGACCATGGCCACGTCGGTGTCGGGGAAGTCCTCGTTGATCTCGTCCATCTCCATCACGATGTCGTAGGGCACCTTGGCCTCGGCCAGCAGCACGTTCATGTGGCCGGGCATGCGGCCCGCCACCGGGTGGATGGCGAAGCGCACTTCCACGCCCTTGGCGCGCAGGGTCTGGGTGATTTCGTTCACCGTGTGCTGGGCCTGGGCCACGGCCATGCCGTAGCCGGGTACGATGATGACGCTCTTGGCCTCGCGCAGCAGCTCGGCCGTTTCGACGGCGCTGATGGGCACCGCCTCGCCCTGCGGCTCGGCGGCAGCGGCGCCACCATCGGCCTTCTTGGGCGCGCCCGAGCCGAAGCCGCCGGCGATCACGCTGATGAAGTTGCGGTTCATCGCGGTGCACATGATGTAGCTCAGGATCGCGCCCGACGAGCCCACCAGCGCGCCGGTGACGATCAGCAGGTCGTTGTTCAGCATGAAGCCGGTGGCCGCGGCCGCCCAGCCCGAGTAGCTGTTGAGCATGGACACCACCACCGGCATGTCGGCGCCGCCAATCGCCATCACCATGTGCACGCCGAAGAGCAGCGCGATCACGGTCATCACGACCAGCGCCGTCATGCCCGCGCCGGGGCCGTGCGCGTTCAGGAACACGCGGCCGAACCAGATCACGACCAGGAGCGCGACCAGGTTGAGCCAGTGGCGCGCCGGCAGCAGCAGCGGCTTGCCGCCGATCTTGCCGTTGAGCTTGCCGAAGGCGATCAGCGAACCGGAGAAGGTGACGGCGCCGATCAGGATGCCGATGTAGATCTCCACCTCGTGGATGATCTTTTCCGCGCCCTGGAACTGCACCGAGGTGTCGATGTAGCTGGCAAAACCCACCAGGCAGGCCGCCAGGCCCACCAGGCTGTGCATGAGCGCGACCAGCTCCGGCATCTGGGTCATCTTGACGACCTTGGCCGCGTACAGGCCGATGGCGCCGCCGATGACCAGCGCGATGACGATCCAGGTGATGCCCGAGGGGCTGACGCGCGGGCCGAACACCGTGGCCAGCACGGCCAGCGCCATGCCGATCATGCCGAACAGGTTGCCGCGGCGCGAGGTCTCCGGGTTGGACAGGCCACCCAGGCTGAGGATGAACAGGATGGCGGCGCCCAGGTAGGCGACCGTGGCGAGACTTGGGGACATGGTGTTGTGCTCTCCTCGTTCTTCTTGTTGTGGCGATGCCTACTTGCGGAACATGGCCAGCATGCGGCGCGTGACGGCAAAGCCGCCGAACATGTTGACGGCCGTGAGCACCAGGGCGGCGAACGCCAGCCACATGATGAGCCCATCGGGCCGTCCGTTGGTCCCCGCCTCGGGGGGTGCGATCTGCACCAGCGCGCCGATGGCGATGATGCTGGAGATGGCGTTGGTCACGCTCATCAGCGGCGTGTGCAGCGCGGGCGTCACGTTCCACACCACCATGTAGCCGATGAAGCACGCCAGCACGAAGACCGTGAAGTGGCCCAGGAAGGCCGCGGGCGCATAGGCGCCAATGAGCCAGAACAGCACGGCCGCCACGGCGAAGATAATGGTCAGCGCCTTGGCGGACATGGGCGCGCCCGCGCCATGGCCGTGGCCGTTCTTCTTCTCGGCCACCGCCGCGGCCGCGGCCTTGGGCGCCGGTGCGGGCGCCTGCTTGAGGGGCGGTGCGGGCCAGGTGATGGCGCCGTCCTTGACCACGGTGAGGCCGCGGATCGCCTCGTCTTCCATGTTGACCACGGCCACGCCGTCCTTGGCCTTGCACAGCTCTTCGGTCAGGCGCAGCAGGTTGGTGGCGTACAGCGTGGACGACTGCTTGGCCAGGCGCGAGGCCAGGTCGGTGTAGCCGATGAGGGTCACGCCATGGCGCACCACGGCCTCGCCGGGCACGGTGAGCTCGCAGTTGCCGCCCTGCTCGGCGGCCATGTCCACGATCACGCTGCCGGGCTTCATGCTCTGCACCATCTCGGCGGTGATGAGCTTGGGCGCAGGCTTGCCGGGGATCAGCGCGGTGGTGATGATGATGTCGGCGTCCTTTGCCTGCTCCGCGTACATCTTGCGCTGCGCAGCCTGGAAGCCCTCGCTCATGACCTTGGCGTAGCCGCCGCCGCCCGAGCCGTCTTCCTCGTAGTCCACCTTGACGAACTCGCCGCCCAGCGACTTGACCTGGTCGGCCACCTCGGCGCGCGTGTCGTTGGCGCGAACGATGGCACCCAGGTTGGCCGCCGTGCCGATGGCAGCCAGGCCGGCCACGCCCGCGCCGGCGATGAAGACCTTGGCCGGAGGCACCTTGCCCGCGGCCGTGATCTGGCCGTTGAAGTAGCGGCCGAAGGCATTGGCCGCCTCGATGACGGCGCGGTAGCCGGAGACGCCGGCGGTGGAGGTCAGCGCATCCATCTTCTGCGCGCGCGAGAGCGTGCGCGGCAGGCAGTCGATGGCCAGCACCGTGGTCTTCTTGGCGGCCAGCTGCTGCATCAGCTCGGGGTTCTGCGCGGGCCAGATGAAGTCGATCAGCGTGCCGCCTTCGCGCATCAGGCCGACTTCGGCCTCGCTCGGCGGGCGCACCTTGAACACGATGTCCGACGCGGCCCACAGCGCGGCCGCGTCCGGCAGCACCTCGGCCCCGGCGGCGCGGTAGGCATCGTCGCTGAAGTTGGCGGCTTCACCCGCGCCGGATTCGATGGAGACCTTGAAGCCCAGCTTAATGAGCTTTTCGACCACGTCGGGCACGGTGGCGACGCGTTTTTCGAGCGGGAAGGTTTCGCGGGGAATGCCAATGCACTGGGCGTCACGGCGATGCATTGCTGCGCTGGGGGCTGACTGCATGAATACTCCTCTCGATATGTGGCATTCCTTCTGGTGCATAGCGGTGCACCTGCCCTCGAAGGAGCGTTGAAGAAACTACTTCGTCAAACCTCTTCTCTTCACCGCCTCTAGCAACCATCCCTCACTGGCGGGTATCCCGGAATGAACACCTGCAGCGGCATGAGATAGAGCGACGGTTTCGCAGGCGGCATTCCCAACGAGAATCCCCACCGGGGCTTCCCGCAGATTCAGGCCGCTTGACTGGCCGATTGCAGCATTCGCAGGTTCACGGCACAGAGAGTGACCGCGTCTGCAATACAAGCAATTGCCTCTTCAGAACGCTGCGTCAGAGAACTCCAGCGTGGCGCCCGAGCCAGAGACGATTGCATGCCGCAGCCCCGCCGATTTGGAAAGAACGTGGTCACCGTAGAAGCGGCAGGTCAAAATCTTGTAGGTCAAGAAGTCCGAGCCAGGATCCGATGCGAGGAGGCGGTCGGCAGCCAATGCGGCCCGTCCCATTTGCCATCCAGCCGCGACGATGCCCAGGAGTTCCAGGAACGGACCAGAACCCGCCAGGGCAGGCTTGGGACCGCCCTCCCAAGACTTCACAAGCGACTCCACTGCTGCCTCGAGGTCGCCGATACCCTTGTTCAACTGAGCACCAATGGCGCGGAGTTCGGCATGCGCATGGGATTCCAGGTCAGCCTGGACCTGCCGCATACGCACGATCACCGCACCAATCGCGCGTCCGCCATCGCGGCCGATCTTGCGTCCCACCAGATCCATCGCCTGGATGCCGGTCGTGCCCTCATAGATCGTCGTGATGCGGGCGTCGCGGAGATACTGCGCGGCTCCGGTTTCTTCGATGAAGCCCACGCCGCCGTGAACCTGGATCCCCATGGAGGCGATATCCAGACCGGTTTCCGTGAACCACCCCTTGGCGACCGGCATCATCAGTTCGACGAAGGCCTGGTGGGCATCCCGGACTTCCGGATCCTGATTCAGCGCAGCCTGGTCCATGCTTGCCGCCATCACCGCCGCCAGCGCGCGCATGGCCTCAATCCGGGATTTCATGCTCAACAGCATTCGGCGCACATCGGGGTGCCGGATGATCGCAACTTTGGCGCTGGTCTCACCGCCTTGCTCCACGCCTTGAACCCGCTCCCGCGCATATGCCCTGGCCTTCTGGTAAGCGCGTTCGGCCAGCCCAATGCCCTCCAGGCCCACGGCGAAGCGCGCCGAGTTCATCATGATGAACATGTACTCCAGCCCGCGGTTCTCCTCACCGACCAGATAGCCGACCGCTCCCGCACCGTCGCCGAAAGCCATGACGCACGTGGGCGTGGCATGCAGGCCGAGCTTGCGCTCGATCGACACTGCTCGCACGTCGTTGTGCTCGCCCAGCGAACCATCTTCATTGACCAGCACCTTCGGCACCGCGAACAGCGAGATCCCCTTGGTTCCGGCCGGGGCGCCTTCGACCCTCGCAAGCACCAGATGCACCACGTTCGGAACCAGATCGTGGTCCCCGTAGGTGATGAAGATCTTGGTGCCATGCAACCGGTACGAGCCATCGGCCGCGCGGGTGGCGCGGGTGCGCACGGCGGAAAGGTCAGAGCCTGCCTGCGGCTCGGTCAGCACCATCGTGCCGGTCCATTCACCGCTGACCATGCGCGGCAGGTACCGCTGCTGCAGTTCAGGCGAACCAGCGTGACGCAGCACGTTCACCGCGCCTCGCGACAGCAGGCTCAGCAGGCCAAACGCGACGCTGCCGCTGTTCCACATTTCTTCGACTGCAGCGGCCAGCACGCCGGGAAGATTCTGTCCGCCCTGCTCTTCAGGCGCGGACAGTGCAGGCCAACCGGCCTCGACGAAACGCGCATACGCCTGCGCCCAGCCCGCTGGCATACGGGGCGCGCCACCTTCAAGGCGAACGCCCTCAATGTCTCCCGAGTGGTTCAGAGGAGCGATGACCTCCGAGGCAAAGACTCCAGCCTCTTCCAGCACTGCGCGAGCAAGGTCGGGAGTGGCCTCGCCATAGCCGGGCAGCGCTGCGATTTCATGCAGGTCCGCGAGCTCATTCAGAACGAACTGCATGTCCTGCAAAGGTGGGGTGTACTGACTCATAGTGCCTCCTGTGGCGAAGCGCTTGCGTTCAACAACGCAAACAGATGGATAAATTTCTTATTCGGATCTCCAACCGTGTGCGATGCCTCGGTCGTGAAGTACCGCTGCCTGAGACATCGCAAGGGCTTGCTGCAAGAGCATGCCGCTCACTCGCCGGTGAAGTTCGGGGGCCGCTTTTGGGAGAACGCCTGCAGACCTTCCCGGTAGTCGGCACTCCAGCCCATTTCGCGAATGAAGCTGGCCTCCATGGACAGTTGCTGCTCCAGCGAATGGCTGGTGGCCGCATGCATCAACTGCCGGGTGCGTACCAACGCCTTGGTCGGCATCTGGGCGATTTGTGCTGCCAAGGCATCGATGGTGCCGGCGAACTTCGAGTCCTCGACCACCTGCCAGATGAGCCCCCACTCAGCCGCCGTCGCGGCTGGGAGCTTCTCGGCGAGCATTGCCAGACCCAGAGCACGCACGGTGCCAACGGATCGCGTGAGAAACCAGGTACTGCCGGTATCCGGCGTCAGCCCGATCCTGGAGAAGGCTTGCAGAAAGTAAGCGGATTGGGCGGCCACCACCAGATCGCAAGCCAGCGCGATGGATGCGCCGCCTCCCGCAGCCAACCCTTGCACCGCCGCGACAGTAGGAACCTGCAGGCTCTGCAAGCGCATCACCAGCGGCTTGAAGTACCGCTCCACCAGATTGCCGATGTCCGGCAACTTGCCATCGACCTCCTGCATGGCGGGATCGGCAAGATCCTGCCCCGCGCAGAAGGCACGTCCCGCCCCGCCAAGCACCAGCACCCGCAACTGGCGGTCGGCTTCAATTCGGGACATGGCCTCATGGAGCTCCACCATGGTCTCGGCGTCCAGGCTGTTGAGCTTCTCCGGCCGGTTCAGCACGATGCGCGCCACGCCGCTGTCCACCGTGAAAAGAATGTTCTTGAATGTCATGCTTCAACTCCTTCAGGACGTGATCGGAATCAGTTCGGCTTGCGCACGACGATCCCGACGCCGATTGCGGTGACGACCATCCCGGCGACCGTCAGCCCCGTGACCGGCTCGCCAAAAAGCACCCACGCCATCACCGCTGTCGTGGGAGGTACTAGGTAGAAAAGACTGGTGACGGAGGTTGCGGCGCCTCGCTGGATCAACAGATACAGCAAAGAGCTGCCTCCCAACGTCAGCCCCAGCACGGACCAGGCCATGGCCCCCGCCAGCTCCGAATTCAGGCCCCCAGCGGCGCCGACCCACCGCATCGGCTCCGTTTCCAGCAACGCCAGAGGTGTGGTCACCACAAACGCCGCCAGCAATTGGATGAAGCTGGCGGTCCGAACATCGCAGGGAGCCACGAAGCGCTTCTGGTACAGGGTTCCCATGGTGATGGCCAGCAGAGCCGTCAACGCGCAACCCAAACTGGCAGGGCCGACCTCCCCGAACCCCAGCTTTGCCCAAACCACCAGCAGCAATCCCAGCAGTCCGAGAACAAGCCCCACCCATTGGGCTCTTGTCACGCTGCCGCCTCGGCGGGAAAGCCAGATCGCCGTCAGAACGGGCTGCAACCCGACGAGCAATGCAGTCAGGCCCGCGCCCATCCCCATCTTCACTGCGGCCCACACGCCGCCCAAGTAGATGGCGTGCATCAGCATCCCGGTGACGCTCAGGTGCAGCCAGCTCCGGGCGTCCCGCGGCCACGTCGCCCGGGCGGCAACGGCCCAAATGCCAAAGCAGCCGACGGACAAGGCATAGCGAACCGCCAGGAACTTCATGGGCGGCGAATGCGGCATGCCGTACCTGGCCACGACAAAGCCCGTGGCCCAGATGACCACGAACACAAGGGGCATCGAGCGCACCAGCATCGGACTTGCCGCCGAATGCGCTGGCTCCCGGAGATCAGATGCGCTGGAAATAGGGACTCCCTGAATCAAAGACTGCGTGGGGAAACCACTCAGTGTCCGGTGAACAGAGGCTTGCGCTTGCCCAGGAAGGCAGTGACTCCTTCGACGGCATCACCGGTCTGGGTCGCCGCCGAGAAACACTCCGCCTCCTGCTGCAGCCCGTCCTCCATGCGCATGGACTGCGAATGCCGGATCGCCTCGAGCGCATGGCCCAGGGACGCCGGAAACGGCTCGCCGAGGCTCTTCAGATAGGCGACTCCCGCATCGATCGGATCCTCGACCTCGACGATGCGATGGATCAGGCCGATGCGCTCTGCTTCCTGGGCATCGATCGCACGGCCGCTGGCAATCAACTCCACAGCTCGCCCAACGCCCACCAGGCGCGGCAGCCGCTGCGTTCCCCCGTAGCCGGGAATCAGGCCCAGCTTGATCTCGGGGAGGCCGAGCCGCGACGTGGGCGTCGCGATCCGAAAGGTGCACGCCATCGCCAGCTCGAGCCCGCCCCCGAACGCCACGCCAGTGATGACTGCGACGGAAGGAATGCGCAGGCTGTCCAGCTTGGCGAACGCCAACTGACCACGCCGTGCGGTTTCGCGCTGCTCGCCGGCATTCTTGCCCTGCAGTTCGCTCACATCGGCGCCCGCGCAGAAGGACTTGCCGCCGCCTGCACCAACGATGAGCAGTGCCCGGGCGTCCGATACCGCGACCTCGTCAAGACGGTTGGAGATCTCTCCGACCATCTCGGCGTTCAGCGCATTCAAGGCCTTCGGGCGGTTCAGCGTCAGGATCGCGACACCATCACGGTAGGTCAGCTCCGCGCTCATGCCTGGCTGCCTTCGTCGGATTGGGGACGGAAACGCGGCTTGCGCTTCTCCAGGAACGCCTTGACACCCTCGTGAGACTCTTCGGTACCGTAGTACAGCGCCAGCGCCTGCATGCCCAGGCCGCCAATACCACGGATCGAATCCGAATCGGCGTTGAAGGAGCGCTTGGCGATGGCAATCGCTGTCGGGCTCTTTTCCATGATTTCCTGGCACCAGCGATCGACTTCGGCATCCAGTTCCGCCATGGGAACGACAGCGTTGACTAGCCCCATGGCGAGCGCTTCCTGCGCCTTGTAGCGGCGGCACAGATACCAGATCTCACGGGCTTTCTTCTCGCCAACCACGCGGGCGAGATAGGCCGTGCCAAAGCCGGGATCCACCGAGCCGACCTTCGGGCCGACCTGGCCGAACTGAGCCGTGTCCGCAGCAATCGCGAGATCGCAGCAGGTCACCAGCACGTTGCCGCCACCGATGGCAAAGCCATTGACGCGGGCAATCACGGGCTTCGGCACCTCGCGGATCATTCCTTGCAGTTCCTCGACCGGCAGACCGATCAGGCCCCGGCCGTCGTAGCCACCATCATGGGCCGACTGGTCGCCCCCTGTGCAGAACGCCTTCTCGCCCACGCCGGTGAGCACGATGACGCCAATGCTCTTGTCCCAGCCGGCACGGTGCAGCGCGTCGATCAGTTCGTCGCAGGTCTTGCCGCGAAATGCGTTGTACTTTTCGGGACGGTTGATGGAGATGCGGGCAACGCCGCCCTTCACTTCGTAGAGGATGTCCGTGTAGTTGCTCATGGTCGTCTCCTGGTGGGGTTAGCCGTGCATGGTCAGGCCGCCGGACACCGAGATGACCTGGCCGGTGATGAAGTTGGCGTCGTCGCTGGAGAGGAACGCCACGGCGCCGGGAATGTCCTCGGGCTGGCCAAGGCGCTTCAGGGGAATGGCCCGCTTGAGACCGTCGTAGATCTTCTGGCCGAACTCGCCGCCGCCCGTGAAGGACTGCAGCAGCGCGGTATCGGTGGGCCCCGGGCACACCACGTTGACGCGCACATTGCTGCGTGCCGTCTCACGGGCCAGCGTCTTGCTGAAGGCGATGATGCCGCCCTTGCATGCGGAGTAGACGGATTCGCCGGACGAACCGACGCGCCCCGCATCGGAGGCGATGTTGACGATCTTGCCGCCGCCGGCCGCCACCATGAAAGGCACCACGGCATGCTGCAGGCTCAGGGGGCCCTTGAGGTTGATCGCGATCAGTTTGTCCCACAGATCGGGCGTGGTCTCGACAAACTGCTTGGCCACGTCCCAGCCGGCGTTGTTGACGAGGATGTCGATCTGCTTGAGATCGGCGTGGATCTTCTGCACAGCCTTGGCAACCGCGTCGTGATCCGTGATATCCAGCTGAGCCGTGGTCAGCTGACCCGCGTACTGTTGGAACTGGCCCTTGATTTCATCGAGGCCAGCCTGGTTCAGATCCAGTGCGGCGACGCGCGCACCCTCCTCCAGGAAACGCTGCACCAGGCTGCGCCCGATGCCGCCGGCTGCGCCAGTGATGATGGCCACTTTGTCTTTGAGTCCACGCATGGGAATGCTCTCCTGTAAATAAATTGAGTCAGTGATTGCGGTTGGCGATGACCTGAGCGACGTGGTCGCGCAGCTTGAATTTCTGCAGCTTGCCGGTGGCAGTGCGCACGATGGGCTCGAAGAGCACGTGCTTCGGCGTCTTGAAACCCGGTAGCCTGGCGCGGCAGAACTGGATGACCTCTTCCTGCGTCAAGGTGCCGACGTGCTGCGGATGCAGCTCCAGCACTGCACAGGGGACCTCACCCCATTTCTCGTCCGGCACGGCGACCACCGCGGCCTGGAACACCGCCGGGTGCGTGAACAGGACCTCCTCGACCTCGATGGAAGAGACGTTCTCGCCGCCGGAAATGATGATGTCCTTGGAGCGGTCCTTGATCTCGATGTAGCCGTCCTCATACACCACGGCCAGATCGCCACTGTGCATCCAGCCACCCTCGAAGGCCTCTCGCGTAGCCTCGGGGTTCTTGAGGTAGCCCTTCATGCCCAGATTCCCTCGGAAAAGCACCTCGCCGATCGTCTTGCCGTCGCGGGACACGGGCTGCAGGGTATGGGGATTGGCCACCATCATGTCTCCCGCGACCGCCGTGCGAACGCCCTGACGGCCCATGTGGCGCAGACGCTCTTCAGCCGGCATGGCGGCCCACGAATCCTGAGGCACGCAGGTGGTGTTGACACCGTGCTGCTCAGTCATGCCATACACGTGCAGCACCTCGAAGCCCAGGGCCTCGGTTTGAGCGATCACCGACACTGGCGGCGAGGCTCCGGCGCAGGCGACCCAGATGGGGGAGCTTGGCTTGCTCCAGTTCTGCGGCTTGCCTGCGATCAGCGAACTGAGCACCGCCGGGGCGCCGCAGAAATGCGTCACGCTATGCTGGCCGATGGCGTCGTAGATGTCCTCCGCGACCACCTTGCGCAGGCACACACTCGTCCCGGCCACGGCGGCCAGGGCCCACGCATAGCACCAGCCGTTGCAATGGAACAGCGGCAAGGTCCACAGGTAGACCGGGACTCCTACGTTCAACCGCGCATAGAGGGAGGTGCCGAGCGCATTGAGATAGGCCGCACGGTGGTGGTAGACCACGCCCTTGGGGTTGCCCGTGGTTCCCGAGGTGTAGTTCAACGCGATGGCGTCCCACTCGTCCTCGGGGTAGCGCAGCTGCGCATCAGCAGGCGCATCGGCCAGGAAACGCTCGTAGTCGATCACACCCACCGGGTCGGCGTCTGGGACGTCGCTTGCACGGATGTCCACCACATCCATTTGCAAGCCGGAGAGCTTCACCGCCGCACGCGCCACCTCGGCAAATTGCTGGTCCACCATCAGCAACCGGGTCTCGGAATGCTGCAGGATGAAGGCGATCGCCGCCGCGTCCAGGCGGATGTTGATGGAGTTGACGACAGCGCCCGCCATGGGCACCCCAAACTGCGCCTCCAGCATCTCGGGGATATTGGCCGCGAGGATGGCGACCGTATCTCCACGCTGGATGCCCGCGCCGATCAACGCGCGTGCCAGGCTGCGGCAACGCTGGGCGTAGGCGGCCCATGTATAGCGCCGCTCGCCATGAATGACAGCGATGCGGTCTGGATGGATGTCCGCCGCTCGGTCGAGCAACGCCAGCGGGGTCAGTGGCTGGTAGTTGGCCGGGTTCTTGTCAAGACCTTGTTTGAATTTGTTCGTCATGCTTGTCTCTGAGTTAGGGCTGTCAAAGTCAGAACGAAACGGCCAGACGCGTTGCCTGGTCGATGGCGCGCAATGCGTCCAATTCGGCAGCAACATCGGCTCCGCCGATCACGTAGGGCTTGACGCCTCGCTCGGCCAAACCATCAAACAGCGTCCGGTTCGAGAGCTGTCCCGCGCAGAGGATGACAGTGTCCGCGTCCAATACGCGAGCCTCGCCATTCACGCTGTAGTGCAGGCCCTGGTCGTCAACGGCCTGGTAACTTGCTCCGGCCGTCATCGCCACGCCTGCCTTGCGCAGCTTGGCCTTGAGAATCCACCCGGTGGACTTGCCCAAGTTCTTGCCCAGTGACTCGGGCTTGCGTTGGAACATGTGGATGACGCGCTCGGTGCCGTGCTGCGCAGGCGCCTTGAGCCCGCCCGCGCTGCGAATGGCCGTATCCACACCCCAGGCATCCATGAATACCTTTGGCTTGAGCGACTCCTCGGCACTGCCGACCAGGTACTCGGCCACGTCGAAGCCGATTCCGCCCGCGCCGATGATGGCGACCTTGTTGCCCACCGGCACGCCGTTGGCCAGCACATCCAGGTAGCTGACCACCTTCGGGTGATCAAGGCCTTTGATCTCGGGCTCGCGCGGGATCACGCCCGTCGCAATCACCACCTCGTCGAACTCACCCGAACGCACACGCGCGGCGAGATCCTCCGCATCGGCTCGGGTTTTCAGATGCACCGCGACCTTCAGGCGCTCCAGCGAGACCCGGAAGTAGCGCAGCATTTCGTTGAACTCGTTCTTGCCCGGCACTTTGCGAGCCATATTCAGTTGGCCACCGAGCTGATCGCCTGCCTCGAACAAGGTGACCCGATGACCACGCTGCGCGGCATTGATCGCAAAGGCCATGCCGGCAGGCCCGCCACCGACAACGGCGAAATGCTTGGGCGCGGTGGTCTTGCTATCGTCGAACTCGATCTCGCGCCCTGCCCTCGGGTTCACCAGGCAAGTCGCCACGCGGTCGGTAAAAATGCGGTCAAGGCAGGCTTGGTTGCAGGCGATGCAGGTATTGATCTCGTCGGCGCGGTTCTCGCGCGTCTTGCGGGCGAACTCGGGATCGGCGAGCAGCGGACGGGCCATCGAAACCAGATCGGCAGCGCCGGAAGCGATGATCTCTTCAGCCACATCAGGAGCATTGATGCGGTTGGACGCCATCACCGGAATGCCGACCGCACGCTTCACGTTGCGGATCGCGTCGATCCATGCCGCACGCGGGACCGGCGCTGCCATGGTCGGCACGGACGATTCGTGCCAGCCGATGCCGGTGTTGATCATGTCGGCACCCGCCGCTTCGACCCGGCGGGCGAGTTCGGCCACTTCTTCGCCGGTCATACCCCCGTCCATCAGGTCGATGGACGAGATGCGGTAGATGACCATGAATTCGGGCGAGACCCGCGCCCGCACGGCCTTCACGATTTCAAGGGGGAAGCGGATCCGGCGATCAAAGTCGCCGCCGAACTCGTCGTCGCGCTGATTGGTCAATGCTGCGGTGAACTCGTTGATCAGGTAGCCCTCGGAGCCCATGATTTCGACACCCACGTAGCCAGCCTGCTCTGCCAGTGCCGATGTGTTCGCAAAGCTCTCGACCGTTGCCCAGACCTCTTCGGTCGTCAGCGCACGTGGAGGAAAGACGTTGATCCGCGCCTTGCCGGCCGACGGCGCCACACAGGTGGACACCTTGGCATAACGGCCTGCGTGAAGAATCTGCAGGACGATGCGTCCACCGGCCTCATTCACCGCCGAGGTGATCGCGCGATGCTCGCCCAAATCCCCGGGCTTTTGCAGCACCAGACCACCTTCATCCATCACCCCTTCGGGCACGGGGGAGTAGCCGCCGGTAAGGATGAGGCCGATCTCACCTGCGGCACGGGCCGCGTAGAAGGCCGCCAGTCTTTCATGGGGACGATCCATTGTTTCCAGGCGCGTATGCATTGCGCCCATCACCATGCGGTTCGGCAGATCTACCCCAGCGACGCGCAGGGGGCTCAGGAGGTGTGGATAGGTTGACATGTTTGTCTCTCGTGCTGGGTTTGGGGTGAGTGCAATGATCCTCGCCCCATCAATTTACGTCAAGATCATGACGTATTTTATTTGAGAAATACAGGGTTAACACCTACTTCATATAACATCTCAATCCAAATAACCATCAACATCACTACACAAATGAAAGCGATCGGCGCTACGACGATGACAGCTCCTACAGGCGTGCGGGGATGCCGAACCAGGTGTGGAACTCGCATTCGACGCGCGGCGCCCCCTCCCCCCGGCAAGGCGAGGTTGGGCTAGCAGCACCTGGCCAGGCCGCGAGGCCCCCACATCCATGCCACTCACGTGGCAGTACTCGTCTTGAGGGTCTTGAGGGTCAGTTCCGAAGCCGATCGGCCATGGTTGATGCACGCAAGCGCAATCGCTCCCACAACGCCTGCGGCACCGATGACCAGGAAGTTCTGCTCAAGAGGAAGTTGCAGGGACACGATCAACCCGATCAGCAAAGGCGCAGCGATCGCCCCCATGCGCCCGATGCCCGACGCCATGCCGATGCCGGTGGACCGAATGTCTGACGGGTAGTACTGGCCGCTGTAGGCGTAGACCACAATTTGCGCCCCCGTCGAGCAAGCCCCAACCGCTGCGATGATGAAATAGAGCACCTCCGTCGAGGTTTTCAGCGTCATCATGTACAGGAAGACGCCGCCCAACGCGTACATGCAGACCACGACCCATTTGATGTGGAACCGGTCCGCAAGCCACCCGCCGCCGATCGATCCGATCACCGCACCCACATTGAGTGCGATGACAAAACTCAATGCGGAGCCAAGGCTGTAGCCCGACATGGCCATCAGCTTCGTCAGCCAGGTGCTGAGCGCGTAGATCATGAACAAGCCAGTGAAGAAAGCCACCCAGAACATCACCGTGCTCAGTCCGCGCCCATCTTGGAACAGTTGCGCTACGGTGGCACCGGCCCCAGCATTGGTGGCCCGAGGCGGATGGAAGGTGTCGTTGGCGCCGATCTTCAACCCCGGATCGATGGATTGGGCGATCTGACGCAGTTGCGCACTGTCTCGCCGGGATACCAGGAACGACAGCGATTCAGGCATCGACTTCAGGATGAAGGGGATCAGCAGCACCGGGACACCGGCGGCAAAGAACACGATCTGCCAGCCAAACTGCGCAATGAACTGCTTTCCCAGCACGGCAGCCAGAATGCCGCCGATGGCGTAGCCGGAAAACATCACGGTCGTCAGGAAACTCCGGATCCGCTTGGGCGCGTACTCGGTCATCTGAGCTGTGATGTTCGGCATCACGCCGCCAATGCCCAGCCCCGCGATGAAGCGCGCGATGCTGAAGGTGACAGGATCTTTGGTCAGCCCCGCTGCCGCGGTGAATACGCTGAAGAGAAACACACAAAGAGAGATCGTCCAACGGCGGCCGATCTTGTCCGACAGCGCGCCCAGAAAGATAGCGCCGAACATCATCCCGAACAGAGCCGAGCTGGCCATGAAGCCAGCGGTCGCGGCTTCCACGCCCATCTCCTTCATGATGGCCGGAAGCGCCGCTCCAGCGACCGCCAAATCATAGCCATCAATGATGATGACCACGAAGCACCAGGCCAGCACCTTGGCATGGAAACGATTGAACTTGGCCTCATCGGCAAGTTCGTGCACGTTGATCTCTCGCATGGGTCTTGTCTCCTTGTTTCGGTAGGGATACATCGGAACCACGACCAAGACGTGCTACATCGGCGCGCTCATGCGAAGCACAAGCGACCAGAACAGACCTGCGCGCAGCCCATCGCTCTAGCGACGGCGCGATCTTTGCAGAGCCAGCAATTTATATCAAGTTATTGATACATAATTTCTCTAAAGACTAGGGTTTACACCTATATTTATACGGAAAATCAAACCGATCTATGCAAATATGATTACATAATTCCAAGAATCGACGCATCAGAATCATCAGCAGAATTGGGCAACTTGAGTCCGTAGTTTTGACACGTCCCCATCACCCCTCCCCCTCCGAGCAGCATGAAAGCCGTACTCATTCGTCAGTTCAGCGAGGACCCTCGCACACATCACGTCGAAGAAGTGGCCGAACCGGTTGTCGGCTCCGATGACATCCTGATCGCTGTCAAAGCAGCGTCTCTCAACTTTCCCGATCTCCTGGTCATGAGCGGGAAGTACCAAATCCTTCCCGAGCGCCCGTTCACTCCTGGAAAGGACGCAGCTGGCATCGTGGAGGCCGTCGGCCCGAACGTCCGCACCTTCAAGCAAGGGGACCACGTTGTGGCCCAAGTGGAGAACGGCTGCTTCGCAAGTCGCCTGTCCGTTCCTCAGTCGAGCGCACAAAAGATACCAACAGAAATGCCCTTCGCTGATGCGGCCGCGATGGGCCTCGTGTACCAGACGGCGTACTTTGCGCTCACGGACCGCGGCAATTTCCGCAACGGAGAGACCGTGCTGATCAGTGGAGCTGCCGGGGGTGTAGGGCTTGCCGCCGTTCAGATCGCCAAGGCCCTAGGCGCGAAAGTCCTCGCGGGCGTGACCTCGGAAGCCCAGGCGAAAGCAGTGCATCAATCCGGAGCCGATGAGGTGATTGACCTCTCGGCCGCCAACCTTCCCGAGTCCACTCGCGAGCAAGTGCATCGCGCTACGAATGGAAAAGGAGCCGACGTCTTCCTCGATCCCGTGGGCGGCGATGTGTTCGATGCGTGCATTCGCTCGCTCGCGCGGCGCGGCCGGGCGGTGATCATCGGGTTCGCCGCTGGCAAGATTCCGGTGATCAAAGGCTCCTACCTGCTGCTCAAGAACATCTCTGTCTCCGGTATGCAGTGGACGGACTACCCGACCTACTCGCCCGAGCTCGTCGCAGAGGCTCAAGCAAAACTGAACGAACTCTACCTGCAGGGACTCTTGCGCCCACACATCACGCAAGTGTTCGCTCTTGAATCTTTCGCTGACGCAGCCGCCCGGCTGACATCAAGAGGGGTGATCGGGAAGCTTGTCCTAACCATCCACTAGCACTGTTCACTACTCACTTCGGAGACTTGGATGAAAGGCTACGTGCTGGCATTCATTGACGTGGAAGATCCGTCAAGCTATGCCCCCTATGCAGCAGGCGCACCTGCAACGATCGCAGCCCATGGCGGCAAGTACCTCATCCGCAACGGAGCCAAGGAACTGCGCGAAGGAGCGCTTCCAGCAGACCGCCTCGTCGTCCTGGAGTTCCCGTCCGTGGCCCAAGCCCGCGCCTGGTACGAATCACCCGAGTACCAGGCGCTGGTACCAATTCGCCAAGGAGCCTCGAAAGGATCTCTCATGATCGTGGAAGGATTTGGCGAAGTTTCGTGAGGCGTGCAGACGGACACCCTTGCTCCCCGATCAAGCAAACGCTTGAACCACCGTTGCCGTTGCATTGCCTCGGATCCACCTCCGGCGACGTGGCGCCCTAGCCATGACGCTCAACCAGAACGCCCTACAGCGGACGATAACTCACCTCGGAATCTCGGTTCTAGCCCTCATCTTCCTCAGGGATAGCATCCATTTCCAAGGCGACCTTCGACATCCCGTCATTGAGCTGGTTAATGTGGTGCAGCAGAGAGATCTTGTCGTCGAAGCGAAAGCTTGCCACCGCTTGACGATAGAACTCGTAGATTCTTGGCTGGATTCCGTCCCAGAACGCCCGACCCGGTGGCAGCATCACAACTTTCTTGGCGCGCCTATCAGCTGGATCCACGACGCGAGCCACGTGCCCTTCGCGCTCCAGGCGCTTGAGAACCCCATCGAGACTCTGGCGGCTCACGACCAGATAGTCCGCCAGGTCGGAAAACGACATTCCATCCTTCACCTGCTTACGCGACAAGGCTCCCAGCGTCGCCCACTGGACTGTGGTGATGCCAAGCTCCTTGACGGACTGGCGATCCAAGGTGTTGCCAGCTTGGAACAGGCGAAAAAACAATCGGTTGTGAACGGCGGAAACCGATTGATCGTAGTTTTCGTTATCAGACATGCGCAGGTTAGTAGTCAGGGAGCTTCAAAGAGTTCAGAACCGAGCCATCAGGTAGCTGAACACCTCACGGGAACGACGGACAGGCGCCGTACCGCGATCCGCGAAAACGCGTCTTCCCCTAAGCGCCGCGAGCATCGACAGCCATTTGTCCATCTTAGCGGCTTTGCGCAAGGATGTTGACATAAACCCCCTTTGGATTGAAGGCCGGGCCCAAATTGCCCGTCAGGTACTCGCCAAGAGATGGGGCACTCCTCATGTCGGCGCTTTACCGCAGTTGCCGCGGTCGCCCGGATCATCGGCGTCGCCAAGAGTCGTTCAAGGAAGTCATCACCCCGCTGTCCGACAAGCTGACGCCCGCGGCCCGAAAGGAAAAGCGGCCTAGTCACACAAAGCCCATCACGGCGACGGACTTCGCGGCCGCTCGCGCAGTGTCTCGCGGCCTTGGCGCCCAGCAGTTCATCAGGGGGAAACATGGCACCCCAAACAGGAGCCAGAGCCAAGGACACCCCGGATTCACATCTACATCCTTATATACCTTAACCACCCACATCTCTCACACCACAGTAAAAGCCCCAGGTTTTCCCTAGTTTTTATATCAAGTTATTGACGTATATTCTCGGCATCCAAAAGACTTCAAGAAGTTTCACGAGACAACGTATGGGATCCGGTATCTGCTTTCCAAGGGCCGTCCACCCGGGCCGGCCCACTTCTTCCCGACAGCTTCGCACGACCGATTTAGCCACCCGGCGACGACCGAATGCGACCGAGGCCCTCGCCTCCCGCAACGCCTGACGCGCCGCTCTGCCCACCATCAGCCCGAGAAGGACGCCCATGGGATCCGACACCATCCTCGAGACCACCGATCTCACCAAGACGTTCAGTGGCTTCACTGCCGTGAACAAGGTCAACCTGCGCGTGCGCCGGGGTTCGATCCACGCCCTGATCGGCCCTAACGGCGCTGGCAAGACGACGGTGTTCAACTTGCTGACGAAGTTTCTGCCGGTGTCCAGCGGCACCATCCGCTACCGCGGCGACGACATCACCCACGAGACCCCCGCGAAAACTGCTCGCAGGGGCATCGTCCGGTCCTTCCAGATCTCGGCCACGTTCCCGCATCTCACCGTGTTGCAAAACGTGCGGGTTGCGCTTCAGCGCAGGCAAAGCGCGTCCTTCGAGTTCTGGCGCCATGAGAAAGCGTTGAGCGTGCATGACGCCAGAGCCATGGAACTGCTCGAGTCGGTCGGCCTCGGTGGCCTGGCCGGCGTGAAGGCCGTGGAACTGCCCTACGGCCGCAAGCGCGCGCTCGAACTAGCCACCACCCTGGCCCTCGAGCCAGAGCTGATGCTCCTGGATGAACCGACCCAGGGCATGGGCCACGAGGACGTGGGACAGGTGGTGGGCCTCATCCAAAAGGTCGCCGCCCACCGGACGATCCTGATGGTGGAACACAACCTGTCCGTGGTCTCCCAGTTGTGCGACACGATCACCGTGCTGCAGCGCGGCGCCATCCTCGCCGAAGGCGATTACCAGACTGTTTCGAACGACGCGCGTGTGCGAGAGGCCTATATGGGCGCCGAAGCGGAGGCAGCATGAGCGACATCCTCCTTGAAGTACGCGATCTGAACGCCTACTACGGCGAGTCCCACGTGTTGCATGGCGTTGACCTCGAAGTCCGCACGGGTGAACTCGTCACCCTGCTGGGCCGCAATGGTGCAGGCCGGACAAGCACCCTGAAGGCGATCATGAACCTCACCGACCGCAAGACCGGCGCGGTGCGATTCAAGGGCCAGGACATCGGCAAGCTCGAGCCCCATGAGATCGCCCGGCGCGGCATCGGTTACTGCCCGGAAGAGCGAGGCATCTACGCCGGCCTGTCGACGGAGGAAAACCTGCTGCTGCCACCCGTGGTGCAGCCGGGCGGCATGAGCGTGGACGAAATCTACGCCATGTTCCCCAATCTCCACGAGCGCCGTCGCAGTCCCGGCACGCGCCTTTCCGGCGGAGAGCAGCAAATGCTGGCCATGGCCCGCATCCTTCGCACCGGCGCCCGACTGCTGCTGCTCGACGAAATCACCGAAGGCCTCGCGCCGGTCATCGTGACCGCGCTGGGCAAAGCCATCCGCCAGCTCAAGGAGCGCGGCTACACGATCGTCCTCGTGGAGCAGAACTTCCGGTTCGCCGCACCGCTGGCCGATCGCCACTACGTCCTCGAGCACGGCCAGGTCGTTCTCACCATCGACCGGACCGAGCTTGCGGACCGCACCGATACCTTGCACGAACTGCTCGGTGTCTAACACCCCCACCCCACCCAGGAGACAGCCATGAAATTCAAGGCGCTGGCGCTTTGCGCCGCCATTTCCACCTTGTTCGGAGCATCGGCGCACGCGCAGATCTCCGACAACGTCGTGCGCATCGGCGTGCTGACCGACCTCTCCGGCACCTATTCCGACCTTGCAGGTCCTGGCTCGGTGGTCGCCACGCAGATGGCCATCGACGACTTCATCGCGAAGGAGAAGCCGAATTTCAAGATCGAGATGGTCACGGCGGACCACCAGAACAAGCCCGATATCGCTTCCAACAAGGCGCGCGAGTGGTTCGAGCGCGACAAGGTGGACATCGCCTCCGAGCTGGTGACCACCTCCGTCGGCCTGGCGGTGCAGAAGATCGCGAAGGAAAAGAACAAGATCGCGCTGAACACTGCGACTGCGTCGACCCGGGTCACCAACGAGGACTGCAACGACGTCACGATCCATTGGACCTACGACACCTACGCGCTGGCCAACGGCACGGCGCGTGCAATGGTGCAGAAGGGCGGGAAGAGCTGGTACTTCATCACTGCCGACTACGCGTTCGGGCATTCGCTCGAGAAAGACGCCTCCGACGTCATCAAAGCCAACGGCGGCACGGTCGTCGGGGCGGTGCGCCACCCATTCCCCGGCAATGACTTCTCGTCCTACTTGCTCCGCGCGCAGAGCTCTGGCGCGCAGGTGATCGGCCTGGCGAACGCCGGCAACGACATGATCAACACCATCAAGCAGGCGGCCGAGTTCGGCATCTCGCAGAAGCAATCCCTGGCGGGCCTGCTGGTGTTCCTGTCCGACGTCCATTCGCTTGGCCTGAACTACACCCAGAACATGTACCTGACCGAGGGGTTCTACTGGGATCTCAACGATGAGACCCGCGCCTGGTCCAAGCGCTTCTTCGAGAAACGCAAGAGCATGCCCACGATGATCCATGCGGGCCAGTATTCCGCGATCACGCATTACCTGAAGGCCGTCAAGGCCGTCAACAGCGACGACACCCAGAAGGTGTTGGCGCAGATGCGCAAGACGCCGGTCAACGACTTCTTCGCCAAGAACGGGCAGATCCGCGAGGACGGCCGCATGGTGCACGACATGTACCTGTTCCAAGTCAAGAAGCCGTCCGAGTCCAAGGCCCCCTGGGACTACTACCACGTCCGCGCGACGATTCCCGGTGCCGAGGCCTTCCAGCCGCTGTCCGCGTCGCGCTGCCCACTGATCAAGAAGTCCTGAAGTCCGGCCGGAGATCCCGATGAGCACCCAAGCCCTCCTGAGCCAGCTGCTGCTGGGCCTGATCAATGGCTCGTTCTATGCCATCCTGAGTCTGGGCCTTGCGGTGATCTTCGGCCTGCTCAACATCATCAACTTCGCCCATGGCGCGCTCTACATGATCGGCGCGTTCTGCGCTTTGCTGGCCATGCAATGGTTTGGCATCGGCTACTGGGGGGCGCTGATCATCGCCCCCGTCGTCGTGGGCGCGCTGGGGGTTCTTATCGAACGCCTGCTGCTGCGGCATCTCCACCAGCTTGACCACCTCTACGGCCTGCTGGTGACCTTCGGACTCGCTTTGATGGCCGAGGGCTTCTTCCGCTGGGCCTTCGGCATCTCGGGGGCGCCCTATCCCATCCCTGCCGCGCTGCAAGGCGGCGTGGACATCGGCATCATGTACCTGCCCCTGTATCGTGCATGGGTCGTGGTCGCCTCCCTGATCGTCTGCTTCGCGACCTGGTACGTGATCGAGCGCACGCCCATTGGAGCACGGCTGCGCGCAGCCACCGAACGCCCTCGGCTGACGCAAGCGCTGGGAATCAACGTGCCCGTCATGGTGACCGCGACCTATGCGGTCGGCGTAGCGCTGGCGGCTTATGCCGGGGTGCTGGCGGCGCCCATCATGCAGGTCAACCCGGTGATGGGATCGAACCTGATCATCGTGGTGTTCGCTGTCGTCGTGATCGGAGGCATGGGCTCGATCCTGGGCTCCATCGTCACCGGTCTGGGACTTGGTCTGCTCGAGGGCCTGACCAAGGTCTTCTATCCCGAGGCGTCGGCCATCGTCATCTTCGTCGTCATGGTCATGGTCCTGCTGGTACGTCCCGCCGGTCTCTTCGGCAAGACGGCCTGAGCGGCGCGTTCAACTCGAATCCAAGGAATCTCAGCATGCGCGCGCGCTACATCCTCCTAATCCTGCTGGCCATCGCGGCCCCCTTCTTCATCTACCCAACCTTCCTGATGAAGGTCCTGTGCTTCGCGCTGTTCGCCACGGCCTTCAACCTTTTGCTCGGCTTCGGGGGCCTGCTTTCCTTCGGTCACGCGGCCTTCTTCGGCGGCGCCGCGTACATCTGCGCGACGGTGGTCCAGCAATGGGGCCTGACGCCGGAACTGGGCATCCTGGCCGGTGCGCTGTACGCGCTGGTACTGGGGGCGATATTCGGCTGGATCGCCGTGCGCCGCGCCGGCATCTACTTCGCCATGATCACGCTGGCGCTCTCGCAGCTGATCTTCTTCCTGGCCCTGCAACTGCCCTTCACGGGTGGCGAGGAAGGCATCCAGGGTGTGCCGCGCGGCCGCCTGTTCGGTGTCCTCGACCTCTCAGACAACCTTGCGATGTACTTTTTCGTGCTCGCCGTCTGCGCAGCAGGCTTCTGGCTCATCCATCGAACCATCCACTCGCCCTTCGGACATGCGCTGACCGCGATTCGTGAAAACGAGCCCCGTGCGATCTCTCTCGGCTACGACGTGTCACGCTACAAGCTGCTGGCATTCATCCTCTCGGCGACGATGGCCGGCGTCGCCGGCGCGCTCAAGTCGCTGGTCTTCCAACTCGCGACACTGACGGACGTGCACTGGCACATGTCGGGCCAAGTGGTCCTGATGACGATCGTCGGAGGCCTAGGAACGATCTTGGGCCCTGCCGTGGGCGCGCTGACCATCGTCTCGCTGGAGAACCAACTCGCCGACCGCGTCGGCTCCTGGGTCACCGTGATCATGGGCGCAATCTTCGTGCTGTGCGTCATGCTGTTCCGCCGCGGGATAGTGGGCGAATTCAATGCGTGGCGCGAAACCCGACGCCGACGCTCCGCGCGAGGATCCTCCGGCCCGACCGACGCGCCCTGATTGCCTGCCTAGCATCCCGCTCTGACCAGATTCCCCCCCCCCCGCACTCCGCGTCGGCACCGTGCTCAGTGAACTCATTCAGAGCATGCCGGCGCCGCGATCCACCCGAGACATCGGGCCCTAGCTAACCAGTGCCCGCATATGCCCATTGATCCCGTCCGCCTGAAGAATTGGCCCTTCCAAGAGGTCGTGCATGCCTACTCGGCGCGCGACACCATTCTTTACGCGCTGTCTGTCGGCCTCGGCGCCGACCCCACGGACCCCCATCAACTCCGGTACGTGTACGGAGAGGCACTTCAGGTGCTGCCGACAATGTCCCTGGTGCTGGGCGACTCCGCACTGTGGTTCCACGACCCCGAGTTCGGCCTCGACTGGTCCCGCGTGCTGTACGGTGAGGTCAGCATCGAGCTCCATGCGGCGCTGCCCAGTCAAGGGGTGGTGATCGGCCGAACGACGATCGACGACGTGATCGACAGAGGGATCAACAAGGGCGCCTTGATCTATACATCCCGCACGGTGACCGACCAATCGAGTGGACAACGGCTTTGCACAGTGCGCTCTACCTACGTCTGCAGGTCCGAGGGAGGATTCGGCGGCCCCGCTGCCACGGCTCGGCCTCTGCACGCACTCCCCGCGCGACACCCTGATGCCAGCTGCGAGCTCCCAACTCTGCCGCAGGCTGCACTGCTCTACCGCCTGAATGGGGACTCCAACCCACTGCACGCTGATCCTGTCGTGGCACAAGGCGCAGGATTCGAGCGGCCCATTCTGCATGGCCTATGCACGGTCAGCGTTGCCGGCCATGCCCTCCTCAAGACACTGTGCCACTATGACTCTGCGCGTGTTCGCAGCCTGCGCGCGCGCTTCTCCAAGCCGGTTTATCCCGGCGAAACACTCTGCACCGACATTTGGAGGGAGGCACAAGGGCTGGCGGGCTTCCGGTGCCGGGTGATCGAGCGCGGCATCGTCGTGCTCGACAACGGGTTGCTCGAGTACGAAGAAGCCTGATGCGTCAGCCGCTGGGACTGGCCATCCCAGACCGTTGGCCATTCTCCTGCGCTGAGCGCCGCGTCCTTCAGCTTCGGCAAGCTCTTCTCGGATGCCTCGGGATGCCTCGGGATGCCTCGGGATGCCTCGGGATGCCTCGGGATGCCTACAGGGTATTCCTGGGCAGACACCGGGCTCGCAGCAAAGGGGTGCAGAGGGTCAAACACACTTTGGATGCGCCGATCTAGCGTGATTGGCTCTGCAAGCCGCCTGCAATGGCTTTGATGTACTCATCCTCAAGGCCAAGCTCGATCAGCGCTTGGTGAAGTGCAAGAACATAGTCGGCGTTCGAGCCAAAGCGGCCTGCCGCCTTGGCAACCAATCGGGTAACCGTTTCCACAGATACATCCGTTTCATGCTGTGGGTGAGCAGGGTTACCCACGAAGGCCAGGGCCTCGACACTATCGCCACTAGCAAGCACAACGGGAACCCAGCTCGGCAAGTAGGCGCCCCCGGCCATCTCGCGCAGCCATAGGAGCCGCATTTCGGTGTCGACAACTTCTGGGCGGATGCGCAAGGCAACCCCCTGTACTTGTCCACCTGCTTCCAAAGCCAGCACACGGCCTGGGTGCTCTAGCGTGCCGCGGCCTGAGATCGAGCGCACGCTGAAGCTGCGATGCCATCCGTCGAGCACAGCCGGTGATTTGTCCGCCAGCTCCAGCATTGGATTCCACATCAACGAGCCGTAGGCGAACACCCAGATCATGTCGGATGGCCTGCCTTCAAGCGCTTGCGCCAGGGAACGATTGACATCTTCCTCAGACCAGGAAAAGTCTGCCGGCAACGCCAAGCGGGCCAGATAGCTTCCGTCGAGAAGGTGCTCGCGTGTCAAGATGTTCATCGGCGAAAAGGTTACCTCATGTGGTTGGACACGGGCGGCGCCTACATCCCGGCGTAGTTCGGCCCGCCGCCGCCCTCCGGGGTGACCCAGACGATGTTCTGCGTCGGGTCCTTGATGTCGCAGGTCTTGCAGTGCACGCAGTTCTGCGCGTTGATCTGCAGGCGCTCGCTGTTGTCGTCGTTCGTCACGAACTCGTAGACGCCGGCCGGGCAGTAGCGGCTCTCGGGCCCGGCGAACTTCGCGAGGTTGACCTGCACCGGCACCGCCGCATTCTTCAGCGTCAGGTGGGCCGGCTGATTTTCCTCGTGGTTGGTGTTGCTGATGAACACCGACGACAGCCTGTCGAAGCTCAGCCTGCCGTCGGGCTTGGGGTAGCTGATCGGCGAGAACTCACTCGCCGGACGCAGCGCGTTGTGGTCGGCCTTGTGGTTGTGCAGCGTCCATGGCGGGCTCTTGACGCCCAGCTTGGGCAGCAGCCACTGCTCAATGCCGGTCATCAACTGGCCGGTGGTCTTGCCCTTTTTGAACCAGAGCTTGAAGTTGCGGGTCTGCTGAAGCTCTTCGTTCAGCCAGCTCTTTTCGAAGGCTTCCGGATAGGCCGTCAGCTCGTCCTGCGCGCGGCCAGCCTCCAGCGCAGGGGCCAGCGCCTCGGCGGCCAGCATGCCGCTCTTGATGGCGGCATGGCTGCCCTTGATGCGGGCCGCGTTCAAATAGCCGGCATCGCAGCCGACCAGGCAGCCACCAGGGAAGACCGTTTTGGGCAGGGCCTGCGGCGTGCCGTTGTTGATGGCGCGGGCGCCGTAGCCGATGCGCTTGCCGCCTTCGATGTGGGCGGCGATGGCCGGGTGGGTCTTCCAGCGCTGCATTTCCTCGAAGGGGCTGATGTAGGGGTTGGCGTAGTCCAACCCGATGACGAAACCCATCGTGACCCGGCTGCCCTCGAGGTGGTAGAGGAAGCCGCCACCGAAGGTGTCGCTCTCCATCGGCCAGCCGGCCGTGTGCACGACCTTGCCGGGCTGGGCATTGTCGGCGGGGACCTCCCACAGCTCCTTGATGCCGATGGCGAAGGTCTGCACGTCCTTGCCTTCGGTCAGCTTGTACTTGGCAAGCAACTGCTTACCGAGATGGCCGCGCGCGCCCTCGGCGAAGACGGTGTACTTGCCCAGCAGCTCCATGCCGAGCTGGAAGTGGTCGGTTGGTTCGCCGTCCTTGCCCAGTCCCATGTTGCCGGTGGCCACGCCCTTCACGCGGCCCTGCTCATCGTAGAGCACCTCGGCGGCGGCGAAGCCCGGGAAGATCTCGACGCCCAGGCTCTCGGCCTGCTGGGCCATCCACTTGGTGACGTCGGACAGGCTGATGACGTAGCAGCCATGGTTGTGGAAGTTGCGCGGCACCAGCCAGTCGGGCGTGCGCGAGCTGCCCGTCGCGCTGAGGAAGAGCACGTCGTCGCCGGCGACGGGCTGACCCAGCGGGGCGCCCAGCTCCTTCCAGTTCGGGAACAGCTCCTCCATCGCGCGCGGGTCCATCACCGCGCCTGACAAAATGTGGGCGCCGGGCTCTGAGCCCTTCTCCAGCACAACGACACTGGCGTCGGGCTTGAGCTGCTTGAGCCGGATAGCGGTGGCGAGGCCCGCCGGGCCGCCGCCAACGACAACCACGTCGTACTCCATCGCTTCACGCGGGCCGTAGGTACTATGAATGTCCTCAGGGCTCATGGGTGGGTAGTCTCCATTGACTGTATTTCTGGCTATGCCACTGCTCCCCGTCCGGAAAAGCGGCCCACCGCGCCGGACAACGCGGTGATCGATTGGCTTGGAACGTCAGACTTTTTCGAGAATGACAGCGATACCCTGCCCCACACCAATACACATGGTGCACAGCGCGTAGCGGCCGCCCAGCGTGTGCAGCTGGTTCACGGCGGTGGTGGCCAGGCGTGCGCCCGAGGCGCCCAGCGGGTGGCCCAGCGCAATCGCGCCGCCCCACTGGTTGACGCGCCGGTCGTCGTCGGCGATGCCCAGGTCGCGCAGCACGGCCAGGCCCTGGGCGGCAAAGGCTTCGTTCAGCTCGATCACGTCCATCTGGGCCAGCGTCAGGCCGGTCAGCTCCAGCACCTTGCGCACGGCGGGCGCGGGACCGAAGCCCATGATGCGCGGCGCCACGCCGGCGGTGACCATGCCGACCACGCGGGCGCGCGGCGTGAGGCCATACTGCTTGGCGGCCTCTTCATTGGCCAGCAGCAGGGCGCAGGCGCCGTCGTTCACGCCGCTGGCGTTGCCGGCGGTGACGCTGCCGTCAGGCCGCACCACGCCCTTGAGCTTGGCCAGCGCCTCCTGCGTAGTGGCGCGGGGGTGCTCGTCCTGGCTCACGACGATGGGGTCGCCCTTCTTCTGCGCGATGGACACGGGCACGATCTCTTTCGCCAGGTGGCCGGCGGCAATGGCTGCGGCGGCCTTTTGCTGCGAGGCCAGGGCCATGCGGTCTTGGGCTGCGCGCTCGATCTTGAAGTCGTCGGCCACGTTCTCGGCGGTCTCGGGCATGGAGTCCACGCCGAACTGGGCCTTCATCAGCCTGTTGACGAAGCGCCAGCCGATGGTGGTGTCGTACACGGCGTTGTTGCGGCTGAAGGCGGTTTCGGCCTTGGGCATGACGAAGGGGGCGCGGCTCATGCTTTCCACGCCGCCGGCGATCATCAAGCGGGCCTCGCCGGCCTTGATGGCGCGCGCGGCCGAGCCCACGGCATCCAGGCCCGAGCCGCACAGGCGGTTGATGGTGGCGCCGGGCACGTCGATGGGCAGGCCGGCCAGCAACGACGACATGCGCGCCACGTTGCGGTTGTCCTCGCCGGCCTGGTTGGCGCAGCCGTAGAGCACGTCGGCCACGGCGGTCCAGTCCACGTTGGGGTTGCGTTCCATCAGCGCCTTGATGGGCACGGCGCCGAGGTCGTCGGTGCGCACGCCGGCCAGGGCGCCGCCGTAGCGGCCGAAGGGGGTGCGCACGGCGTCGCAGATGAAGGCTTCTGAAGTGTTCATGATGATCTTTGAATCAGGTTGAAAGCAGCGGGTCGAGGTCGCCCAGGGTGAAGCCGAAGCCGGCCTCCTCCGCGAGACGCTGGAGATCGTTCTCGAGCTGGTCGCGATCCTGCTGGCGCGCCCAGAACACCGGGCCGCCCTCCCAGCGAGGAAAGCCATAGCCTTGCACCAGCACTACGTCGATGTCGCTGGGGCGGGACGCCACTCCTTCGGCGAACAGCAAGGCGGCCTCGTTGACCATGGCGAGTAGAGCCCGGCGTTGGATCTCTTCAGGTGCGAGCCTGCGCCGGGTGATGCCGCGCTGCGCGCTCGCCTGCTGGACCATATCGCGGACAGCCGCATCGGTGGTCTTCTCTTGCTTGCCGTCTACATAGGCGTAGTAGCCCGCACCTGTCTTGCGCCCCAGGCGCCCAGCCTCGCACAGCTGATCCAGAATGGACACGTAGCGTTCGCGCGAATCACGCGTCGCCGCCTGCGCCTTGCGCATGCGCCAGGCAATGTCGAGGCCGGAGAGATCGGCCACAGCGAACGGTCCCATCGCAAAGCCCAGCCCGGTCAGCGCGTTGTCCACATCCTCAGGCCAGGCTCCGTCCTCGAGCATGAACTCGCACTGGCGGCGGTAGGCGTTGTAGATGCGGTTGCCGATGAAGCCGAAGGCATTGCCGGTCAGCACGGGCATCTTTTTGAGGGTGGCACCGAGCGCCATGCCGGTGGCCAGCACATCAGGGGCGGTCTTTGCGCCGCGCACCACCTCCAGCAGCTTCATCACGTTGGCCGGGCTGAAGAAATGCAGCCCCAGCACATCCTGTGGCCGCAAAGTGGCCGCAGCAATCGGGTCGATGTTGAGGTAGGAGGTGTTCGTCGCCAAGACGGCACCCCGCCGCGCATGGGCGTCGATCTTGCGAAAGACCTCCTGCTTGACGGCCATGTCTTCGAAGACCGCCTCGATCACCAGGTCGACCTGCTGCAGACGTTCCCATTCGAGGCTGGTCTGAAGGCGTGCCTCATTGGACGACGCGGCATCGGCCGAGAGCTTGCCTGCAGCGACGCGCTCACGGTAGTGGTCCGTGATGCGTTGCCGCCCTCGTTCCAGCGCAGCTCCGTCCTGCTCAAGCAACAGCACGGCCAAGCCCGCGTCGAGCGCCGAGATGGCGATGCCCGAGCCCATGGTGCCAGCCCCGATCACGGCAATGGAACGCACCTCGCGCGCAGGAGCCTGAAACGCCTGCGGCAGCTTGGTGGCTTCCCGCTCGACCTTGAACTGGTATCGCAGCGCCTGGGCGGCAGTCGTGGGCACAAGGGCCAGAAACAGTTCGCGCTCCTTCTGCAGGCCTGCGTCGAACGGCAGCGTCGACGCAGCCAGCGCGTCGAGCAGCGCGCCATAAGCCGGCTGCAGCTTCTGACGGGCGGTGAGCTTCGCCCGCTGCGCAGCCACCGTGGACTGCACCTCCGCAGCATCGAGTTCGCCATCCCGAGCCCGCGGATAGGGAGCGCCCTTTTCCGCGAGCGCCGTCGCGCGCGCAGCGGCTGCGCCAATGACATCGCCGGCCACCACGTCGTCGAAAAGGCCCGACGTGGCGAGTTGTCGAGCGCCCTGGGGCTGACCGCCGGACATCAGCGCATGGGCGGCGGCAATGCCTACGAGGCGAGGCAGCCGCTGCGTTGCGCCAGAGCCGGGGATCAGGCCCAGCGTGATCTCGGGAAGCCCGATTCGGGCCTTTTCCTGTGCGATACGCCCATGGCAGCCCAGCGCCAGTTCCAAGCCACCGCCCAAGGCAACGCCGGAGATCGCGGCCACGACGGGCTTGCTGCTCGCCTCGAGACGGGCGATAACTGTGCGGAGGATGGGCTCCTGCAACTGGCGCGGCGTGCCGAACTCGGTTACGTCCGCACCGGCCGAGAATGCCTTCTCGCTACCGGTCAGCACAATGCCTCGCACGGCGGAGTCGGCCTCCGCGGCGTCGAGGTGCTGCACGATGCGTTCGCGCAATGCGTGGCCCAGACTGTTGACGGGCGGGTTGTCCAGGGCGATGACGGCGATGCCGTTGCGTATGTCGAGCATGGGCAACCTCACTCGGCCTTCATCAGCTGCTTGCCGATGACCAGTTGCTGGATCTGCGTGGTGCCTTCGTACAGGCGCAGCAGGCGCACGTCGCGGTAGAAGCGCTCGACCGGAAACTCGTTGATGTAGCCCGAGCCGCCGTGGATCTGCACGCCACGGTCGGCCACGCGGCCCACCATCTCGGTCGTGAACATCTTGGTGCACGAGGCGCGCATGCTCACTTCCGGATCGGTGACCCCAAAGGGCTTGGCGTCGTAGCGCTGGGCGGTTTCGCGCACCAACGCCCAGCCGGCCAGCAACTCGGCCTGGCTATCGGCCAGCATGGCCTGAACCAATTGGAAGTCGCCGATGCGCTGGCCGAACTGCTTGCGCTGCTGCGCGTAGGCCACACTCTCCCGCAGGATGCGCTGCGCCATGCCGCAGGCCAGCGCCGAGATGTGCAAGCGGCCACGGTCGAGCACCTTCATTGCCGTCTTGAAGCCCTTGCCTGCTTCGCCGCCGATGATGCTGGCGGCGGGAACTCGCACGTTATCGAGGTTGACGTCGCAGGTGCGCGTGCCTTTCTGTCCCATTTTCTTGTCGGACTTGCCAAGCGTCAGACCTGGCAGGCCGGCGGGGACGATGAAGGCCGAGATGCCGCCCGCGCCCGAGCCGCCGGTGCGCGCCATCAGCGTGAAGGCACCTGCGCGCGGCGCATTGGTGATGAAGCGCTTGGTGCCGCTAATCAGGTAGTCGCTGCCGTCCGCCACGGCCTTGGTCTTCAGCGAGGCAGCATCCGACCCCGCATCGGGTTCCGTGAGCGCGAAGGAGATGATCAATTCGCCGCTGGCGATGCGCGGCAGGTACTCGGCCTTCTGTTCGGGCGTGCCATCCATCAGGATGCCTTGCGAGCCGATGCCGATGTTCGTCCCCGCCACCGAGCGGAAAGCGAGCGCCGTCTGGCCGAGTTCATAGGCCACCTCGCACTCCTGTGCCATCGACAGGCCAACGCCGCCGTACTCCTCAGGAATCGAGATGCCGAACAGGCCAAGCTCTTTCATGTCGGCCACGATGTCGGCCGGTACTTCGTCGTGCTCTTCGAGATGGTTTTCGGCGGGCACCAGCCGCTCGCGGACAAAGCGTTGAACGCTGTCTTTCAGCAGTTGGAAGGTTTCTTGATCAAGCGCCATGGGGAATCTCCTTTGAATGGGCAGGATTGTTTAATGATCGAATGAACTTGACAATTAGAAAGAAAATGAACATTCTGTTCAAAAATTTCGACATATAGGATCCATGGACGCCCACGCACTCACACTCTTCGTCGACATCGTGGAAGCGGGGAATCTCAGCCTGGCCGCGCGCAACATGAAGATGAGCCGGGCCAATATCAGTTATCACCTGACCCAGCTTGAAAGGTCGGTCGGGATGCAGCTGATGCGGCGCACGACGCGGCGCGTGGAGCTCACGGACATCGGCCAGCGCCTCTACCACCACGGGTGTGTCATTCGCAATGAAGTGCTCGCCGCCAAGGAGTCGGTGGCCGTGTTCGGTAAAGGCCTGCATGGCGCGGTTCGGCTCAGCTTGCCCACCGGATTCGGGCACATGGTGATGTCCAGTTGGCTGATCGAGTTCAAGCGCCTCTATCCCGACATCGATCTCGATCTGCTGTTCGACAACCGCGTCGACGATCTCCTGCGCGACGAAGTGGACATCGCGGTGCGCGTCATGTCGGAGCCTCCGCAACAGATGGTGGCCATCGAGCTGGCCCAGGTGCGCTACGTCACCTGCGCATCGATCGACTACGCCCGCGGGCACGCGATGCCAGAGCGGCTGGAGGAACTCGGCAATGTTCCCCTGATCACGTCGGCTGTGGCAGGGCGCAACCTGAGAGTCTCGGCCTATCAAGAAGGTGAGGAACGGCGCGAACTCACGCTGCACCCCACCCTGGCATCGGAAAACTTCCAGTTCCTTCGCGAAGCCATCCTCGCCAGTCTGGGCGTCGGTCTCGTCCCCGACTATGTCGTCCGCCAGGATGTAGCCGAGGGACGCATGGTCACCGCTTTGTCCGATTGGCGCCTGAGCGTATTCGGTACCCGCATGTTCCTGCTTCGCATGCCCGGCGCCTATCAAACCGTTGCGACCCGCACGCTCATCGACTTTGTCGTCCAGAAGGCAAGGTCTTGGGCAACATAGGGTTGCGCCGGAGTTCGCTCTAGACATCTCCAGTACCTTTGATCTGGACTGAACTGGCAACCCGACAACGCCGCGTCTCAGTTGACCTGGCCGCTGCGCATCCAGCGCCCCATAGCCTGAGGGTCGGCAGAATCCACGTACTGCGAGACGCCCTTGAGCAGCCCCAGATCTAGTTGCGCGAGATCCGCCAGCTTCAACGCAAGGTGCAAGTCTTTGCTGACCACGTTGTAGATGGCGGTATAGGCCTCCTCCGAGCGCGCCCATGCGCGGTACTGCGCCCTGCCCGTTTGGGCATCGGCGGTGAGAAAATTCAGCCCAGTGCTCACGGCCAGGATCGGTGAGAGCCCCTCGAAGCTCACGCCATGCCGCTGCGCGAGCTCGATGGCCTCGGCGGTGAGGAACATGTTGGTCACGCACAGCATGTTGTTGATCACCTTGACCACCTCCGCCGCGCCCAGCGCGCCGCAATGGAAAATGCGTTCGCCCATGGCCTCCATCAGGGGCATGACGGCCTGCACGTCGGCGGCGTCGCCTCCCAACATGATGGTGAGCGTGCCCTGCTCTGCTCCCACAATGCCACCACTGATCGGCGCATCGATCAGGCGCGCACCGGCGGCTTCGATCGGGCCCTTCAGCGCCTGCAAGGTATCCGGCAAGGTAGTACTCATCATGCAGACAATGGGACGCTGCCCGGGCGCAATCGCCTGCACCAGGCCGCGCTCGCCCAACACGGCTTCCATGATCTGCGCATCATTGGCCAGGAGTACGACCACCGCATCCGCGCCTGCACAGGCAGCGACGTCAGTAGTGACCGTCGCACCCTCCTGAGCGAACGCCTCGAGCACGGCCTGGTTGCGATCGCAAACGATCAAATCGAAGCCGGCACGCCGGGCACAGCGGGCCATAGGCGCGCCCATATTGCCGACACCGATGAATGCTACGGTCTTGAGTTTCATGTGCATGTCTCCTTCGCTGCGGCGGCTCAGGCGCACCCTTTCCCGTGGGCCGGGCCTGCCACGAAGGCGCCTGACGCCACCACGGCGTCATGATTTCTTGGGATCTGCCATTCGGGCACACGGCCCGAATGCTCAGACAGGGGTACGCTGCGAGAACTTCGGCGCGCGCTTCTCCAGCAAGGCGGCGAGACCCTCCTGCGCCTCGGGGCCGCCAAACCCCATGAACTCCAGTGCCAGCGAGGTGTCGAAGATCGGACCTGCCTGGCGCAACCAGTTGTTCAGCGCGTACTTGGTCCAGCGCAGCGCTGCGGGCGCGCCGTTCGCCAGCTTCTGCGCCACCTCCAGAGCCTTCTCCTGCAGGGCGTCGTCTTCGACGGAAAGAGACACCAGCCCCAGCGCCTCGGCCTGCTCGCCGTTCAGGGGTTCGCACAGCATCAGGTGGTACTTGGCCTTGGCCATGCCACACAGCAGCGGCCAAACGATGGCCGCGTGGTCGCCCGGCGCAACGCCCAGCTTGGTGTGGCCGTCCACGATGCGCGCCGTCTTGGCCGCGATGGAAATATCGGCCAGTAGGGCTGCCACCAGACCCGCACCGACTGCCGGGCCATGGATGGCCGAGACGATGGGCTTCGAGCAGTTGATGATGTTGTAGACCAGGTCGCGCGACTCTCGCCACACCCTGGCACGCACGTTGAAATCGTCCGTCATCTCCTTGAGCATGGTGAAGTCGCCGCCCGCGGAGAAGGCGCGCCCTGCGCCGCGCAGCACGACAACACTGACGTCCGGGTCGGTATCGATTTCGCGCCAAACATCGGCAAGTTCGGCATGGCCGCGCGAATCGAGGGCGTTCATGCGCTCGGGCTTGTTCAAGGTCAGGCGCAGTACACCCTCCAGCGGACGATCGAACTCGATGGCTTCATAGCCTTGATAACGGTTGCTCTGGGTCATGTTCAGCTCCAAGGTAGTGAGAGGGTCAGACGAGGCCGGTGAGATAGAAAACGGCAATCACGAACAGGGCTGCCAAGGTCTTGATCAGCGTGATTGCAAAGATGTCCTTGTAGGCTTGCCGGTGCGTGAGCCCCGTAACCGCAAGCAAGGTGATGACCGCGCCGTTGTGCGGCAAGGTGTCCATACCGCCGCTGGCCATGGCCACAACGCGGTGCAGCACCTCCATCGGAATATGGGCGGCGTTGGCCGCAGCGATCAGGTTCTCCGACATGGCCGCCAGCGCGATGCTCATGCCGCCCGACGCCGAGCCTGTAATGCCCGCCAGCGTGCTCACGGAGACTGCCGCATTCAGCAACGGGTCCGGCACGCTGTGCAGAGCGTCCCGGATGACCAGGAAGCCGGGCAGCGCGGCGATGACCCCGCCGAAGCCATATTCGGATGCGGTGTTCATGGATGCCAGCATCGCCCCGCCCACGGCAGCCTTGCTGCCCTCGGCAAAACGCTGCTTCACCGCAGAGAACGCAGTAGCCAACACGACAAGAATGCCCAGCAGCAGCGCTCCTTGCACCGCCCAGACTGCCGTCAAGCCGGCGATTTGGGTTTCCACGGGCTTGGCCAGCCCCGGAAGGCTGACGCTGTGGAGTGCGCCGTACCACTGGGGGATCGCTTTCGTCAGCCAGAAGTTACCGATCCCCACCACGAGCAGCGGGAGCACGGCCAACAGCGGCGATGGGAGCTGCTTCCCTGCCAGTTGCTGCGGCTCATTGGTGTGATCGGAACCATAGCCCTCGCCGTTCCTGGCCGCTACGCGGCGGCGCCACTCCAGATACGCCAGGCCAGTCACGGCCAGGAACAAGGCGCCCAGCACGCCAAGCACCGGTGCCGCCCATGAGGTGGTGTTGAAGAAGGTCGTCGGAATGATGTTTTGGATCTGCGGCGTGCCGGGCAACGAGTCCATCGTGAACGAAAAGGCGCCCAGGGCAATCGCCCCGGGCATCAAGCGCTTGGGAATATTGCTTTGCCGATAGAGTTCAGCCGCAAACGGATACACCGCGAACACGACGACGAACACCGATACGCCGCCATAGGTCAGCAGTGCGCAGACCGAGACGATGATGAGATTGGCTCTGGAGCGGCCAAAGTAGCGGATCGCGGTCGCCACAATCGATTCCGCGAACCCCGACAACTCGATCGCTTTGCCAAACACCGCCCCCAGCATGAAAACCGGGAAGTACAGTTTGAGAAAGCCCGCCATTTTCTCCATGAAGACGCCGGCGAATACCGGTGCGACGGCGGATGGCTCGAAAAAAATAACGGCACCGAGTGCCGCAATCGGCGCCGCCAATATGACACTGTAGCCGCGGTATGCGGCGAGCATCAAAAATACCAGGGCGCACAGCACCACAACGAATGACATATTTGTCTCCAATGCCTATTATTTCTACGGCTGCGGCAAATAATTAGAAGCCGAGCGTGGCGTTAGTCGCCGAGCACCTACGAGCAAATATTCGCTGAAGGCTTTTAAATTATCTGGTGCACCATTGCTTCGCGAAAGAAAACGATTGCACCCTTGTTGTGCACTGATGCACAATAAGCCTATGAAACAGCTTCCGGAATGGAATGACCTAAGAGTCTTCTTGATGGTGGCCCGCCTGGGCACGATTTCTTTGGCCGGAGAGAGGTTGGGTATCGAGCACTCCACGGTCTCGCGCCGCATCGACCGTCTGGAAGAGAAGCTGGGCGCGGTGTTGTTCGACCGTCGCCGCAGCGGCTACACGCTCACCGACGCCGGTCGAAGGCTGATTCCAAATGCCGAGAAGATGGAGGCTGCCCTGCTCGAAGCGGTTGAGCAGAGCCTGGGCCAGGCGGAAGTCATCGAAGGCACGGTGCGGGTGGGAACGCCCGAGGCCTTCGGCATCCACGTCCTCGCGCCCAGCTTGGCGCGGTTGCGTGATCAGCACCCTGGGCTGCACATCGAGTTGATGGCACAACCCCAGTTCCCCAGCCTCGTGACCCGGGAGGTCGAGATTCTGGTGACCCTGGAGCCCCCGGAAGCGGGTCGCTACAAGGTCGCAAGGCTGGCGCAGGTGGACTACTTCCTGTATTGCTCACCCGGCTACCGGACCTCGCACCCACCCATCCGGGAACTTGGTGACGTGGTCCACCAAGAGTTCGTGGACTACATCCACGACGGATCGGTCAGCGATCGCTACCGGATCCTGCAAGAGTTGACGCCCAACGCGCGTCGCAGCTTTTCTACCACCAGCGTCCTGGCTCAACGCACAGCAGCGGCGGCGGGCCTGGGCCTTGTCCTGCTGACGCCGTATGTCGCGCGCCAGGGCAACGACCTTGTGTGCGTTTTTCCCGACCAGCCGCTGATGACGCGTGGCCTGTGGATTGCCGCGCCAGAAGATCTGCTGAAGATCAGGCGCTACCGCTTTGTCTGGGACCACATTCGCCAACTGATCGAGCAGCATCCGGATCTGTTCCGCCGCCCGAGCTGATCGCAGAATGCGCAATCAAATTGTCATCGTTGTGCATAGGTGCACCCTTATTTTGCACCCATAGCTGTTGCCGAATCGGCCGCTGCCTCGCTAGCATCAGCCTATTGAATGGCATTTCCTCGCCATTTGATTTGTCTTGAAAGGCTGATTCGGAAATGAGAAAGATATATGGAGACTCGGCGGCCGCTTTAGGCGATGTGGTCAAAAGCGGCCAAACCATTGCCGTCGGGGGTTTTGGCTTGTGCGGAATTCCCTCCGCTTTGATCGAAGCACTGCGCGACAGCGGCGTCAATGGGCTGACCTGCATCAGCAATAACGCCGGGGTCGATGATTTTGGACTGGGATTGCTGCTGCAAACCCGCCAGATCAAGCGCATGGTTTCTTCCTACGTGGGAGAAAACAAGGAATTCGAGCGGCAATACCTGAACGGGGAGTTGGAGCTTGAATTCAATCCGCAGGGCACGCTGGCCGAGCGGCTGCGCGCCGGCGGCGCGGGCATACCCGCCTTTTTCACGCGTACCGGCGTTGGCACGGTGGTAGCCGAGAACAAGGAAACGCGCGAATTCGACGGGCAAACCTATGTCATGGAGCGTGCCTTGAGAGCGGATGTTTCCCTGGTCAAGGCCAAGAAGGCGGACTCATCGGGCAATCTGGTGTTCTCCCGCACCGCGCGCAATTTCAATCCTGAAGTGGCCATGGCCGGGACTGTGACGATCGCCGAAGTGGAAGAGATCGTGGACTTGGGCCAACTGGACCCCGATGAGGTGCATCTTCCCGGCATCTTTGTGGATCGCATCGTCGTCGTTCCGAATCCCGAGAAGCGCATCGAGCGCAAGAGCTTCCGCACCCGCAACCTTTGAGAGATCGACATGGCTTGGACACACGAACAAATGGCGGCCCGCGCCGCCAAGGAACTCCACGACGGGGACTATGTGAACCTAGGGATCGGGCTGCCGACCAAGGTGGTGGACCACGTGCCCGAGGGAATGGAAGTCTGGCTGCAATCGGAAAACGGCCTGATCGGCATCGGTCCGCCGCCTTTCGAAGACGAGATCGATCCCGATCTGATCGATGCCGCCAAGCAGACCATCACCATGGCCCCTGGGGCTTCGATCTGCTCCTCCGCGATGTCTTTCGCCATGATCCGTGGCGGCCACATGGATCTGACCATCCTCGGCGGCATGCAAGTCAGCGAACGCGGGGATCTGGCCAATTGGATGATTCCCGGCAAGATGGTCAAGGGCATGGGCGGGGCGATGGATCTGGTGGGCGGCGCGCGCCGAGTGATCGTGTTGATGGAGCACGTCGCGCGCGACGGCGCGTTGAAGGTGCTGAAGGCGTGCTCGTTACCTCTGACCGGCCAACGCGTGGTGAACCAGATCATCACAGACTTGGCAGTGTTCGACGTAACGGACGGCGGACTCGTGGTCAAGGAGCTTGCGCCCGGCGTCTCCCGCGATGATCTGCAAGCCAAGACCGAACCGCAACTGACGTTCGACTGCGCCTGATGGACGGCGGGGCTTCGCCAGAGGCTCGACGCACGATCGCCTCAGTGTCGACTGAGCGACTGTCGGCTTGGATTCAGAGGCAGTCGTCCGCCAGGAGGCCCCACCCTCAGGCACTGAGATAGGTTGTTAGTTCCATCAAGCTGACCGCTCTCTCTAGGTCCTCTGCGCCAGATTGGGCGGCTTCTTGTGCAAGCAAAGACGAGGACGCTTCATGACCCACTCTGCCAACCCCAACTTCAGGCAAGATGTTGCTGCCAGCTTCGACAAGCAGAGGGCCATGCGCTTGATTCGGGCGACGTTGCCTGCTATCGAACAGGGCGCCACCGAGATCCATGTCCCACACTGGGATGGCATCGAGCAGCAGCACGGATTTGTGCATGGCGGAGTGGTTGGGATGATTGCTGACGCGGCGGCTGGTTTCGCGGCGATGACGATGACTCCTGCAGGCGCTTCGGTCTTGACGGTTGAGTACAAGCTGAACTTCCTCGCCCCAGCGGACGGCGAGAAGCTCATTGCTCGCGGGCAGGTGGTTCGTCGGGGCAGAACGCTGATCGTTACGAAGGCCGAGGTATTCGTCGTCAAGAATGAAGCGGAAGCGTTGTGCGCGCTCATGCAGCAGACCATCATCGTCGTCCAAAAGACGGAGCGCTAGGAACGTTCGACCAACCCGTCCGACAAAGTGCGCCGGACATGGAGGCGATGGAAGAACACTCAGCCACGCCTTGCGCTTCGGCTAGCCGCATTGAGAATTCACGACAACGGCCTTCCCCTTGGGCCGCACTGATGTGGATGCAGCCACGGCGCGCGTGAGGCACCGAGCGGCCACATTCGTTCACGCCAACAATTGCCGCAGCAGAAGCGCCGCACCGATGCCTACCGCCACCGTGGGTAGCGTCGGCAGTCACGCGGCTGCAAGGACCGTAGCGACCAAGGCGAGCAATTCGGAAAGCTCGCCGGCGACGAAGTGCGGCACGACGACGGCAACAGCACGCACCCGGGGGTCGCCTCCATCGCCACCTTTGCTCGAGCCCCCAGTGTCCGGTTCCGAGACCGAATTCGCTCGCGATATTGCGTACCAGATCGTAGGCAAGGACCGGGTCGTCGATCAGGGGCCTCTCATGCTCGGCAGCGAGGACTTCGCCTACATGCTGCAGGAAGTGCCTGGCTGCTACTTCTTCGTTGGGAACGGAGCGGGAGACGCGATGGGAGCCTGCGCCGTCCACAACCCGAAATATGACTTCAACGACACCCTCATCGGTGTGGGAGCCAGCTACTGGGTTGCCTTGACGAACCAGTTTCTCGTGCCCTGAGCTTCGCGGCAATCGACCGAATCTGTGTAGCGCCCCCGCACGTACACATGGAGCGCGCACTGTGTTGCATAGACCTTCATCCCATTTGCGCTTGTTGACACCCGGAGACAACCATGAATCCTCTCTCATTGCTCACCGCCCTCGCAGTATTCGCCGCCGCCGGATTGGGTAGCGCCAACGCGAGCGAGCCCTACCCCTCTCGGCCGATCACCATCGTGGTTCCATATCCCGCCGGCGGCAGTGACATCCAGGTTCGCAAGATCCAAACGGCACTGTCCGAGTCACTTGGCCAGCCCGTCATCGTTGAAAACAAGCCGGGCGCATCGGGTGCAATCGCTGCCGTGAGCGTCGCGCGCGCGAAGCCGGACGGGTACACCCTCCTGCACGCAAACAACGGCCTGCTCATCACTCCCATCGTGAACAAGCGCGCTGGCTACAACCTGCTCAAGGACTTCAAGCCAGTCAGCACCTTGACGACATCTCCCATGGTTCTTTTGGTGAAGTCGGACTTCCCCGCAAAGAACCTCGCTGACTTCCTGCACTATGCCCGCGAACAACCCAACGGACTGCGCTACGCCTCGTCAGGCACTGCTTCACTCACTCATATTGAAACCGCGCGTCTTGGCGACGCCGCGCGAATCAAGCTGCAGCACATTCCTTACAAAGGTCAATCCAACGGTGCGCTCGCGTTGCGCACCGGCGAAGTCGACATCCTGCTGACGCCCCCTTCCGCCGACATGCTGAGCCTGGTGGAACAAGGAACATTGAGGGCTTTAGGTATCGCGAGCGCCAGCCCCGGCCACCCCATCGCTCCCAGCATTCCTACCATTCAGTCAGCCGTTCCCGGCTACGTCTCCGAGGCTTGGTTCGGTCTGCTGGCTCCCGCTGGCACGCCAGATGAAGTGATCGCCAAGCTGAATGCCGCACTGCGAAAGGTAATGACGGATCCACAGGTTCGCAGCGGGATGCTTATCAGCGGGGCGGTCGCCCAAACCTCCACACCTGGCGAATTCCAGGCACTCATGAGCAGAGACGCGGCCCAGCTAAGCGAGGCCGTCGCCAAATACCGGATCGATACAGAGTAGAGGAAACTCGGCCCGCCTCCGCCTGATCGGGGGCTCTCTGCGGCAAACCTGCAGCCAGCCTGAGCCCTCCGGCGTTATCAGTTCACGTCGCGCAAGAAATTCGCAATCGCCACGTTTACCGTGTCCCGCTGATCACGATGAGGGGAGTGACCACAGTCAGCGATTTCCAGCAGCAGAGCGGCAGGCACAGCGCTCTGAACATCGCGAATCTGGGCCAGCGTGCCGTATCGATCCTGCTCACCTTGAATGCACAACAAGGGCGCTGTGATGGCGCCGAGTTCCTTGCGAATATCGAAGGCTCGGAAGGCAGGAGAAAGCCACACGTCGTTCCATTGCCAGAAGGCACTGTCCACGTCGTCATGATGACGTGCCAGGCGCTCGCGCAGCGAGCCGTGTTCGTATTCGTGTCGCGCTTCCTCGATGCCGCTGACCGAAATGTCTTCCACCATCACATGCGGTGCCAGTGCCACGCAGGCTGACACAGGGTGGTGTGCGGCATGGATGAGTGCAATGGTCCCGCCATCGGAGTGGCCCACCAGCACCGGTTGCCTGATACCTATGCGCTCAAGCAGAGCAGGCAACACCTGCAACGCTTCTCGATGCATGTAGTCGGGCCCAAGGCGCCCTGCGCCACGCACGTCCGGCACGGGGCTGGAGCCACCGTAGCCGCGCCGCGAATACACCACGCCTTCCCGCCCAGTCGCCGCGCAAAGGCTGGCCGGCCAATCGCCCCACTGAGCGATGGAACCCAACCCCTCATGCAAAAAGACAAGCGGTGCCCGATGATCAGAGGCAGGAGAATCGCCAATGCGCTCAACCTCTAAATGGTTTCCATTGATTTCGACAAGTTCCATAACCAGCATACTAGTTGGAAATCAATATTCATGGCAGCGACTGTCAAGTCCTCTTTACGCCCCATCGATGCCGAATTCGATACACGCGGAAGCCGGCACAATGACTCAATGCTGTGCCTCAGGTATATCGGCCCTACAGGGCATATGGACTGCAGCCAGGTATGCGGCGTGCCGCATAGTGATTACCCTCTGTCGACGCTGGACCCAGCAGCTATAGCTCTAACGGGAGTTCTGCAGATCGGCGTGCCGCACCACGTACTGCTCGTCCAACCAACGATTTGAAGCCTTGCGCCTCAAGCAGGTTGACTGCGGCTTCGGTAGTTCCGTGCGGCGACGTCACTTGTCGCCGAAGCTCCTGGAGGGCGCGTCCTTGATCAGATGCCAATTGCGCGGCACCGAGAATCGTCTGCCGAGTCAAGGTCTCCGCGACTTGAGACGGTAACCCCAATTCCTTTCCTGCCTCAACCATGGCCTCCATGAGCAAGTATGCATAGGCTGGCCCGCTCCCCGAGAGAGCAGTTACCGCATCGAACTGACATTCATCGCCCACCCAGATAGCCCGCCCCACCGAGGACATCAGGCTGTACGCGCACTCCTTCTGAGAAGGACTAACGGCGGCACTTGCGTACAACGCCGTCATCCCAAAGCCAACTGAAGCTGGGGTATTGGGCATACACCGGACTATCGCCCTTGCAGACGTTCGTGAAGAGTTGAGCCACGCCAGCAAGTTCAAAACAGGAATCCCTGCCATGATTGAGAGGATCAATGCATCGTCGGACAGATGCGGTGCAATTTCCCGGCATGTAACCTGCGCCACTTGCGGCTTGACAGATAGGATCACCACGTCTGCGCCGGCAGCGCACTCCCCAGCGCTGGAGTGAACATCAACCCCGTAGCACGATTTCAGCAGCTCTCGCTGTTCAGGCCGCCGAGCGCTTGCTGATATGCGACCTCCATCAATACCCATGGCAACCATTCCGGCTATCAGGCTGGAAGCCATGTTTCCGGCACCAACGAAGGCAATTCTCATAGCGCTCTCCACTCTCGGCCTCAATGCGCAGCCCATTGAATGGTGCTGAGGTCAATCCCGTCCTTGTACATGTCCCACAGCGGCGAAAGCTCGCGCAGCTTGGCGACGTGCTGCTTGATGACGGCCACCGCCGTATCAATCTCGTGCTCCTGAGTGAAGCGGCCAATGGTGATCCGCAGGCTCGAGTGCGCCACCTCGTCGCTCAGGCCCAAAGCGCGCAACACATAGCTGGGCTCCAGGCTGGCTGAAGTGCACGCCGATCCGGACGAGACCGCAACGGCCTTGATGCCCATGAGCAACGATTCGCCCTCGACGTAATTGAACGATGCGTTGACCGAGTGCGGAACGGAATGCTCCAGGTTGCCGTTGATCGTGACCTGCTCGATCTCCTGCAAGCCACTCAGCAGCTTGCGCTGCAACATCCGAACGCGCTCGCGCTCCGTCCCCATCTCAAGGCCAGCGAGCCGGAATGCCTCGCCCATGCCGACGATCTGGTGCGTGGGCAAAGTGCCGGATCGCATGCCGCGCTCGTGGCCGCCGCCATGCATCTGCGCCTCGATGCGGATGCGCGGCTTGCGCCGGATGTAGAGCGCACCGATGCCCTTGGGGCCATAGGTCTTGTGCGACGCCAGGCTCATCAAATCCACGGGCAACGTCTTGAGGTCGATATCCACCTTACCCGTGGCCTGGGCGGCATCGACGTGGAAGACGATGCCGCGCTCCCGGCAGATGGCGCCGATGGCCGGAATGTCCTGGATCACGCCGATCTCATTGTTCACGAGCATCACCGATGCCAGGATGGTGTCGGGGCGCAGTGCCGCCTTGAAGGTCTCGAGGTCAATCAAGCCGTCCGACTTCACGTCGAGATAAGTCACATCAAAGCCCTGCCGCTCCAGTTCGCGCATGGTGTCGAGAACGGCTTTGTGCTCGGTCTTGACCGTAATGAGGTGCTTGCCCTTGCCCTGGTAGAAGTGGGCTGCGCCTTTGAGGGCGAGGTTGTCTGATTCGGTGGCGCCCGAAGTCCAGACTATTTCGCGCGGATCTGCGCCCACCAGCGCGGCGACGTGCGCACGGGCGCGCTCTACGGCCTTCTCGGCCTCCCAACCCCAGGCGTGGGTGTTGGATGCGGGATTGCCGTAGTGGTCCCGGAGCCACGGAATCATGGCATCGACGACGCGCGGGTCTACCGGAGTCGTGGCGCTGTAGTCCATATAGATTGGGAGATGGGGGGTCTGCATATCGGGTTCCTGGGTTGTCGGTATGGAAAGTGGGGAGTTCGGGGACAGGCTTAGCAAATCACCGCTTCGTGACTGAGCTCCTGGGCCAAGACCTCAAGGCGTGCGAGCCCTTCATCGATCTCGGGATAGCTAATGTTGAGGCTAGGTGCCAGCCGCATCACGTCCTGGCCTGCCTGCAGCACCATGACGCCGTGCGCCAGCGCTGCTTTGGCAACCTCTCTGGCCTTGCCACGCCAAGGCTCGGCAAGCACGCAGCCGATCAGCAGACCGATGCCGCGGACTTCCTCGAAAACGCCGTAGCGCTTACCGATCTGTCGCAGTCTGCTGACCAGGTAGTCATGGCGCTCCCGAACGCCGTAGAGCAATTCCGGCTGGCTGATCGCATGCAGCGCGGCCTCGCCCACCGCGCAGGCCAAGGGGTTGCCGCCAAATGTGGTTCCATGCGTGCCCTGCCCCAGGTGCTCGGCGAATTTGTCCATCGTCAGCATGGCCGACAGCGGAATGCCGCAGCCGATGGCCTTTGCGATAGTCATTACATCCGGCACCACGCCGAAGTGCTCATAGGCAAACAGGGTTCCCAGCCGCCCTACCCCCGTCTGCACTTCATCGAAGATGAGCAGCGCATTGTGGCGGTCGCACAGGGCACGGGCGCACGCGAGGTATTCCCGCGTGGCCGGAAGCACACCGCTTTCCCCCTGGACGGGCTCCAGCACCACGGCGCAGGTGTTCTGCGACACGGCATGCTCCAACGCGCCCAGGTCGTTGAACGGCACGTGCCGGATCCCTTCGATGGCCGGGCCGAAACCATTCGAGTACTTGGGCTGCCCGCCCACGCTGACGGTGAACAGCGACCGGCCGTGAAAGCTGTTGTGCGCCGCGACGATTTCGTATTTCCGCGGCGACTGGTGCAAGCCATAGCGGCGCGCGAGCTTGAAGGCCGCTTCGTTCGCCTCCGCGCCAGAGTTCGCAAAGAACACCCGCTCCGCAAACGTCAACCGGATAAGCGCTCTGGCAAGGCGCAGCGTGGAATCCGATTTGTAGGTGTTGGAGATATGCCAGAGCCGATGGGCCTGGGCTGTCAGCGCCTCAATCAGCGCGGGATGGCAATGGCCCAGGGCATTGACGGCAATTCCACCCGACAGGTCGATGTACTCCTTGCCTGCGGCGTCCCAGACCGTCGCGCCCTGCGCTCGAACCGCCAGAACATCCAGCGGGGAATAAACGGGCACCATGACTTCGGTGTAGGCATCGGCAGTCTGCGGGGCCCGAAAAGGCGTCCCCATGCCAGGTGCCGGGTGGATGTGTGATTGACTCATAGCGCATCTGCGGCGGGTGTGGATCATTCAGTGGGAGAACAATAAATCCATACACTTTTATTTTGTATGCGTTAAAATAAAAGTGTATGTGTATTATAGTCACTAGCGTATGAAACATCGACAAGCCCATGAACGCGGCATGGCCGTGAGCCAGGGAGCGGACATGCAACGGCGCCCCGCTTGGCTCAAGCCGCTCGTTGCAGGCAGCGGGCCAAGATACCTACAGATTGCCGATCTGATCGCGCATGCCGTGCGCAACGGGGAACTGAAGGCTGGCGATCAGGTGCCGCCGCAAAGATGGCTGGCTACCGAGCTCGGTGTTGACCTGACCACCGTGACGCGCGCCTATGCCGAAGCGCGAGTTCGAGGGCTGCTGGCTTCGTTCGGTGGACGGGGCTCCTTCATCGCGGAACCCTACGATCCTTCACAGCGGGGCATGGTCGACCTGGCCATGAACATCCCGCCGCAGCCCGCCAATAGAGCCTTGGCTGACCACATCAAGGCGGGCATGTCCGAGGTAGTGACCCGGCACGATGCGGAATCTGTCAGCGGCTACCACCATCCAGTGCTTGAGCCGACAGCCTTGCAGGCGGCACGGACCTGGCTGGGCCCGATGCTGGACGCCATGGGCCAAAGCCAAGTGCTGATGTGCGCCGGAACGCAAGGAGCCATCTTCAACCTGCTACAGGCGCACACCCGGCGCGGCGACGCCGTGCTGTGCGACCCATTGACCTATCCAGGCTTCCTACGGGCAGCAAGGGCGCTGGGCCTCAAAATCATCGGTGTGCCAGGCGACGCCTCCGGCATGCTTCCCGACGCGCTGGAGCGCAGTTGCCGGGACACGGGCGCGGGGCTGCTCTATCTGAATCCCACGATCCAGAATCCCACGGCCTCAACCATGCCCACTGCACGGCGCCAGGACATCGCAGCAGTGCTGCGCAAGTCGAAGGTGACCTTGATCGAGGATGACCCGTATCGTCATTTGCTCAACGACGCACCTCTGCCTATCTCGGCGTGCACATCAGGGGAGCGCTCGTACTACCTGGCTTCGCTGTCCAAATGCCTGTCACCGAGCCTGCGCGCAGCCTACGTAGTAGCGCCGTCCGGTCAGGCCACCACCACTCTGCTGGAGAGCTTCGCCGCGACCAGCATGGGCTGCTCAGCACTGCTCGCCGGTCTGGTCCAGACCTGGATCGTGAACGGCACCGCCAAGTCGCTGCTGGGAGAAATCCAGCTCGAAGCCCGGTCGCGGCAGGCTCTGGCGCGCTCGATTCTGCCAGGGAGCATCCAGGCGCACCCGAGTGGCATTCATCTGTGGCTGCCCTTGCCGCCGCAATGGCGGCCAACTGCCTTCAGCCAAGCCCTGGAAGACATGGGTGTCCGCATCGCCGCAACGAATGCCTTCGGCGTAGAGGACGAGTTGCCCTCAGGCGTTCGCATCTCCGTCGGTGGAGCAAGAAGCCACGCCGAACTCAGTGCTGCGCTGCAGAAGATCCAGACTCTGCTCGGGAAAAGTCAGATCGCCAGCAGCCGCATGGTTGTCTAGCGACAAGGCCGATCCCTATGTGCACCTGCAATCAGGCGTCATGGTGCCGAAACGCGCAGCCAGACTCCATTGGCGCCGCTGCAGGCAGAATGGATTTCAGCTCGACGCCGCCGTGAGACCCGTGGGGCGAGAGCATGCCCTCTCACGAGGACGACCGCTAAGAAGTGGGGGGTACCACGGCCACATCACGGAGGCTTACGTGTCCAGATGAGCTGATCAAGCCACTTATTCTGCTGACTCCAGGCCCAGCACCGACATATACAGGGCTTGGGCCGTCATGAATCCAGGACTCCACCATGTCTGCCCAGTCCTGCAGCATTCCTCGCCGTTGTTGCGCGTATTCAGCTTTGTTGTAGACCGCGCGGACGCCTTTTTGCTCATGCGCGAGACACTTCTCTATCCAGTCGGTGTTGTAACCTGCCTCATGTAGCAATGTGCTGGCCGTACGCCTGAGGTCGTGTACGGTAAAGGGATCAATCCCCTCACCCCGCTTCTGGACCACATCTCTGCCGACCATCAGCACGCGATTCAACGCGCTGTTACTGATAGGGAAATCGCGTTCATGGCGTCCGGGAAGCAGATAGGAGCTCCCTGCGCAGCAAGCCTTGAGTGTCATCAGAATGCCCATCGCCTGCTGACTGAGATAGATGTTGTGTGGACGGCCTGCTTTCATACGCGCCTTCGGAATCGTCCATATGCCCGATTCGAAGTCAATCTCGTCCCATTTGGCCTGGATGAACTCACTTTTGCGCACCATCGTCAGCAGCAAGAACTTGACGGCTAGGCGCAATGTCGGGGCAGAAGCGACCTCATCCAGAGCATTGAAGAACGTGTGGATCTCGGCTGGTGACAGCGCCCTGTCCCTCGCCCTGAAGGTCGCAATCGCGCTCGGACGGATTGCTTCTGCCGGGTTGGCAATTTTCAAACCTCTCGCCTGAATGAAACGATAGACCTGCAGCACGATCTCGCGGGCCAGCACCGCAGACGCCGCCGCACCTCTCTCCTTGATCTTCTCGCATCTTGCCATCAGCCGGACGGGAGTAATTTCTTCCAACATCAAACGGCCAAACTCCGTCGCGAGATTCCGGTCGTAGACTGACTTACGCATTGCTCGAGTGGAGTCCGCCAGCCCTGCTTCGGCAAAGTACTTCTCTGCCCACTTACCGAACGTCAATGCCTCGCTGGCTTCGATCCGCTTCTCCACCTTCGATCGGGACGGACTCTCTCCCTGCTCCAGGGATCGTCGCGCCCGTGTCAAAAGCAATCTCGCCTCCGCAAGCGACAACGGCATGCCGAAATGGAGTTGCTCCAATTCGCGCTGATGCTTGGCGCCCAGATCCGCGTCGTACTGGCCAATGACTAGCGTCTCGCGGCGCCCGTGAAGTCTGTAGTCGTAGCGAAAGCTTATGTTTCCCGAGCGCAAAACAGCGGCATATAGTCCCTGCTGATCAGCGATCTTGTAGACCTTGTTGGACGCTTTCAGCATCTTCAACTGCTTGTCAGTCAACATCTCAGTCCTTCATCAGATGGAGAGGTAGCTCCATTTGACGAGGCCAACCGATGCCGTTCAAGCGTTGGGGAATGAGCGCCACCGACAACGGCGCTGTATCCGGCTGACTTTCCTATGGCACCAGATTTCGCTTTATGTCCTTGCTCCGCGTCGAGGTGTTCAACTGAGCAATCGCGGCGCAACGGGATCTGAACAATCGGGACGATGCGTGAGAAGGAGGCTCGCACCAACCTCCTCCCGCACGTTCCATGCTGCTTGCCGGCGCTCCGCAGCGTCCTGATCACACGGCCTGGGCTGGCCCCAGCAGTTGAAACTCCTCCAAGCGCGTCTCCGGCGGCAAGCCCAGATTGATGGGCCGAACAGGACTGGGCCCATTCGCGATCCAGGTATCCACCATATCTGCCCACGACTGAAGCATCGCCCGTCGCTGCTCGGCATACTCCGCCTTGTTGTAAACCGCGCGCACGCCCCGTTGCTCGTGAGCAAGGCACTTTTCGATCCAGTCGCTGTTGTATCCCGCCTCATGCAGCAGGGTACTGGCGGTCCGCCTAAGGTCGTGCACCGTAAACGGCTCGAACTCTTCACCACGAGCGACGATCACCTCGGTGCCAGCGACAACGAGCCGGTTCAAGGTTCCATTGCTCATCGGGAAATCCGACTCGTAGCGTCCAGGATGGAGGTAGGGGCTAGCACCGTAGCAGGTCTTGAAGGCCACCAGGATGTCGATGGCCTGCTGGCTGAGATAGACGTTGTGGGGTCGACTCGCCTTCATCCGCTCCTTGGGAATCGTCCATACGCCCGTTTCGAAATTGACTTCTTCCCACTTGGCCTGGGTGAACTCGCTCTTTCGCACCATCGTCAGCAACATGAACTTGACTGCGAGGCGCAAGGTCGCAGCCGAAGAGACCTCCTCGAGCGCATTGAAGTACTTGTGGATCTCTTCAGGCGATAGGGCCCGATCCCTGACTTTGAAGGCAGCAATGGCGCTCGGACGAATTGCTTCCGCGGGGTTCTCGATCCTCAACCCTCTCGCCTGAATGAAACGGAAGATTTGCAGCACTATGTCTCGCGACTGGACGGCTGGCGCTGGTGCACCGCGTTCTTTGATTTTTTCGCATCTCGCCATCAATCGTGATGGCGTGATCTCTTCCAACTTGAGGCGGCCGAACTCGTTAGCTAGGTTGCGGTCGTAGACGGACTTGCGCATCGCACGGGTTGACTCTGCCAACTTGGCTTCAGCGAAGTACTTTTCGGCCCACCCGCCAAACGTCATCCCCTCATTGGCTTCCGCCCGCCTCTCCACTTTCGCACGAGACGGGCTCTCGCCCTGCTCAATGGTTCGCCGTGCATTCGCCAGAAGCAAACGCGCCTCGGCAAGCGACAAGAGCATGCCGTACTCGAGCGTCGCCATCTCACGCGGTTTCCTGGCCGCAAGCGCCGGATCGTACTGCCCGATCACCAGGGTTTCACGGCGTCCATTGAGCCGATAGTCGTATCGAAAGCTGATGTTCCCCGTTCGCAGAACCGTTACGTATAACCCTTGCTGGTCGGCGACCTTGTAGACCTTGTCAGATGCCTTCAGCGCCCGTAACTGCTTGTCAGTAATCATCTTTTCCTCCAACGTGATACCGTCAGTTGATACCGTCAGACCAGATGACGGTATCAAGTTGGGTATTTGGAGGATCAGGTGACCGGTACCGTCACCCGTACCGACAAAGCGTCGGGCACCGGTGAAACGGCATGACACCGAGTGAGAAGCTAACCCCTTGTCAGAACTATGCTTCCCGGAAAAACCGGAACGCTATGGGAAGTCCTGAAACTGGAGAAATTTACTCCCACTCGATCGTCGCCGGCGGCTTGCTCGACACGTCGTACGTCACCCGGTTGATCCCGCGCACTTCGTTGATGATCCGTCCCGACACCTTCTTGAGCAGCGCGTACGGCAGCTCGGCCCAGTCGGCGGTCATGAAATCGCTGGTCTGCACGGCGCGCAGGGCGACGACGTAGTCGTACGTGCGGCCGTCGCCCATCACGCCGACGCTTTTGACGGGCAGGAAGACGGTGAAGGCCTGGCTGGTGAGGTCGTACCAGGTCTTGCCGGTTTCGGGGTCCACGTGGTTGCGCAGTTCCTCGATGAAGATCGCGTCGGCGCGGCGCAGCAGGTCGGCGTATTCCTGCTTCACTTCGCCCAGGATGCGCACGCCCAGGCCCGGGCCCGGGAAGGGGTGGCGGTAGACCATGTCGTGCGGCAGGCCGAGGGCCACGCCGAGTTCGCGCACTTCGTCCTTGAACAGGTCGCGCAGCGGCTCCAGCAGCTTGAGGCCCAACTGCTCCGGCAGGCCGCCCACGTTGTGGTGGCTCTTGATGGTGACGGCCTTCTTGCTCTTGGCGCCGCCGGATTCGATCACGTCCGGGTAGATGGTGCCCTGGGCGAGGTAGGTGGCGCCCTTTTCCTTCTTCGATGCGCCTGAGGCCGTGAGCTTGGCGGCCTCGGCCTTGAAGACGTCCACGAACAGGCGGCCGATGATCTTGCGCTTCTGCTCGGGGTCGCTCACGCCGGCCAGTTCGCGCAGGAAGAGTTCGCTCGCATCCACGCGCACGACCTTGGCGTGCAGCTTGCCCACGAACATGTCCATCACCATGTCGCCTTCGTTCAGGCGCAGCAGGCCGTGGTCGACGAACACGCAGGTGAGCTGGTCGCCGATGGCGCGGTGGATGAGCGCGGCGGCCACGCTGGAATCGACGCCGCCCGAGAGGCCGAGGATGACTTCCTCGTCGCCCACCTGGGCGCGGATGGATTCGACGGCTTCGGCGATGTGGTCCTTCATGACCCAGTCCGGCTGCACGCCGCAGATGCCGAGCACGAAGCGGTCGAGCAGCGCGCGGCCCTGCACGGTGTGCGTCACCTCGGGGTGGAACTGCACGGCATAGAAGCGGCGCGCCTCGTCGGCCATGCCGGCGATCGGGCAGCTGGGGGTGGAGGCCATGAGCTTGAAGCCGGGCGGCATCTCGGCGACCTTGTCGCCGTGGCTCATCCAGACCTTGAGCATGCCGTGGCCTTCGGCCGTGGTGAAGTCGGCGATGTCCTTCAGCAGCGCGGTGTGGCCGTGGGCGCGCACTTCCGCATAGCCGAATTCGCGCTTGTGGCCGCCCTCGACCTTGCCGCCGAGCTGCTGCGCCATGGTCTGCATGCCGTAGCAGATGCCCAGCACCGGCACGCCCAGCTCGAACACGGCCTGCGGCGCGCGGTCGGTGGTTTCTTCATACACGCTGGCGTGGCTGCCGGACAGGATCACGCCCTTGAGCGCACCGTCGGCGGCGTATTCACGCACCCAGGCGTCGGTCACGTCGCAGGGATGCACTTCGCAGTACACGTGGGCCTCGCGCACGCGGCGCGCGATGAGCTGGGTGACCTGGGAGCCGAAGTCGAGGATGAGGATCTTCTGGTGTTGCATGGTGGTCGATCGGGTGCGAAACGGTGGTCGGGAAAAGACGGTAAGAAAACGGCAGGAACTCAGAACGTGGACAGATCGAGCAGCGCCACGCCGGTGCGCGTGGCGGCCTCGGCCTGGGCGGTATCGAAGGTGGCGAGCGGCAGGCGCAGCGAGCGGGCCAGCCAGAGATAGGCGGCGTCGTAGACGGGCAGGCCGGTATCGAGCGCGACGTCGAGCACGGCCTTGTGCTGCGCGGGCGCCAGCTCGTGCAGCTCCACGCGGTGGCGGATGGCCTCGAGCACGGCCCACAGGCCTTCGACGGACCCCGTAGGAATGCGGCCGGCATGCACGCCGCTCGCGATCAGGTTGCCGCATTCCCACTGCCAGAGGTTGGGTGCCTGCGGCTCGACCTCGTCGCGGCGGATGCGGGCATAGAGGCGCCGCGTGTGTTCGCCGGCCGCATCGGGCAGCAGCCAGGCGGCGGTCACGGAGGCATCGAGCACGAAGGCGGTGGTGGACATGGTCATGCGGCGGTGCTCTGCCCGCTGCGGCGCAGGGCCGGCGCCGCCGTGTGCGCGGTCGCGGCACGGATGCTGGCATGCAGCGCATCGATCTGCCCCAGCTCGCGCGCGATCTGCTCGTCGGTGATCACCGGCCGGCGCCGCACCGGCAGCATGCGCACCACTTCTTTACCGTGCCGGGTGATGCGCACCTCCTCGCCCTGCTCCACCGCCTCGATGAGCGCGGAAAAGCGGGTCTTGGCTTCGTAGATGCCGACGGTCTGCATGCGCAAAGGCTTCCGGAAAAAGAAAAGTCTGGCCTGAACAAGAATTCAGACCAGACTTTACCAAACCGACCAGAAAATGACAATCAGACCAGAATGTCCGTAAGCGCCAATTTCGTCATGGCACACAATGCCACAGCGGCCCAACGCGCGGGCAGCCGTGCAAGGGCCGCCCCGCCGTACCGGCTGCGTCCCCCTTCCCGAACGGCGCAGCCGTTCGAGAGAAGGGGGAAGGCGCGAAGCGCCTCAGGGGGATGTACCCTTCTAATCCGCGCGATAGTTGGGCGCTTCCTTCGTGATCTGCACGTCGTGGACGTGGCTCTCGCGGATGCCGGCGGTGGTGATCTCGACGAACTCCGCCTTGTTGTTCATCTCTTCGATGGTCGCGCAGCCGCAGTAGCCCATGGCCGCACGCACGCCGCCCGCCATCTGGAAGACGATGGAGACCATCGAGCCCTTGTAGGGCACGCGGCCTTCGATGCCTTCGGGCACCAGCTTGTCGGCATTGGGGTTGCCGGTGCTCGATTCCTGGAAGTAGCGGTCGGCCGAGCCCTGCTGCATGGCGCCGATGGAGCCCATGCCGCGGTAGCTCTTGTAGCTGCGGCCCTGGAACAGGATCACTTCGCCGGGCGCCTCTTCGGTGCCGGCGAACATGCCGCCCATCATGATGGTGCTGGCGCCGGCGGCCAGGGCCTTGGCGATGTCACCGGAATAGCGGATGCCGCCGTCGGCGATCAGGGGCACGCCCGTGCCGCGCAGGGCCGTGGCCACGCTGTCGATGGCCATGATCTGGGGCACGCCCACGCCCGCGACGATGCGGGTGGTGCAGATGGAGCCCGGGCCGATGCCGACCTTGACCGCATCGGCTCCCGCCTCGACCAGCGCCAGTGCGGCGGCGCCGGTGGCGATGTTGCCGCCGATCACGTCCACCTGCGGGTAGTTCTGCTTGACCCAGCGCACGCGCTCGATCACGCCCTTGCTGTGGCCGTGGGCCGTGTCCACCACGATCGCGTCGACACCGGCCTTGACCAGTGCCTCGACGCGCTCCTCGGTGCCCTCGCCCACGCCGACGGCCGCGCCCACGCGCAGGCGGCCGTTGCTGTCGCGCGCCGCGTTGGGGAAGCTGGTCTGCTTGGTGATGTCCTTGACGGTAATCAGGCCCTTGAGCTCGAACGCGTCGTTGATGACGAGCAGGCGCTCGAGCTTGTGCTTGTTGAGCAGCGCCTTGGCCTCGGAGGCGGTCGCGCCCTCCTTCACCGTGATGAGCTTCTCGCGCGGCGTCATGATGTCGCGCACCTTGACGTCGTAGCGGGTCTCGAAGCGCAGGTCGCGCCCCGTGACGATGCCGATCACCTTGCCCGCGTCGCAGACGGGGAAGCCCGAGATGCCGAGCTGCTCGGACATCTGCAGCACCTGCAGCACCGTGTGGTCCGGGGTGATGACGACCGGGTCGCGCACCACGCCGGACTCATAGCGCTTGACCTTGGCGACGTGGGCCGCCTGCTCCTGCGCCGTGAGGTTCTTGTGCACGATGCCGATACCGCCCTCCTGCGCGATGGCGATGGCCAGGCGCGCTTCGGTCACGGTGTCCATGGCAGCGGACACGAGCGGGAGGTTCAGGGAGATATTGCGGGAGAGTCGCGTCGCGAGGGACGTGTCCTTGGGGAGGACCTGGGAGTACGCCGGCACCAGCAACACATCGTCGAAGGTGAGCGCTTTTCCTAGAAGGCGCATGAGATTCGCTCCAAAAAAACGATTGTACCCGCCGAGCCGCATCCTCTGCTCCGGCCGGGCTCCCCGGGGGCGTCAGCCGATGGCGCGCCCGGAGGGCCGAAGCTACACTCGCCGCATGACACTCCACCGACTTCTCGTGCTCGTGTGCGCCACGTCCTGGGCGCTGGCGGCTTCGGCGCAATGGCAATGGGTCGACAAGGACGGGCGCAAGGTGTTCAGCGACCGCCCTCCGCCGGTCGACGTGCCCGCCAAGAACATCCTGAAGCAGCCCGGCGGCAGCCTGCAGCCCGCGCCGCGCTCGCAGGCCGCGCCGGCCGATGCGGTGGCCGGCACGCAGCCCGGCGCCGCGGTGGCGGCCCGCCCCGGGGCGCCCGCCTCCGCCGCGAGCGCGCCGCAGCTGTCCGGCACCGACAAGGAGCTGCAGGAACGCAAGGCCCAGGCGGAGGCCGCCGAGGCCGCGCGCAAGAAGGCGGAAGACGACCGCATCGCCAAGGCCCGCGCCGAGAACTGCCAGCGCGCGCGGCAGCAGCAGTCCATGCTGGCCTCGGGCCAGCTCGTGAGCCAGGTGAACGCCCAGGGCGAGCGCGCGTTCATGGACGACGCGACCCGCGCCGCCGAGCTGCGCCGGGCCGAAGCGGCGATCGCATCCGACTGCGCACGCTGAAACGGGCAGCCCTGCCCGGTGCTCAGAGCGGCTGACACGGCCCAGCGAAGCGGTTCTGGCCAGGCGTCGTATCGCAGGCAGTACGATGAGTACGACAAGATGCGGCAACGACGCCAGAAGGGTCGTGTTAGCCGCTTTCAGTACCCGGCCTTGGCGCCGGGACGGCGTGCGGCGAACAGCCCCGTCGCACGCGCTCCCTGCCGTGCGAAGCGCTCGCGCCGCGCCTTCTTGGGATCGACCCGCAGCGGCCGGTACCACTCGATGCGGTCACCCGTCTGCAGGATGCGGCCAGGCTCCACCGGCTTTCCCCAGATGCCGCAGGGCGCACCATCCTCCACCGGCCCGCCGCAGGCACGCAGCGCGTCGCGCACCGTGGCGCCCGCGGGCAGCTCCAGGGCGACTTCGCGCACCTCGCGCGGCGCGGGCGACCACGCGACGGTTACCGCCACGCGGCCCGCGCCGTCACTCCCCATACACCTGCTCCGCGCGCTGGATGAACGCATCCACCATGCTGCCCGCGATGCGGTCGAACACCGGCCCCACCAGGGCAGCGAGCGCGATGTTGTCGAATCCGTAGTTGAGCTGCAGCTCCACCTTGCAGGCGCGCTGGCTGCCGTCGCCCACGGGATGGAAGCGCCAGTCGCCGTCGAGCTGCGAGAACGGCCCCTTCACGAGCCGCATCTGCACGCGCCGGCCCGGCTCGTGCTGGTTGCGCGTGACGAAGGATTTGCGCAGGCCGCTGAAGGCGATGCCGACCTCGGCGGTCATGCCGTGCTCGTCCTGCTCCAGCACCCGCGCGCTGTCGCACCAGGGCAGGAATTCCGGGTACTTCGCCACGTCGGTGACGAGGGCGAACATCTCTTCGGGGCTGTACCAGATCAGGACGGACTTGTTGACGTTTTTCATGGATGGACGGGGATGGCGGGCCGCGGCAGGGCGGCACACTAGAATCCCCGGAAAGCGCACGGACGATCGTTCGATTGTAGGGAGGGCTTTCAAACCCCTCCATGTGCCGCATCTGATTCTCCATGGCCAAGAAACCCGACACCCAGTCACGCATCGCCGACAACAAGAAGGCGGCCTTCAATTACTTCTTCGAGGAACGCCACGAGGCGGGCATGGTGCTGCACGGCTGGGAGGTGAAGGCGCTGCGCGAGGGCAAGGTGCAGCTCACCGACGGCTACGTCGTGATCCGCGAGGGCGAGCTCTACCTGATCGGCTGCCAGATCAACGCGCTCAAGACGGCCTCCACCCACGTGAGCCCGGACGCGGCCCGCACCAAGAAGCTGCTGCTGCACAAGGACGAGATCCTGCGGCTCATCGGCAAGGTGGAGCAGAAGGGCTACACGCTGGTGCCGCTCAACCTGCACTGGACGAACGGCCGCGCCAAGTGCGAGATCGCGCTCGCCAAGGGCAAGGCCGAGCACGACAAGCGCGACACGATCAAGGAGCGCGAGGGCAAGCGCGAGGTGGAGCGCGCCATGAAGAGCCGCCACCGCTGAGCGGCCGCAAAAAATTTTCGGGCGGTGCGGAATAAACCGATCGCGCCCGGTGTTCTATCCTGCGTGGGGCCGGCATGTCGCCGCCACCCGCGCCTACAGGAGCACACACCGATGACCCGACTCTCCACCCTCTTCGCGGCCTCCGCCCTGGCACTGGCACTCGCCGGCTGCGCCTCCATGTCGTCGTCCCGCATGCCCGGCGGCGTCGCCGAGAAGAACGGCGCCCTCGTGGGCCCGAACGGCATGACCCTCTACACCTTCGACCGCGACCCGGCGGGCGGCGGCAAGTCGGCCTGCAATGGCCCCTGCGCGAAGAACTGGCCGCCCCTGCTGGCCGGCAGCGACACGCCCACGGGAGACTTCACCGTGGTGGAACGCGACGACGGCGCCCGCCAGCTGGCCTACAAGGGCAAGCCGCTCTACTACTGGGTGAAGGACACCCAGCCGGGCGAGCGCACCGGCGACGGCGTGAACCAGGTCTGGCGCACCGCCAAGCCCTGATACGAGTCCGCCATCCCAGCGATAACTGCGTTGCTTCGCCTTGCCGTGCCATGGCACTGTCTGCGGCTGCGCGCCTTGTTCTCGCTGGCATGGCGAACCCGTATACGACGCCATGAACGCAGTCGGCATACCCTCGCCATGGTGACTCCCCCCAGGTAACCGCCCCATGGACGACATCACGCCGCACCTGCCGGGCCTGCGCCGCTACGCGCGGGCGCTGACGGGCAATGCCTGGGCGGCGGACGATCTGGTGCAGGACACGCTGGAGCGCGCCTGCCGCAAATGGCTGCTGTGGCGCCCCGGCACCCACCTGCGCGCGTGGCTGTTCACGCTCATGCACCGGGTGTACCTGAACCAGATGCGCGCGGTGCCGGCGCAGCCGCCGATCGACCTGGAAGCCGTGCAGGACCATCTGCAGGCGCCGCCCGCGCGCACCGACGACGCGCTGGACCTGGACCGCTGCCTCCAGCGCCTGCCCGCCGACCAGCGTGCGGTGCTGCTGCTGGTGACGCTCGAAGACATGGATTACGCCGCCGCCGCCAAGGTGCTGGGCGTGCCGGTGGGCACGGTGATGTCGCGCCTCTCGCGCGCCCGGCAGCGGCTGCGCGAACTCATGGAGCCGCAGGCCCGCACGCCCGGCACGGTGCCGGAGGCGGCAGCGCCGCGGCCGACCTCGCCGCCCGCGGTGCCGCGGCTGCGGCGGCTGAAATGACGCTGGACCGCAGGCCATGAACACCCCGCGCACCCCCCCTCCCGACGGCGCCCTGCATGGCGCGCCTTCCAAAGATCCGGACACCGGCCTGGACGACGACCGCCTGCATGCGCTGGTGGACGGCCGGCTGCCGGGCGACGAAGCGCAGGCTCTGCGCCGGCGGCTGGCCGGCGACCCTGCGGCACGGGAGCGCGTGCACGCCTGGCAGGCCCAGCGCGAACGGCTGCGCGGGCTGCATGCGGGTTGGGAAGAGGCGCCCGTTCCGCCGCCGCTCGCCCAGGCGGCGCGGGACTTTGAACGCCGCCGCCTGCGGTCGGCCCAGGCCTGGCGCATGGCCGGCCTCGCGGCCTCGCTCGCGCTCGCCTTCGGGCTCGGATGGACGCTGCACGGCACGGTCCGCCCCGCCGATCCGGCCGCCGCCACGCTGGCGCGCTCGGCCCCCCCACCCCTCGCACCCACCCAGCGTTTCGCGCTACAGGCCGCCGCCGCGCATGCGGTCTACCAGCCCGAGCAGCGCCATCCGGTGGAAGTGGGCGCGGCCCAGCAGGAACATCTCGTGCAGTGGCTCTCCAAGCGCCTGGGCCGGCCGCTGCACATTCCGGACCTGCAGCCGCAGGGCTACGAACTCGTGGGCGGGCGCCTGCTGCCGGGCGATGCCGGCCCGGGCGGCACCAGCGGTGCGCGCGCGCAGTTCATGTACCAGAACGCCGCGGGGCAGCGGGTGACGCTGTACCTCGGCGCACTGCCTGCCGCCGGCACGGCGGGCGCGTCCGGGAGAACGGCCCCCACGCCCGCGGCGGAAACCGCGTTCCGCTACGAAGGCGACGGGCCCGTGCCCAGCTTCTACTGGGTGGAGGATGGCTTCGGCTACGCGCTGAGCGGCCCGCTGCCCCGCGAGGCGCTGCTGGCCATCGCGGCGGCCGTCCACCCGCAGCTCTGATTCAGCGCAGCGCGGCGAGCGGATGCGCGTGCGCGGGCCAGGGGCTGTCGAAGAACGGCTGCCACATCGCGGGCGTGACGTCCTCGATACGCGCCGGGTTCCAGCGCGGGGCGTGGTCCTTGTCCACGGCCAGGGCGCGGATGCCCTCCACCGTTTCGCTCTGGCCGGGCCGCAGGTAGAAGCAGTGCCGCACCATGTCGCGCTCCATGCGCAGGTCGGCGGCCAGGTCCATGCCGCGCGCGCGGCGGATCTGCTCCAGCACCACGTGCAGCATCAGCGGTGAGCGCTTGCGCAGCGTGGCCGCCGTGGCGCGCGCCCAGTCGCTGCCGTCGGCCTCCAGCGCGGCGAGGATGGCCGGCACGTCGGCTGCGCCGAAGGCGGCGTCGATGCGCGCGCGGTCGGCCGTGGCGGCGGGCTGCGGTTCGGTGAAATGCGTGGCGACCCAGCGTTCGATGGCGGCGCCGTCCTCGAAGCTGCGCGTGCCGAGGCCGTCCCAGAGGCCTGCCTGTGCCTCGGCCGGCACGCAGCCGTCCGCCAGGCCCAGCGCCACCGCGTCGCCCGCGCCGATCGTGTCGCCGGTGAGCGCCAGCCATTCGCCGGTGCGGCCGGGGCAGCGCGAGAGGAAGTAGCCGCCGCCCACGTCCGGGAACAGTCCGATCGCGGTCTCGGGCATGGCCATCTTGGTGCGCGGGGTGACGAGGCGCAGCGTGCCGCCCTGGCTGATGCCCATGCCCCCGCCCATGACGATGCCGTCCATGAACGCGATGTAGGGCTTGCCGAAGGCGTGTATCAGGTGGTTGAGCGCGTATTCCTCGGTGAAGAAGTCCTCCAGCTGCGGGTTGCCCGTGCTGCCGGCCTGGTGCAGGAAGCGGATGTCGCCGCCCGCGCAGAAGGCGCCGAAGTCACCCTCCTTGTTCGTGCCGCGGATGGCCACCGCCAGCACGGCCGGATCGGCCTGCCAGCGCAGCAGCGCCTCCATGAGGTCGCGCACCATGCCCAGCGACAGCGCGTTCAGCGCGCGGGGGCGGTTCAGCGTGATGAAGCCCACCTGCCCACGCACCTCGGCCAGCACGTCGCGTTGCGTTGCATCCATTCGAGTCTCCTTCGTCATCCTGTTGTTGGTCAAAGCGGTGCCCGAAATTGTGCCGCACGCCGCGCGGTGTGCCCGGTCTCCTACAGGACCTGCGCGGGCCGCTGCCTAGAATGCCCCGGCATGCCCCTCGACGCCGTGGCAACGCAGCATTGCCCGATTCCCTCCGCCGCCGCCCTGTCCGCTGAAGGCGAACGCGGCCCGGCCCGCGCGCGCCCTGCAGACGCCGCCGCCCACCTGCCCGGGAGCACGCCATGGAATGGCTGAGCGACCCGTCGGCCTGGGCGGGCCTGCTCACCCTGGTGGTGCTGGAGATCGTCCTCGGCATCGACAACCTCGTCTTCATCGCGATCCTCGCGGACAAGCTGCCCCCGGAGCAGCGGGACCGCGCGCGGCTGATCGGCCTGTCGCTCGCGCTGGTGCTGCGGCTGTGCCTGCTGGCCGCGATGGCGCACCTGATCCGGCTCACAGCGCCCATCATCGAATGGGGCTGGCTGTCGCTGTCGTGGCGGGACATGATCCTGCTGGGCGGCGGCGTGTTCCTGCTGTGGAAGGCCACCACCGAGCTGCACGAACGCCTGGAGGGCGTGGACACGGCCGGGCCGAAGCAGCGCGAGCATGCCGCCTTCGGCGTGGTGCTGGTGCAGATCGTGGCGCTGGACGCGGTGTTCTCTCTCGACTCGATCATCACCGCCGTGGGCATGGTGCAGCACCTGCCGGTGATGATGGCGGCGGTGGTGATCGCCATGGGCTTCATGATGCTGGCGTCGCGCGCGCTCACCGCCTTCGTCAACCGGCACCCCACGGTGGTGGTGCTGTGCCTGAGCTTCCTGCTGATGATCGGCTTCAGCCTCGTGGCCGAAGGCATGGGCTTCCACCTGCCCAAGGGGTACCTGTACGCCGCGATCGGCTTCTCGATCCTCATCGAGTTCTTCAACCAATGGCGGCTGCGCAACATCGCGCGCCATGCCGCGCGGCTGCCGATGCGCGAACGCACCGCGCGCGCGGTGCTGCGGCTGCTCGGCGGGCAGGAGGCCGGCGGCGCGGGCGCCTCCGGAGGCACGCCCTCATCCCCCGGTGGAGAAGCTGCGCTGCATGCCTTCCGGCAGGAGGAGCGCAGCATGGTCCGGGGCGTGCTCTCGCTCGCCGACCGCTCCGTGCTCTCGATCATGACGCCGCGCGCCGACGTGGACTGGATCGACATCAGCCAGGACAAGTCCGCGCTCTACCGCCAATTGCAGGCGCAGCCGCACGGCCTGTTCCCGGTGTGCGATCGCGGCGGTCTGGACGCGGTGATCGGCGTGGGCCGCGCCAAGGACCTGATGGCCGACCTGATTGCGCACGGCACCATCGACCGCCGCAAGAGCCTGCAGGCCCCGCTCGTCGTTCCCGAGACCGTGAGCATCCTGCGGCTGATGGAGAACCTGCGCCGCTCGCGCAACCACCTCGCGCTGGTGAGCGACGAGTACGGCACGATCCTGGGCCTCGTCACGCCGATGGACGTGCTGGAGGCGATCGCCGGCGAATTCCCCGATGCGGGCGAAGACCTGCTGCTGCAGCCCGTGGCACCGGACCACTGGCTGGCGGACGGGCTGGTGGACCTGCACACGCTCGCGCGGGCCGTGCGCGTGGAGCGGCTCGCCCACAGCGCGCACGATGCGAGCACGCTGGCCGGTCTTCTGCTGGAGACCTTCGGCGAACTGCCCGCGCCCGGGCGCACCGCCGTGCTGCATGGCCTGCGCTTCGAAGTGGTGGCCGTGCAGGGGCGCCGCATCGCGCGCGTGGACGTGCGGCGCGACGACGGCGCCGAGCCGGCCGGTGCCGGCGCCGCGTCGACATCGACATCGACATCGACATCGACATCGCCATCGCCATCGCCATCCCCGAAATGAAAAACGCGCCCCGTGGGGCGCGTCATTGGCTGTGCTAACCAGAGCCCCGGCCGGGGCCCCGTTCACATGCCGCGGCTGGCGCGCTTGCGCTCGTTTTCCGTCAGGTGGCGCTTGCGCAGGCGCACGCTCTTGGGCGTGATCTCGACCAGCTCGTCGTCCTCGATGAACTCCACGCCGTATTCCAGCGTGAGGTCGATCGGGGGCGTGATCTTGATCGCGTCTTCCTTGCCGGACACGCGGAAGTTGGTCAACTGCTTGGTGCGCGTGGCGTTCACGACGAGGTCGTTGTCGCGGCTGTGGATGCCGACGATCATGCCTTCGTACACCGGGTCGTTCGCCTTCACGAACATGCGGCCGCGGTCGTCCAGCTTGCCCAGGGCGTAGGTGAAGATTTCACCGTCGTCCATGGAGATCAGCACGCCGTTCTTGCGGCCGCCGATGTCGCCCTTGTGCGGCTCGTAGCTGTCGAAGATGTTGGAGATCAGGCCAGAGCCGCGCGTCAGGTTCAGGAATTCGTTGGTGAAGCCGATCAGGCCCCGTGCCGGGATGCGGTATTCCAGGCGCACGCGGCCGCGGCCATCGGATTCCATGTTGACCAGCTCGCCCTTGCGCTCGCCGAGGGCCTGCATCACGCCGCCCTGGTGGCCTTCCTCGATGTCGGCCGTCACCAGTTCGATCGGCTCGTGGCGCACGCCGTCGATGTCCTTGAACACCACGCGCGGCTTGGAGACGGCCAGCTCGTAGCCTTCGCGGCGCATGTTCTCCAGCAGGATGGTCAGGTGCAGTTCGCCCCGGCCCATCACTTCGAAGATGCCTTCCTCGTCGGTTTCCTTCACGCGCAGGGCCACGTTGTGCTGCAGTTCCTTCTGCAGGCGGTCCCACAGCTGGCGGCTGGTCACGAATTTGCCTTCACGGCCCGCCAGCGGCGAGGTGTTCACGCAGAAGTTCATGGTCAGCGTGGGCTCGTCCACCTTCAGCATCGGCAGCGGCGCGGGGTTGTTCGGGTCGGTCACGGTCACGCCGATGCCGATGTCCTCGATGCCGTTGATCAGCACGATGTCGCCGGGGCCGGCCAGCGGGGTCTGCATGCGGTCCAGGCCCTGGAAGGTCAGCACCTGGTTGACGCGGCCCTTGACGCTCTTGCCGTCCGGACCTTCCATGACCAGCACGTCCTGGCCGGGCTTGAGCGTGCCCTGGCTGATGCGGCCCACGCCGATGCGGCCCACGAAGGTGGAGAAGTCGAGCGCCGAGATCTGCAGCTGCAGCGGCGCTTCCGGGTCGCCCGAGTTCGGGGGCACGTGCTTCAGGATGGTGTTGAACAGGGCCGACATGTCGGGGCCCCACTGCTCGCCCGGCGCGCCTTCTTCCAGCGACGACCAGCCGTTGATGCCCGAGGCGTACACCACGGGGAAGTCGAGCTGCTCGTCGGTCGCGCCCAGCTTGTCGAACAGGTCGAACGCGGCGTTCACGACCTTGTCGGGGTTGGCGCCAGGCTTGTCGACCTTGTTCACCACCAGGATGGGGCGCAGGCCGAGGGCCAGGGCCTTCTTGGTCACGAAGCGCGTCTGGGGCATGGGGCCTTCCTGCGCGTCGATCAGCAGCACCACGCTGTCCACCATCGACAGGGCGCGTTCCACTTCGCCGCCGAAGTCCGCGTGGCCCGGGGTGTCGACGATGTTGATGTGCGTGCCTTCCCAGCTCACGGCGCAGTTCTTGGCCAGGATGGTGATGCCGCGTTCCTTTTCGATCGCGTTGTTGTCCATCACGGTGTCGACGACCTTTTCGTGGTCGGCGAAGGTGCCGGACTGGCGCAGCAGCTGGTCCACCATGGTGGTCTTGCCATGGTCGACGTGCGCGATGATGGCGATGTTGCGGATTTGTTTGCTCATAGAGTGGGTTCCAATGTGCCGCGCTCTGCCCGCGGCGTGCTTTCCAGAATCTGTGCGATCTCCTGGGGGCTCAGGAGGCGCTCGGGGATGAGTTCGCCGGCCGCCACGCGGCCGACGCCCAGCAGGGCGCGGGGTTCGTCGCCGAACACCGCCACGGCGGGCGCATCGGGCCAGGGCCCGCGGCGGCGCACGCCGGAGAGGAAACGCGCCGTATTGTCGTGGTCCAGCGTGACAGCCGCATGCCCTGCGAGCAGCGTCTCCACCGGCTGGACGCAGTCCATGCGCGCGGCCTCGTCCATCGCTTCGAGCGCGGCGAGCGTGACGCAGCGCTCCACGCCCAGCCCGCCCGTGTCGACGCGCCGCAGGAAGGTCAGGTGCGCGCCGCAGCCGAGCGCGGCGCCCACGTCCTCGCCCAGCGTGCGGATGTAGGTGCCCTTGCTGCAGGTCACGCGCAGGCGCACCGCTGGCTGGCCCTCGGCATCTTCGGCCAGCGAGAGTTGCAGCGCATGGATCACCACGTCGCGCGCCTCGCGCTCCACGGCGATGCCCGCGCGGGCGTATTCGTAGAGCGCCTTGCCGTCCTTCTTGAGGGCACTGTGCATCGGCGGCACCTGCCGGATCGGGCCGGTGAACTGCCGCTGCACGGCTGCCAGCCGCTCGGGGGCGAGCCGGGCCGGGTCCACGTCGCGGCGGTCGACCACGTCCCCCTCGGCATCGCCGGTGGTGGTGGTCACGCCGAGCCGGGCGACGGCCTCGTAGGTCTTGGGCGCATCGAGCTGCAACTGGCTGAATTTGGTGGCCGCGCCGAAGCACAGCGGCAGCACGCCGGAAGCCAGCGGATCGAGCGTGCCGGTGTGGCCCGCCTTTTCGGCGCGCAGCAGCCACTTGGCCTTCTGCAACGCATCGTTGCTGGAAAGGCCCAGGGGCTTGTCGAGCAGCAGCACTCCGTGCACCGGGCGCCGCTGCACCCGGATGCGGGGAGCGCGTGCGGTCATGCTTCGTCGTCGTCTTTGGAACGGGAAGCCACGGCACGCGCGATCAGCGCGTTCATGTCCGACGCACGCTCGGTGGTGCGGTCGAACATGAAGTGCAGCGTCGGCACGGTGTGGATGTGCAGGCGCTTGAAGAGGCCGTTGCGGAGGAACCCCGAGGCCTGGTTCAGCGCTTCCTGCGTCGCGTCGGCGTCGCCCACCAGCACGCTGAAGAACACCTTCGCGTGCGCGTAGTCGGGCGTCACTTCCACGGCCTGCAGCGTGACCATGCCGATGCGCGGGTCCTTCAACTCGCGGATCAGCTCGGTCAGATCGCGCTGGATCTGGTCCGCGACCTTGAAGCCGCGGTTGGGCGTGGAGGATTTTTTAGCAGCCATATCGTTGCCCCTGCCGCGGCGCCATTCCCCTGGAAGGGGAAGGCGCGAAGCGACTCAGGGGGTGCATCACAAGGTCCGTGCAATTTCCTTGATCTCGAAGAACTCCAGCTGATCACCTTCCTTGATGTCGTTGTAGTTCTTGAGCTTGATACCGCACTCGAAGCCTTCCTTGACTTCCTTGACGTCGTCCTTGAGGCGGCGCACCGACTCGACTTCGCCCGTGTAGATGACCACGTTGTCGCGCAGCAGGCGGAAGCGGCAGTTGCGCGTGACCTGGCCCGACGTGACGTAGGAACCCGCGACGGTACCGATCTTGGAGGCCACGAACACGGTGCGGATCTCGGCGGTCCCGATCTCTTCCTCGCGCTGCTCGGGTGCCAGCATGCCGGACATGGCGGCCTTCAACTCGTCCACGGCGTCGTAGATGATGTTGTAGTAGTGCAGGTCGACGTCGTTCGCCTCGGCCGTCTTGCGCGCGCCGGCATCGGCACGCACGTTGAAGCCGATCACGATCGCCTTGGAGGCGATGGCCAGGTTCACGTCGGACTCGCTGATGCCGCCCACGCCCGCATACACGAGCTGGACCTTGATCTCGTCGGTCGAGAGCTTGAGCAGCGAGGCGGCGAGCGCTTCCTGCGAGCCCTGCACGTCGGCCTTGATGATGATGGGCAGGTTCTGCACCTCGCCCGCCGTCATGTCGGCGAACACGTTCTCGAGCTTCGCGGCCTGCTGGCGCGCCAGCTTGGTGTTGCGGAACTTGCCGGCGCGGTAGGTCGCGATCTCGCGGGCACGGCGCTCGTCGGAGAGCACCATGAACTCGTCGCCGGCCTGGGGCACGTCGGACAGGCCCTGGATCTCCACCGGAATGGAGGGACCGGCGGACTTGGTCGCCTTGCCGTTCTCGTCCAGCATGGCGCGCACGCGGCCGGAGGTCTGGCCCGCGAGCACCACGTCGCCCACCTTGAGCGTGCCGGACTGCACCAGCACCGTCGCGACGGGGCCGCGGCCCTTGTCGAGCTGCGCTTCGATGACGAGGCCCTTGGCCATCGCCTCGACGGGCGCCTTCAGTTCCAGCACTTCGGCCTGCAGCAGCACCTGCTCGAGCAGGTCGTCGATGCCCATGCCGGTCTTGGAGGACACGGGCACGAAGGGCGATTCGCCGCCGTACTCTTCGGGCACGACTTCCTGGGCCACCAGTTCCTGCTTCACGCGGTCCGGGTTGGCATCGGGCTTGTCGGCCTTGGTGATCGCCACGACGATCGGCACCTTGGCGGCCTTCGCGTGCTTGATGGCTTCCTTCGTCTGCGGCATGACGCCGTCGTCGGCGGCCACCACCAGGATGACGATGTCGGTCGCCTGCGCACCGCGGGCCCGCATGGCCGTGAAGGCCTCGTGGCCGGGGGTGTCGAGGAACGACACCATGCCGCGCGGGGTTTCGACGTGGTAGGCGCCGATGTGCTGCGTGATGCCGCCGGCTTCGCCCGCCGCCACCTTGGCGCGGCGGATGTAGTCCAGCAGCGAGGTCTTGCCGTGGTCGACGTGGCCCATGACGGTGACCACGGGAGCGCGCGGCAGCGCCTCGGCCTGCTGACCGGACACGTCCTCGTCGGTGAACGCCTCGGGATCGTCCAGCGCGGCCACGACGGCCTTGTGGCCCATCTCCTCGACCACGATCATGGCCGTGTCCTGGTCCAGCGGCTGGTTGATGGTGACCATCTGGCCCATCTTCATCAGCGCCTTGATGACCTCGGACGCCTTGATCGACATCTTGTGCGCCAGGTCGGCCACCGTGATGGTCTCGGGCACGTGCACTTCGATGACGCGCGCCTCGACCGGTGCCGACTGCTGGTGCGAATGGTCGTCGCGGTCGTTGCGGCGGCCGCGCGGGCCTCCGCGCCAGTTGTTGCGGCCCACGCCGCCGCTGGCGTCGCCGCGGGTCTTGATTTCCTTCTTCTTGGCAGGATCGCCGGCCCAGCTCGAGGAGAGCTTGGCGGACTTCACTTCCTTGCCGCCGCCGGCCGGCGCACCGGCCGCGGGACGCGCGCCCGGCGTGGCCGCCGGCTTGTGCAGCGTGCCCTTCTTGGCGTCGGCCGCGGCCGCGGGCTTCGGAGCCGGCTTCGGCTCTTCGGGCTTCTTGGCGACCAGCACCTTCTTGGGCGCGGCCATCATGGCGCGGATCGCCTCGGCTTCGGCCAGGGCCTTGCGGCGGCGCTCGTCCAGATCGGCAGCGCGCGCGGTTTCCTCGGCCGCACGGGCCTTGGATTCGGCTTCGGCCTTGGCGCGTGCCTCGGCCTGCGCGGCGTTGCGCGCAGCGGCTTCGGCGGCGGCCTCGCGGGAGGCTTCCTCGCGCACGGCGGATTCCTGGGCCTTGCGCTCGGCCTGCTGCGCGGCATAGGCGGCGGCACGTTCCTCGGCCTCGCGCTCGCGGCGTTCGCGGTCTTCGCGTTCACGGCGCGTGGCGCTCAGCTCCTGTTCCTGCTGGCTGATCAGCTCGGCCTGGCGGCGGGCCTCTTCCTCGCGGCGTGCGAGTTCCTGGTCCTCGGCGGACGGCGCGGCGGTGTCTTCCGACACGGCGCCCTGGTCGTCGGCAGCACCTTCGGCGACGTCGTCACGCTTGATGAAGGTGCGCTTCTTGCGCACTTCCACCTGGATCGTGCGCGCCTTGCCGGTGGCGTCGGCCTGCTTGATCTCGCTGGTGGACTTCTTGGTGAGCGTGATCTTGCGGCGGTCGCCCGTGGCGGTGCCATGGCTGGCCTGCAGGAAGGCGAGCAGCTTCTGCTTGTCGGACTCGGTCAGCGCATCGGACGGCGCGGCCTTGGCCACGCCAGCGGACTTGAGCTGGTCGAGCAGGGTTTCCGGCGATTTCTTGAGTTCGCTGGCGAACTCGGCAACGGTGTTACTGGACATATTCGGTTCGTACCTCCCCTGACCCTTACTCTTGCCCCGCGAACCAATGTTCGCGCGCCTTCATGATCAAGGCTTTGGCCTCTTCCTCAGACTGGCCGGTCAGGGCGGTCAGTTCATCGATGGCCAGGTCGGCCAGATCATCGCGTGTGTGGACGCCGCCTTCGGACAGCTTGCCGATCAGCTCGGGCGTCAGGCCCTCGAGATCGCGCAGGTTCTGCGAAACGCCTTCCACGCTTTCCTCGCGGGCGATTTCCATCGTGAGCAGCGCATCCTTGGCGCGGGCGCGCAGCTCGTTCACGGTGTCCTCGTCGAAGCTCTCGATCTCCAGCATTTCCTGCAGCGGCACGTAGGCCACTTCCTCGAGGCTGGCGAAGCCTTCCTCGATCAGGATGTTGGCGATCTCCTCGTCCACGTCGAGCTTTTCCATGAACAGGCGGCGGGACGCGTCGGTCTCGTTGGCCTGCTTCTGGGCGGACTCGGCCGCGTCCATGATGTTGATCTTCCAGCCCGTCAGGTCGGAAGCGAGGCGCACGTTCTGGCCGCCGCGGCCGATGGCGATCGCGAGGTTCTCCTCGTCGACCACCACGTCCATCGCGTGCTTCTCTTCATCGACCACGATGGAGGACACGTTGGCGGGCGCCAGGGCGCCGATCACGAACTGCGCCGGGTCTTCGGACCAGAGCACGATGTCGACGCGTTCGCCGGCCAGCTCGTTGGTGACGGCGTTCACGCGGGTGCCGCGCACGCCGACGCAGGTGCCGATCGGATCGACGCGCTTGTCGTGCGACAGCACGGCGATCTTGGCGCGGCTGCCGGGGTCGCGGGCGCAGCTCTTGATCTCCAGCAGGCCCTGCTCGATCTCGGGCACTTCGTTGCGGAAGAGCTCGATCATGAACTCGGGCGCGGAGCGCGAGAGGATGATGGGCGCGCCGCGCAGCGTCAGGTCCACCTCCATGATCATCGCCCGCACGCGGTCGCCGTTGCGCAGGTTTTCCTTGGGGATCATCTCGCCGCGGCGCAGGCGGCCTTCCACGCGGCCGGACTCGACGATGATGTCGCCCTTGTCCATGCGCTTGACGGTGCCGGTGAAGATCTTTTCGCCGCGCGACATGAAGTCGTTCAGCAGCATCTCGCGCTCGGCGTCGCGGATCTTCTGCAGGATGACCTGCTTGGCAGCCATGGCGCCGATGCGGCCGATCGGCACCGATTCGATGCCTTCCTCGATGTACTCGCCCACTTCGATGTCGGAGATGCGCTCCTGGGCGTCCATGAGCAGTTCTTCGGCATCGGGGTTCTGCAGGCCGGCGTCATCGGGCACGACGAGCCAGCGGCGGAAAGTCTCGTAGTTGCCGCTGTCGCGGTCGATCGCCACGCGGATGTCCACTTCGCCGGGATAGAGTTTCTTCGTGGCCTGGGCCAATGCCAGTTCCACGGCGCCGAACACCACGTCGCGCTCCACGTTCTTCTCGCGCGAAATGGCTTCAACCAACATCAACAGTTCGCGATTCATCGACGACTCTCCTATCTTTCAATCCCTTGAAGGCCCGCGCCCCGCGTCGGCCCTTGATTCGAATTCGCTGCAGCAGGGTTTCAGCCCTCGGCCGCGCCGCCCTTCGGGCCGCGCCCCTTGAAATCCACGATCGGCGCCAGGCGCGCATCGCGCAGCTCGTCGAGCGTGAAGCCCAGCGCCTGCAGCGGAGCGGGCACCCGCTTCTTGCTGATCTTCTGGCCGGGCTTCGTGGGGGGCTCGTCGCTCCAGACGATCTGCCAGCCCCCGGCCTCGGTGCGTTCGAGCGTGCCGCGGAACTTCTTGCGGTTGGCGCTCACCTGGCCGGCGGCCGCCTCGCCGATGGGCGCCTTGAGCGTGATGTCGATCACCTCGCCGGCGAAGCGCTGGAAATCCTGTTCGTGGCGCAGCGGGCGGTCGATGCCGGGCGAGGAGACTTCGAGGCGCTTGTACTCGACGCCATCGACCTCCAGCGCGAACTGCAGCTGCCGCGTGACCTTCTCGCAATCTTCCACAGTGACGAACTGTTCGGGGGCGGCCGGCACGGAGGCAGCGGCAGCGGCAGCATCGGGCGCCGCGGCCTGCGCGGGCGCCTGCCAGGGCAGATCGATGGTGATGCGCAGCAGCCCGCCGGCGGAGCGTTCGATCTCCACCAGGTCGTAACCCAGCCCTGCGACGGTTTGTTCGACGATCTGCTGCAATGCCACGTGTCGTTCAGTTCTGTTCCAGAAGTGCAAAAAACCCGATAACCGCCGAGGAGTCTCCCCCGACAGCTTCGAGCTCGAAGAAAATCGAACGGCCAAAAAAAACGGGCGGTGGGGACCCGCCCGTTTGGCCGTGAAGCTCCTATTGTAGCCTGCAGCGCCCGGCTTTGCCAAGCTGGCGGCATGCAATTTGCATTGCATCCGCGCCACACATCGCGGCGTTGCGCGTCAGTTTCCTGCCACGCCGCGCGCCTGCCGGACACGCTCGAACACCGCCTGGGCCTGCGCCTCCACGGGCGCCCCCCCGCCCTGCTCCCGCAGGGCGGCGAGCATGCGGGTCAGCACGCCCGCCTGGGGCAGCACGGGGCCGAGGAAGCGCGCATGGGCGCCGTCGGCGACGAGCACGGTGGGGAAGGTCTCCACGTCGAGATCGCCGGCGAGGTCTTCCTCGTCCTCCACGTCCACCCACTCGAAGCGCACGTCTGGATGGGCGGCCCGCAGGGCATCGAAAACGGCACCGTACTCGCGGCAGACGCCGCACCAGGCGGCGCACAGGCACACCACCCACCAATCCGGGGCCGCGGGGGGGCCACCGGCGGAAAGCGGCGCTGCTGGAGAGATGGTGTCCTGCATGGTTTTTTCAACGACCTCGGAGAAACGGGCGCGGGGATGGCCGCGGATGGGGCGGGTGGAGCCGCCCGCCGGCTCAACGGCCGCGGCGCTCGCGGGCCCGGTAGACATCCATGGTAGCGACCCCGGGCGCCCGGTTGCCCCACGCGTTGCGCACGTAGGTCGCCACGGCCGCCACTTCGTCGTCGGAGATCACCTGGGTGAAGGGCGGCATGCCGTAGGGGCGCGGATGGCCGGCGGTGACCGGAGGATAGCCGCCCTGCAGGATCGTGCGCACCACGTTGACCGGCGTGTCGAGCAGCACCGCCCGGTTGCCGGCGAGCGGCGGGAAGGCTCCGGGACGCCCTCGGCCGTCGTCGCCGTGGCATTGGGCACAGTGCCGGGCGTAGAGGGCGGCGCCCTGCTCCATCGCCGCCTTCGGGGGCTCCGGAGGCGTCGGGCGGCGGCCCTGCGGCTCGGCGCCGGGCAGCGCGCGCAGATAAGCGGCGATGGCGCGCAGATCGGCATCGTCCAGGTACTGCGTGCTGCGGAACACCACCTCGGCCATCGGCCCGGTGACGGTGCCGCGTGGCGCCACGCCATCGCGCAGCAGCGCCACCACCTCCTCCACCGGCCAGTCGGCGACGCCGGCCTCGTGGACGGTGTCCAGCGCGGGCGCATACCAGTTCTGCACCGGGATGAGCCCGCCGCGCAGGCCGGCGGCATCCCGCGTGGCGCCCAGCGCATTGCGCGGGGCGTGGCAGGCGGCGCAATGGCCCAGGCCCTGCACGAGGTAGCGCCCGCGGTTCCACTCCGCCGGGCGGTCGGCTTCGGGCGCCAGGCCGCCCGGCCGGAAGAACATCGCCCGCCACACGGCCAGCGCCGTCTGCGTGCCGTACGGAAACTCCAGCGCATGGGGCCGCGCGGGCTGGCGCACCGGAGGCAGGCTGCGCAGGTAGTCGTAGATCGCGTCCGCGTCCTCGCGCGTCACGTGCGTGTAGCTCGGGTACGGGAATGCCGGATAGAGCAGCCGGCCGTCGCGCGAGCGGCCGTGGTGCAGGGCGCGCCAGAAGGCCCCGGCAGACCAGCGGCCCAGGCCCGTGTCCGGGTCGGGCGTGAGGTTGGTGCTGTAGACGGTGCCGAACGGCGTCTCGATGCCGCGGCCGCCCGCGAACGGCGCGCCGCCCGCCTCGGTGTGGCAGGCCATGCAGTTGCCGGCGCGCGCCAGGTACTCGCCGCGCGCGACGGACCGTGCCGCGGGCGGCGCGGACGGCGGGCCGTCGCCCTCGGGCAGCGGTGCCTCGCCCCAGCGGTTGAGCCAGGCCACCGCCGACGCGCAGGCCACCAGCAGCACGGCGACGGCCAAAGCGGCCAGGGCCCATCGCTTCGGCCCGCGCGAGCGAGCCGTCGTGGTCGTGGGCGTCGGCGCGGGTGCTGCGTTCATGGCGCATCTCCACGGGCCGAGGCCTCCACGCCGCCGCACGGCATCGGCAGCGGCCCGGGCGCCTGCGCGGCCGGCTTGCCGGTCCCCGGCACGGGCTGCGCGGCCAGCCAGGCCGAGACCGCGCTGACGTCCTCGGCCGTGAGCTGCCGCGCCACGCGCGCCATGCAGTCGGGCGCGTGCGAGCGGCGCTGGCCCGTCTGCCACGCGCCGATCTGGCTGTTGAGGTAATCGCGCGGCAGGCCGACGAGCGCGGGAATCGCGGGCTGCACGCCGGTCATCGCCGCACCATGGCACTGCACGCAGGCCGGAATGCCGCGGGCCGCGTCGCCCTCGTGCACGAGCCGCCGGCCGCGTTCCAGCGCCGGGGGCGCGGCCTGCGGCGGCGGGGGCGGTGCGTAGGGCAGCTCCAGCGCGGCGAAATAGCCGGCGATCTCGCGCAGATAGCCGTCCGTCATGTGCTCCAGCAGGTACGACATCTGCGGGTAGCTGCGGCGGCCGTCGCGGAAATGGAGGAGCTGGTGGTAGAGGTAGCCAGCCGGCTTGCCAGCGATCCGCGGGAAATAACCCTGCTGCGTGGCCCGGCCTTCGCGGCCATGGCAGGCGGTGCAGGCGATCACGCGGTCGGCCATGCCAGGGTCCACCGCCGGGCTGAATGGGGCTGGGCTGGCAGGAACCGCCGTGGCACCTGGCAACCCTTGCGCCGGGCCCTGCCCTTGTGCCATGGCGACGCCCGCCCATCCCACCGCGGCGGCGGCCACCAGCAGCAGCCGACCGGCAACCCGGCTGCGCAGGCAGAGGAACAGGTGCGAGGCCATACCACGCGGCGGCTGGCGGCGGGCCCGGGACGGGCGTGGGGCGGCAGCGGCAGCGGGCGTGGGCCCGAAGGCGGAATCCATCGGCGCGGGCATGGGGGATGTCTCGTCGTTATGGTGAAGGCGGGGCGCCCTGCACCCCGTGCCCTTACTCTACGCATCCCCGGCCGGTCCGTACAGCCTGCCGGCGTCACCATGGGACCGTTCGGCGTGCGCACGAGAGCTCCTTTCGCGGTCGCTCACCGCGTCCCGGCCACGGCCCGCCTCGCCTCCCCGGGCTCAGGGCAGGATGTTCGCCGCGCGCGCCTTCGCGACGATCGCGTCCGCATCGCGCCGCAGCAGCAGCCGCTGCGCCACCAGGTCGTCCGCGGCACGCGACACGGCCGCCACATAGCCCGCCTGGGAACCGTAGCGCTCCTCCAGCGAAGGACGCCCGTCCCCCGCCGCGATGCGGGCGGCGCGCGTGGTGTGGAACGGGATGTAGCTGCCCGTGAGGTTCACCAGATCGACGATGCCGGGCGTGGCGACGTCGTTGAACTCGATGCTGGTGCCCAGCGGCGCGCGCGCTTCCACGCTCTGGATGCCGGCTTTCGCCAGGCCCGTCGCCGGGTCCACCTGCGGCACCAGGATCGCATAGTCGCGCCCCACCACCCGCGGGGGCTGCACGGTGGCGATGCCCGATTCGTCCTGCGCCCGGTACTGCGGGCCGAAGTCCAGCAGCGTGAAGTCGTTGTAGCGGCCGAGGTAGCGGAAATCCGGGATCTGCGCCGGCACGCCGCCCGCGTTCCACGTCAGCCCGCGCATGGCCGGAAACGCCACCTGCGCGGGGCGCACGAGCGTGCCGTCCGCGATGCGCGGCACCTGGCTCGGCGGCGGCTCGGTGCCGCGCACCACCCAGTCCTCCAGCGCGAGGAAGAGCGCGCGGAAGGTGTCGTTGAAGTGCACCACGGTACCGGCGGGATAGACGGTGCGCGAGGGCGCGTAGCTGATGCTCTCCACGCCGCCCGCGCCGCCGTGCTGGGTGCTGGCGTAGTAGTAGATGCGCGCGTTGGCGGGCTGCGCGATGTCGCGCCGGCCCTCCGCGTCGGTCAGCACGGGCGAGCCCTGCAGTTGCCAGAACTCCGTGCCCGACAGCCCCAGGAAGAAGCGCGGGCAGGTGCCGGTCGCGCTGCAGCGCCGCATCACGCCGCCCTCGCGGCCGCTGACCGAATCCACGTAGTCGGCCGCGAGGCCGCGCGGCGCCGTCTGCCCGAAGGCGGTGTGGTCGGTGCGCAGGCCACCGCCGCCGCCCGGCACGGCGAAGCGGGTGTTGACGTTCGTCTGCCGCGCCGCCACGTGGGCATACAGGCCGTCGAACACCATGCCGCCGTCCAGCCGCTGGTTGAAGCCCAGATGCAGGAAGGTCTTCATCGCGTTGCCGGACTGCGAAGTGCCCTGCCCGATCACGTGCGCTATGCGGCCCGCCAGCGGATTGGCGCGGCCCTCGGCGTCGGCGGCCCGGCCGCGGAAGAAGCCCACCGTGTCGCGCAGCGCCGCGAGGCCCACGCCCATCACCTTCGGGTCCTTGGCCACGTAGACGAGTTCGTAGAGGTACTGCGGATCGAAGCCGCCGCGCAGGCACACGCTGGCGGGGCCGGGCGTGCCGGGGAAGGGGTTGGCGGCCGTGTCGCAGGCGGCGAACTTCCAGTCGGCGGCCGGCACGGGCTCGCGCGGGTCGGTCTCGTTGCGGCGGCGCGTGAGCGAATAGCCGGGCTGCGTGTTGTCGAGGCTCGCAGGCGCGTAGGGAATCATCGTGCCGTTGAAGACGCCGCCGGGCAGCGCCATGGCCGGCACGGCGGTCGTGGGCACGAGTTCGGTGCGGTACGGGCCCGTGATGCTGCTGCCGTCGGGATTGCGCGCCACCGGCACGGTGGCCGTGAGGCGCGCGGGCGAGCTCTTGGGCACGTCGCCCTGCCAGGCTGAATAGAGGAAGGTGTAGCCGCGCTCGAAATACACCGCGTCGCCCGGCACGGCGGACGGGTTGGGCAGCGTGAGGATGTTGCCGCGGTTGGGCGCGTCGTAGCGCAGCACGCCGCCCGCCTTCGACATGTCCTTGGGCTTGAGCAGCACGAAGTCGGCGCTCCACTCCACCATGCCGCGCGCATTGCGCGGCGCGAGTTCCAGATCCTGGATGACGGCGTTGCGCGGGTCTTTCGGGTCCAGCTCGCCCTGCAGGGTGCCCGAGACCTTTTCATAGGCGCCCACGCTGCCGAAGCTGCCGGGGAAATCCTCGGCGGCGCCGAGCGTCAGGCGCAGCTTCGGCGTGCCGTCCGCGAGCGATGGTGAGCCACCGCCGCCGCCGCAGGCGGACAGCAGTGCGGCAGATACCAGCGCCGCGGCCGCGGCGGTGGTCCTGGCCGGAGCGCGGCGCGAATGAACGCGCCGGGAAGGCGAAGAAGGGAAATGCATGGCGATGTCTCCGGTGGGGCGGGCCGTGCGGGTGCTTATTCCGGTTCGATGCCGGCGGCCTTGATGACCTTGCCCCACTTCTGCGTTTCGCCGGCCTGGAAGCGGGCCAGCTCATCGGAGGTGGTGGTCCAGGGCTCGGAGCCCGCGGTCTCGTAGAACGACTTCGCCGCGGCGCTGCGCGTGGCGGCGGTGAGCAGCTCGTTCAGGCGCGCCACCACCGGCGCGGGCGTGCCGGCGGGCACGTAGGCCGCGAACCAGTAGCCCATGTCGTAGCCCTTCACGCCCGCCTCCTCCAGCGTGGGCACGTCGGGCAGCTGCGCGCTGCGCTTCTGCGTCGAGTAGCCCAGGGCACGCAGCTTGCCGGCCTTCACCTGCGGCACCCCGGTGGAGGTGTCGGTGATCATCATGTCGATCTGCCCGCCGAGCAGGTCGGTGATGGCCAGGGGATTGCTCTTGTAGGGCACGTGCAGGATGTCCACGCCCGCGAGCTGCTTGAGCATCTCGCCGGCCATGCGGCTCGACGAGCTGCCGCTGCCGAAGCTCAGCTTTCCCGGGTTCTTCTTCGCGGCGGCCAGCAGGTCGCCCACGCTCTTGTAGGGTGCGCCGGCGCTCACGACCAGCACCTGCCCGCCCTTGCCCAGGCCCGTGACCGGCACGAAATCCTTCACCGGGTCGTACGGCAGCTTCTTGTAGAGGTGCTCGTTGGCCGCGTGCGTGGTGTTGGTGGTGATCAGCACCGTGTACCCGTCCGGCGGCGCCTTGGCGACGAACTGCGCCGCGATCATGCCGCTCGCCCCGCCCTTGTTGTCCACCACCACGGGCTGCTTCGTGTCCGTGGTGAGCGACTGGCCCAGCGCGCGGGCGAGCTGGTCGGTGGCGCTGCCCGCCGCGAACGGCACCACGAAGGTGACGGGCTTGGACGGGTAGGCGGCCGGCTGTGCGAGCGCGGCGGTGCCGCCGAACAGCGCTGCGCAGGCCGCGGCGGCGGAGGCGGCCACGAAACGGCGGCGCAGGGGGCGGAAGGAAGAAGGGGTCATGGTGCGTTGTCTCCTGTCGGTTTGTGTAGAAATCTCTTGTCGTCGGGAAGGCGGGCCCGCAGCGGGCTCAGGGCGGCCCGGCCAGGTGCTGCGCGAGCGCGGCGGGCACCCGCACCGGCAGGTCCAGCAGCAGGTACGACAGCGCCTTGCCATGGCTGTCCAAATTGAGCGAATCGTTCACGCCGCCGTCGAGCACGTCGTCGATCACGAAGTTCATCGCGTGCAGCTGCGGCAGCAGGTAGCGCCGCACGCCGCTGGGGCGGCGCAGCGCGAAGCGGCGCGCGACGGCGTCTTCCGTCACCTGCTCCACGAGCACGTCCCAGAGCGCCGGATGCCATGCGATCACGCTGATGTTCGAGCGGTTGCCCTTGTCGCCGGTGCGGCCGTGCGCGAGCCGGTAGAGCGGCACCGTCAGAGGCCCATCGGCGGCCGATTGCGGGAAGTCCATCGCCGCTCCTTTCAATCCAGAAAACGGTGGCCGGTGGGCACGGCTTCGCGCGGTACCAGGCACGACAGCATGCCCAGGCGCGGCCGCATGGCCGTGCGCACGCCGCCGCCGCCCGCCGGGCCGCAGCAGTAGAGCGCCGTCACCTCGCGCACCAGGCGCTGCGCGCTGGCGTGGTCGCGGTGCTGCAGCGCGGCCCGCAGCCGGACGTCGCGCGCATCGCCGGAGGCAGAGGCCTCCATCCAGCGGCTCGCGTCGTCGCCGAACACGCTGGTCACGCCGATCAGGTCCAGGCGCAGCGGCGCCACGCCCGCGAGGCGCTCCCGCAATGTCTCGCCCGCCAGCCGGGCCCGGGCTTCGGCCCGCGGCCCTGCATAGGAGATCTCGCCCTCCGCGAACCAGCCGGTCTCGAAGCAGGCGTTCACTTTGAGCGAGGGCGGCCGCGCATGGCCGCGCACGCCCTCCAGCCGCACGTGGCCGGGAGCGACCTCGCGCACCGTGGCGGCGGTGATGTCGGCCACCACGTCGGGCGTGAGGTAGGCCGCCGGGTCGTGCAATTCGTACAGCAACTGTTCCTTGACCGTGCGCTCGTCGATCCGCCCGCCCGTGCCCTCGGGCTTGGACAGCGTGCAGTGCCCGTCGGCATCGATCTCCGCGATGGGGTAGCCGAGCCTCGCCATGCCCGGCACGTCCTTGTAGCCCGGATCGGCGAAGTAGCCGCCCGTGACCTGCGCACCGCACTCCAGCAGGTGGCCGGCCATGGTCGCGCGCGCCAGGCGGCCCCAGTCGTCCAGGGCCCAGCCGAAGTGCGCGAGCGCGGGGCCGAGCACCAGGGACGGGTCGGCCACGCGGCCGCAGACGACGATGTCCGCCCCCGCGCGCAGGGCCTGCGCGATCGGCTCCGCGCCGATGTAGGCGTTGGCGCTCACCAGCGGCTCGCCCGGCAGCGCGTTGCCGAGGGCATGGGCCAACAGCTCCCGGTGCGCCGGACCGCTCAGGTCGTCGCCGTGCACCACGGCCACGCGCGGACGCCGGATGCCCAGTTCATCGGCGAGGCGCTGGATGCGCCGCGCAGCGCCCTCCGGATGGGCCGCGCCGAAATTGCTCACGATGCGCACGCCGTGTTCCAGGCACTGCGCCAGCACCGGGCGCAGCAGTTCGTCCAGCAGCGGTTCGTACCCGGCCTGGGGATCGGCCCGCCGCGCGAGTTGCGCGAGTGCGAGCGTGCGTTCGGCCAGCGTCTCGAAGATGAGCACGGACGGACCGCCGCTCTCGATCAGCGACCGCACCACCGGCACAGCGGCATCGGTGCGGTCGCCCGAGAAACCGGCCGCGCACCCGATCCGCAATATGTCTCCGTTCTTCATCGTCGTGGGATCTCCTGCGGGCGAATGTAGGCGCGCGGGCTTGTTTCGTGAAATAGATTGTTAAGATGGATTGATCTGCTTTCCGGATCAATCCGGCCCACCGCCGCCCAGGCCCGCCATCGCGGTTCTTCTCACGAATGCACCTCTCCAGCCGCCACATCGACGCCTTCCTGGCCCTGGCGCAGCAGCGCAGCTTCACGCGCGCCGCGGCCGCATGCCATCTGTCGCAGCCGGCGTTCAGCGCGCTGGTGCGGTCGCTCGAAGAGGGCCTCGGCCTGCGCCTCTTCGACCGCACCACGCGCCATGTGGACCTCACGCCGGAAGGCACGCATTTCCTCGGGTCCGCGCTGCGCCTGCGCGCGGAGATCGACAGCGCGCTCGGCGCCGCGCGCGATGCGGCGGAGCTGCGGCGCGGCCGCGTGGCGATCGCCCTGCTGCCCTCGCTGGCCGCGGGCTGGCTGCCGGGCCTGCTCGCGGGCTTCCGCGCCGACCATCCGCAGATCGAGCTCGACATTGCCGACGTGCTGTCCGAGCCCTGCATCGAGCGCGTGGCTTCCGGCCGCGCGGACTTCGCCCTCGCGGCGATCCGCGCCGATACGCCCTCGCTGCAGGCCGAGCCGTTCTGCAGCGATGGTTTCCATCTCGTCTGCCGCGCCGACCATCCGCTCGCGCGCCGCCGGCCCCGCGGCGGCCTGCAGGTGCAGGATCTCGCACCCTGGCCCTTCGTGCACCTCGCACGCACGAGCAGCGTGCGCCAGTACCTCGAAGCCGCGCTGCATCCGCATGCGCTGAACACGCTGATGGAAGTGGAGCAGCTCGCCACCGTCATGGGCATGGTGCGCGCCGGGCTCGGCATCAGCGTGGTGCCCACGCTCACGCTGTTCCATTTCGCGCACCCCGATCTCGTCACCCGCCCGCTGCCGCTGCCCGCGCTCACGCGCCAGATCTTTCTCGTGCGGCGACGCGACCGCAGCCTCTCGGTCGCCGCCCGCGAGCTCTACCGGCGCGTGATGGAAAACCGTCCAAGGGTGTGAAAAACCCGCTGAACAGGCCTGCGGAGCGCGGAGAATAGGCAGGGATGCCGCACGTTCTTCCGCCACCGATCAACGACCCATCCGTGCCCGACGCGAGCGTGCCCCTGCCGTCTCCGGCCGCGCAGCTGCCGGCGTCCAGGGACCGCTCCCTGCCCGTCACCATCGGCTTCGTGGTGCTGGTGACGCTGCTGCTCATCGGTTCGAACGCCTGGCTGGCCTGGCGGGCCCACAACGCGGAATGGCAGAAGGCGCGGGCCTTCGCGCAGAACCTGTCGCGCGCCGTCGCGCAGCAGCTCGACAGCGTGGCCTCCGAGGTGGGCCGCGCGCTGGTGGTCATCCAGTACGAACTCGAGCGTGGCGACCTGTCGCCCGCGACGCTGGAGGCGCTCCAGCCCGTGCTGGTCAATCAGGTGGCGCAGGCCGACCACCTGCACGGCCTGTTCGTCTACGGGCGCGACGGTACCTGGCTCGTGCACAGCCAGCCGCTGCAGCCGGCCGGCGCCAACAACGCCGACCGCGACTATTTCGCGTACCACCGCGACAACCCCAGCGCGCGCACCTATATCGGCACGCCCATCCGCAGCCGCTCGACCGGCGACTGGGTCATTCCCTTGTCCCGGCGCATCAACGATCCCGACGGCGGGTTCGCGGGCGTGGTGCTGGCCACGCTGCACGTGCGCTACGTGCTGCAGGTGCTGCAGGGGTTCGACGTCGGCAGCAAGGGCGCCATCGTGCTGCTGCGCACGGACGGCCGCATCCTCACGCGCCGGCCCTACGGCGAAGACACCCTGGGGCGCATGATTCCCGACCCGCACCTGCAGTCGCAGTTCCTGCAGCGGCGCTCCGGGGTCATCGTCATGCCGTCGCCGATCGACGGCGTGCAGCGGCTCCTGAGTTTCGAATACGCGCCCAACACGCCGCTGGCCGTGGCCGTGGCGCTGTCCGAGGACGAAATCTTCGCGCAATGGCGCCAGGCCACCTGGGTGCAGGGGGGCGGCATCCTGCTGCTGCTGAGCGTGGTGGGCGCCTCGGGCGCCTACGTGATCCGCACGGTGAAGCAGCGCCACGACGCCGACACGCGCCTGCGCTCCACCCACCATGCCCTGGTGGAAGCGCATGCGCAGATGGAGCACATGGCGGACCACGACGGCCTGACCGGCATGCACAACCGCCGGGCCTACGACCGGCGCATCCGCGAGGTCATGGCGCAGTGCCGGCGCTACGGGCGGCCGGTGTCCGTGGCGATGTTCGACGTCGACTTCTTCAAGAACTACAACGATGCGCTCGGCCATGGCGAGGGCGACGAATGCCTGCGCAGCGTGGCCCGCGCGCTCGCCGGCGCGATCCGCCGGCCCGGGGACTTCATCGCCCGCTATGGCGGAGAGGAGTTCGCGATCGTGCTGCCCGAGACGGATGCCGGGGGCGCTTACCTGGTCGCCTCGGCGGCGCGCGCGGCGGTCGGAGCGCTGCGGCTGCCGCACCCCGGCAGCCCGTTCGGCCACGTCACCGTCAGCGGCGGACTGGCCTGCTGCACCTGGGCCCCGCCCGGCGAGACGCCCAGCGATCTGATGGGCCGCGCCGACGCGGCGCTCTACCAGGCCAAGCAGCAGGGTCGCGACCGCATCGTGGCATCGGCGGAGCCCCCGGTGGAAGCGCCCGCCGGCGCCGGCCGCGCCTGAATTTCCGGGCGGTCGGCGGCGGGGTCAGTCAGCGAGAGGCGGCGCCGGCTGCGCCGGGGGCCTGCGGGGCGGCTCCCGCCGGGGCACCCACGCCCTCGCGGCCGACCGGCGTCGGCGTATCGGAGCGCTGCGGCGCGGCGCTTTCCACCGAACCATCCGGTGCCGGGCCGCCGGTCTGGTTCGCGCCCTGCGATGCAGGCGTGGAGTGCCCCTCGCCCGGCGACACGGTCGGCTGGCGCGGCCCCGCGACGTTGAAGAAGAGCACGGCGCCCAGCACGATGGCGGCCGTGGCCACGGCCATCCACCAGCCGCGCCGGCTGTCGCGGTTCGCCGGAGAGGGCGGGGGCTGCCGGGCGGCTGTCGTGTCCGGGGCGGAGGGGGATGGCGTCGGATGGGCCATGGCGGTCTCCCGGGTCACCACGGAATCATGAAGACGAACAGGATGACGGCCAGTGCGATGCCGGCCACCCAGAACGTGCGGGCACTGGCGAAGCGGTTGCGGCTCGACGAGGTGGGGACGGCGCCCGGGGTGTTGCGCGGTGCGTTCATGGCAGATCTCCAGCGATGGAATGGAAACCCTGAAGGTATTCGCCGGCGCACGGGCGGCGCGTCGGACAAGGCCATGGATACGGGTGGCGCAACACGCCGCAGCGGCGGGGCGGGCGAAGGGCCGTCACACCCAGATGTCGTGCGCGGGCGCGTCCGCGGGAGCGAAGTTGAGGTACTGCACCAGCCGGGGCCGGTTCGTGGTGTTGGGCCGGCTGCCGTGGGGCAGCGCGTGGTGCCAGATGACGAGATCGCCCGCGCGGCCCGCGATGGGTTGCGGGCCCAGCGGTGAGAGATCATGCTGCCGCGCGGTGCCCGGGCCGCCCGGCAGCCCGTCCAGCCATTCGCCGAGCCGGCGGTGGAAACCCGGCACGAGCGTGAAGGCGCCCTGCTCCGCGCGCGTGTCGGTGAGGTAGAGGATGCCCTGCGTGCCCATCGGCACCGGCATGTGCAGGCTCACGTCCCAGTGCAGGTGCGGCCCCCGGAACTGGTGCGTCGCCGTCTCGGGCGCGTTGAACCCGACACGGTCCGTCGTGCACCACAGGTCCGCCGTGCCCCACAGCTGCGCGAACGCCTTGTGGATGCGCGGGTTGCACCGGTTGCGCTCCAGCGCGGCATGGTGGAAGAGCTGCACCATGATGCCGTGGTCGTTCGGGGGGTACCACGTGGACGGATCGTCCGGGCGGGCCCCGAGAAAATCCCAGATGGCCTGGGCCACGGCGCCGGCCTCCGCAGGCGCCACGGCGTCGTGCACCACGACATAGCCGTGCTCGTCCCAGAACGCCAGATCGTCCGCCGACAGCACGGGTTCCATGCGGTCGATGGCTTCGATCGCTGCCGCGGCCGAAGCGGGGGGCGGCAACCCCTGCAATGCGGCTTCCAGCCGCGCCAGACGCTCCGCGGGAAGTGCTGCGACGATGCCGGCGACCCAGCCTTCGAACGCGTCGAATCCCGCGCCTGCGTTCTTCCCGAACCAGCTGTAGAACGGCTCCAGCCCGATGCCCAGGGCATGCAGCACCCACTGGTCCTGCCGCCATTGCCGCATCGGAACGTGCCCCGCCTGGCCCTGCCGCGCCAGCGCCATGCGCGACCATGCGGCCTCCAGTGCCGGAATCCGGGGCGGTGCGTCCTGGCCGCGGGATCCGCCGATGCCGTCCGCAGCGCCCGCCTCCATCACCCGCGCATCGCCCCCAGCAACTTCTCCCATCGCGTCGTCCCCTCGTACATGCCTCGTGCAGGATTGCCCGCGCATTGTGACGGGAGGATGGGCGGCAGCGAAGCCCGCCGTGCAAGGACCGTGCAAGGACCGCGCGATGCGTAATGCGCAACGCAGCGCGGCCCGGCCCTGCGATGCAGGGGCCGGGCCGCGGGAAGGCTGGGAAGGCGACGCTCAGCGCGCGGGGATGGTGGACGGATCGTTCTCCGTGACCGCGGCGGCCTCGGCCTCGGCGCGCTGCTCGACGGCATCGGCATGCAGTGCCTCGTTGAGCTGGTCCACCACGAGGGCCCAGTGCGCATCCGCCTTCAACTGGTCGGCCAGGAACTGGCGCTGGGCATCACTCCAGAAAGGCGCATCGGCCACGCGCACGCCGGCCGGCAGCTGGTGGGTGCGCAGGAAACGGGTGATCGCATCCTCGCTCTCGTCCAGGCCCATTTGCAGGAACAGGTTGGTCATCGTCGGTTCAGCAGTGATCATGGTGCGGTCCTGTCGGTGGTTCTTGAATGCCACGACGGTAGTGCGTCCGGCGCTGCGGGCGCGTCGGACAACGCAGCGTCGGCGAGTCAGGCCCGCGAGCGCATGCCGCGGTCCGGAGTGCCCCGCAATGCCGGTGCCGCCCCCGCGGCGGGTTCTAATCGGTGCATGGCCACACAGAAGCGCAAGCGCACGAAGAAGTCTTCCTCCCGCACCCCGTCCATCGCCCTCCTCCACCGTTCCGCCGGCCGCCTGCGCCGGCTGCTGGTCGCCTTCGCCGCATCGGCCGTGGTCGGCGTGCAGGTCACGAGTTGCGGCATCCCGTCCGTACCGGGCCCCGGGTCCGGCGGCGCGCACCCTGCCCCCACGCGTGCCGGCGTGTTCTCCGCCTGCCGGCAGCATTTCGCGGGTGGCACCCCGCCGATCACGCCCGAGGCGCCGCGGCTGCGCGAGCTGTGCTTCGACGCCTTCGCGGTGCTCCACAGCGGCAACACGCGCACTCCGGTGTACGTCGCCGAACGGCTGAACCGGCAGATCCTCCAGCAGGCCCGCCAGCAGCACCGCACCGACCGCTTCTATGCCGATGCCCGGCTGCCGCGCGCCGAGCGCGCGGAACTGGAGGACTACCGCGGCTCGGGGTATGCGCGCGGGCACATGGCGCCCGCGGGGGACATGGGCACGCCCGAGGCCATGGCGCAGTCCTTCAGCCTCGCGAACATGGTGCCGCAGGACCAGAAACAGAACAGCGGCCCGTGGGCGAAGATCGAAGAGGACACGCGGCGCTATGCCCTGCGCGCCCGGGGCAACGTGTATGTGATCACCGGCCCGGTGTTCGAGCCCGGCGCGAAGACGATCGGAAGCAATGGCGTGGCCGTGCCCTCGCACGTCTTCAAGCTGGTGTACGACGCGGAGACCGGCAAATCCTGGGCGCACTGGCAGCAGAACGCGGCCGCCGCCACCCCGGGCACGCCGATCACGCTGGAAGAGCTCGAGCGGCGCACGGGCATGCAGCTGCTGCCGCAGGCGCACTGAACAGGGCGGGTGGCCTCCAAGCAGCCGGCCGTTCGGCCGGACGGGGTAAACACCCTCTTCAACAACGCCCGGGTTCACTGTATATTCGTACAGCCTTCATACACCAGGAGCCCGCCATGTCCGATATCGATACCGACACCGCCGTTGCCGCCTACACCGTCGCCCTGTGCGATTTCCCCGAGCTGCCGTCCCGCGAGCGCACCGCGGCCGAGGGCCGTTACGCCCGGGTGCTCGAACGCCAGCTCGGCGGCCCGGAAGGCGTGGCCGAAACGCTCGCCGCGGTGCAGCGGCTGCAGGACGGCGACGAAGTCCCCGAAGGCACCGATGCCATGGCCATCGTCAACCGCTGGGCGCGCGCGGCGGTCGCCGCGCGCACGGCCGGCATGCAGGGTCTGGGCGAATCCGAGGGCGCCTACTTCGACGTGCGGATCGGTTGACGCCCGCCATGGCGTCCGCCCCCGAACCGTCCGCTCCCACCCTGCAGGCCTTCGACCGGGAGCGCACCGCCGCCGCCCTGCCCTTCGCTGCGCTCGCGCAGGCCATCGAAGCCGCCGCCGCCGACCTCCAGGCCGGCCGGATCGCCAGCCCCGAGCGCACGGTGCTGCCGCTGGGGGCCGGCGGCGCGCTGCTCAGCATGCCCGCCACCTCGCACGACCTCGGCATCCACAAGCTGGTCACCGTGCAGCCAGGCAACGCGGCACGGCAGTGGCCTACGATCCACGGCATCGTCGCCGTGTGCGATGCCGCATCGGGCCGGCCGCTGTGCCTGCTGGACGGCCCCGAGGTCACGGGCCGGCGCACGGCGGCGGTGTCGATGGTGGCGCTGCGCCGGCTGCTCGGGCGCGCGCCGCGGCAGGTGCTGCTCATCGGCACGGGCGTGCAGGCACGGCACCACGTGGGGGCCATCCATGCGCTGTTTCCCGACTGCCCGGTCCTCGTGCGGGGCCGCAGCGATGCGGCCGCGCGCGCCTTCTGTGCGCAGGCATCCGCCACCGGCCACGTGCAGCTCTGCCCGCCGGACATCCCGGACACGGTCGATGCCGTCGTCACCCTCACTACGGCGACCGAACCCGTCTACGACCTTCCCGCGCGCGCGGACCGCGCCGTCGTGGGCGTCGGCGCGTTCAAGCCGGACATGGCCGAGATCGGACGGGCCACGCTCGCAGGCAGCCTGCTGTACGCGGACGATCCGGCCGGCGCGCGGCACGAGGCCGGCGACCTGATCCGCGCGGGCGTGGACTGGAACAGCGTCCGCTCGCTCGCTTCCCTGCTGGCAGAGGCGCCCGACCGCAGCCGCCCGCTGGTGTTCAAGAGCGTCGGCACCGCCGCCTGGGATCTCGCGGCCGCACGGGTCGCGGTGCGGGCGCTCGGCCTCGGCACGTGACCGGCCGCGCCGTTCGGCGGCCCTCCCTGGCGTTTTTCGGCGGCGTGTCGGCCAGGGCACTCCCTTTCATGCGCACAATCGCGGGTTCCCGGTCCGCCCGGCCACAAGCCGGGCGGGCTGTCCAACGCCCGCCGGGGCACCGGGCACCACCGATCGGCGTGCCCCCTCCTTCATCACCAGGAAGATTGCAATGAACAGAACGAGAACGATATCCCGCCTGACCGCCGTGGCCCTGGGCCTGGCGGCACTGACCGTGCAGGCGCAGGACCGCATCCGCATCGGCTTCATGAGCCCCATCACGGGCCCGCAGGCCGCCAACGGAGGAGACAACCGCGACGGCGCGCTGCTCGCCATCAAGGAACTGAACGCCAAGGGCGTGAAGATCGCCGGCAAGCCGGTGGTGTTCGAGCTGGACATCAACGACGACGTGGCCGACCCCAAGCAGGGCGTGCAGGTCGCGCAGACGCTCGCGGACAAGAAGATCCGCTTCGTGCTCGGCCCCTACAACTCGGGCGTCACGGTGCCGGCCGCGCGCGTGCTGAACGATGCCGACATCCTCGCGCTCACCGTCGCCTCCAACCCCAAGGTCACGGAACTCGGCTACCGCACGCTGTTCCGCATCGGCGCGAGCGACAACCAGCTGGGGACCAAGATGGCCACCTACGCGGCGCAGGATCTGAAGCTCAAGACGGTGGCCGTGATCGACGACCGCACCGCCTACGGCCAGGGCGTGGCGCGGGAATTCACCGCGCAGGCCAAGCGCCTCGGCCTGCAGGTGGTGGCCACCGAATTCACCACCGACAAGGCCACGGACTTCAGCGCGATCCTCACCAACATCCGCGGCGCCAAGGCCGACGCCGTGTTCTACGGCGGCTACTCTCCCCAGGGCGGCCCGCTGCTCAAGCAGATGCGCGGCCTCGGCATCACCGGCCCGCTGCTCGGCGGCGACGGCATCTGTTCGTCCGAAACCGCCAACCTCGCGCAGCTCGCGGGCGACCTGAACGTCTTCTGCACGCAGGGCGGCTCCATGCTGGACAAGAGCGACAAGGGCCAGAAGTTCGCCGAGCGCTACCGCGCCGAATACAAGCGCGACCCGCTCACCTACGCCGCGGCCTTCTACGACGGCATGCACCTGCTGGCCAACGCGATGGAATCCGCGCAGACCACCACCGACACGAAGAAGATCGCCCAGGCGATCGAGCGCGGCAAGTACGCGGGCGTGACGGGCGAATTCGCCTACGACGACAAGCACGACCTCAAGTCGTCGGCCGTGACGGTGTACACCTTCAAGGGCAAGGACGTGGTGCCGTTGAAGAGCCTGTGAGCAGGCTGCGCCGCGGGGCAGCCTGCGGCCATCCAGGGCCGGGACGGGGCATGATCAGGTGCCCCGTTCCAGCAGCTCCAGCGTGCGCCCATCCTTCGCGCCGCCGAAGTACTGCTGCAGCACCGCGTCGAAACAGCCGCCCGGCCCCGCCACTTCCGCGAACAGCGTCATGCTGGAGCGCAGCTTGACGTCGTCGGGCGATCCGAAGATGGCGTGGGCGGATGGGGCGTCGGGACCGTGATCGAGCAGCACCTGGCAGGCCTGCCGCAGGCGCGCTCCCAGCACGGGATGCGCAAGATAGGCCTCGGCCTCCCCACGGGACTGGATGGCGTAGTGGCGCGCCATGTCGCTGTGCCCCAGGCCCTGGATCTGCGGGAAGATGAACCACATCCAGTGCGAGCGCTTGCGCCTGGCGCGCAGTTCGGTCAGCACCTGCTCCCACACGGATTGCTGCGCAGGAAGAAAGCGGTCGAGGTCCGGGGTCGAGGGCATCCACGCATTCTAGGTCTGCGGGTGAGCAAGGCCTGGAAACAGGAAAGCCGCTACAACCCGGAAGGCTGTAGCGGCTCGGCATGTCTGGTAGGACGTACTGGGGTCGAACCAGTGACAAACGGATTAAAAGTCCGCTGCTCTACCAACTGAGCTAACGTCCCGACATTGCGGATCTGCGGCCCAGAGGCTGCAATCAGCAAAGACTCAAATTATAGCGCTACTTTGGCGCCGGACCAACTTCCGCGAGCCGATCGAGCACCCAGCCCGCGGCGCACTGGCCGAAGGTGGCCGTGACCGACACCACCGAGCCGTAGCCGTGACAGTTGAGCGTGCCGTCCGCGCCGGCATCCACCGCGCACGAAGCATGTGGCGGGGCCACGGCCTCGCGGCTGAAGACGCAGGCGATGCCGATGCGGCGGCCCTCGCGCGGCGCGCCGTGCTGCCGGCGCAGGCGGTAGCGCAGTTGCGCGAGCAGCGGGTCGTGCGTGGTCTGGGAGAGATCGTCGATGTCCACCTTGTGGGCCAGGCGCTTGCCGCCGGCCGCGCCCACGCTGATGAAGCGCTGGTGGCCGCGGCGCAGTTTCAGCGCCCAGGCCGCCATGGCGGTCTTGGCGTGCACCTGGTCGCAGGCGTCGATCACCGCGTCCACGCCCTCGGGAAGGATCGCGGGCCAGTTGGCGGGCTCGACGAATTCCTCGATGCAATGGACCTGGCACGCTGGGTTGATGAGCGCGATGCGGTCGCGCATGGCGTCCACCTTGGCCTGGCCCACGGTGGTGGAGAGCGCATGGATCTGGCGGTTCACGTTCGATTCCGCCACGTTGTCGAGGTCGATCAGCGTGAGCCGCCCCACGCCGCTGCGCGCCAGGGCTTCGACGGCCCAGGAGCCCACGCCGCCCACGCCGATGACGGCCACGTGGGCCGCGCGGATGCGAGCGGCACCCTCCACGCCATAGAGGCGCTCGAGGCCGCCGAAGCGGCGCTGCAGGTCGGCGTCGAGGGGAAAGTGATCTTGCCCCCCCGGGGCGGGGCCCGAGGGAACGGGTGCGAAGGAACACGCCGTTTCCGGCGCCTCCCCCTGCACATGCTGCTGCACGGGCTCTGTGCTCACTTGAGCCGCGCGAGGCGTTCCTTGGCCGCGGCAGCGGCTTCGGATTGCGGGTAGGCGCGCAGCAGGTCTTCCAGCGTCTTGCGGGCGGCGCGCGTGTCCTTCAGTTCGATCTGGCAGTTGGCGATGGAGAGCGCAGCTTCCGGCGCCCGCGCATGGTCGGGGGCCGCGGCCAGCAGGGCCTTGAAGTTGTTGATCGCTTCCTTGTAGTCGCGCGTCGCGTACTGGGCGTTGCCCAGCCAGAAACGGGCCGAGGGCACGAAACCGCTGCGCGGGTACTGGCGCAGGAAGTTGCCGAAGGCGGTCACGGCTTCCGGGAACTTGCCCGAGCGGAACACGGCGAGCGCGGCGTCGAAGTCGCGCTTTTCCGTCGGGTCCGCCTGGAATTCCTGGCCGTCCATGGTGACCTTCGCGGGCTCGAACTGCTTGAGGCGTTCGTCCACGCCCTGGGCGATGTCCTTCTGCCGGCGCTGCAGTTCCGCCACGTCGCGCTGCAGCTGCTCGTTCTGCCCGCGCAGGCTGGCCTGCTCGGAGCGGAGTGTCTCGATCTGCGATTGCAGGTCGATGAGGCTGCGGCGCATCTGCGAGGTTTCGTCCGTGGTGCGGCGCTGGTCGCCCCCCAGCTGCTGCTGGAGCGCATCGACGCGCTGGCGCATCTCGATGATGGCGCGGCGCGCCTCGTCATCCTCGAAAAGCGCGGCGTGGCTGGCCGTGGCGCCGAAGCCCGCGGCCAGCGACAGCGCGGCGAGCGCTGCTGCCCTGCGGACGCGCCCGCGCGCCCGCTGCTGCACGAAAGCCATCGCCATCAACGGTAGGACAGTTCAACGCGGCGGTTCTGCGAGAAGGCATCTTCCGAGTTGCCTTGCACCGCGGGCTTTTCCTTGCCGAAGCTCACGGCTTCCATCTGGCTGTCGGGCACGCCCAGCAGGCCCAGCGCGCGGCGCACGGCCTCGGCACGCTTCTGGCCCAGGGCCAGGTTGTATTCGCGGCCGCCGCGGTCATCGGTGTGGCCTTCGATCATGACCTTGCGGCCCTGGCTCTGCTTGATGAAGCGGGCGTGCTGCTCGATCAGCGACTGGTATTCGGGCTTCACGACGTAGCTGTCGAAATCGAAGTACACGATGCGGGCCACGCCGACCGGGCCGGCCGCGTCGCGCGCGGACTGGTTCAGGTCGACCGGAGCGACACCGCTCTGGGAGCTGCCGTTGGCGTTGGCACCGCCGTTGGGGGCGGTGGAGGTGGCGCCCTTGTTCTCGACGGGTACGTCCTCGAGCTTGACGCCGGAGCTGCAGCCGGCCATGACGGCGGCCACGGTGAGGGCCAGGGTGATGCGTTTGAAGGGAAGGTGGATCATGCGAAGGTTCTCCTAGTCCAGAAAATTGGTACGGTCGAGTCTGAAAATTGAAAAAGATTCCAATTATTGTTTCTGGAACGGTCCCCAGTCCGGTTCGCGGATGTCACCGCTCTGGCCTGCGAGGCGTGCCTTGATCTTGCCGTCCAGCGTGGTGGTCATCAGCGCCTCGCGGCCGCCCTGCTGGGTGGCGTAGACGATGAGCTTGCCGTTGGGCGCGAAGCTCGGGCTCTCGTCGGCGGTGGTGTCGGTGATGGCCGCGGTGGTGCCGGAACCCAGATCCATGACGTGGAGTTTGAAAGCGCCTCCGACGCGGGAGATGTAGGCCAAGAACTTGCCGTCGGGGCTGATGCTCGGAGAAATGTTGTAGGTGCCCGTGAACGTGACGCGCTCCGCATTCCCGCCGGTGGCGGGCACGCGGTAGATCTGGGGCGCGCCGCCGCGGTCGCTCACGAAGTAGATGCTGCGGCCGTCGCTGGAGTACGTGGGCTCGGTGTCGATGCCCGCGCTCTGCATCAGGCGGCGCGGTTCGCCGCCGTTGGCGTCGATGGTGTAGAGCTGCGAGCCGCCGTCGCGGCTGAGCGTCACGGCCAGCGTGCGGCCGTCCGGCGCCCAGGCCGGGGCGCTGTTGGAGCCGCGGAAGTTGGCGATCAGCCGGCGCCGGCCGGTCGACACGTCGTGCACGTAGACCACCGGCTTGCGCGACTCGAACGAGACGTACGCCAGCTGCGTGCCCGAAGGCGACCACGCGGGCGAGATGATCGGCTCGGGGCTGGAGAGCGCCGACTGGGCATTCTCGCCGTCGGAGTCCGCCACCCACAGGCTATAGCGGCTGCCGGCCTTGGTGACGTAGGCGATGCGGGTCGAGAAGATGCCGCGCTGGCCGGTGATCTTCTCGTAGACGTAGTCGGCGATGCGGTGGGAGACGAGGCGCAGGTCGCCCTGCGTGACCACGAAGCTCTGGCCGCCCAGGTCCGGTTCGTTGCGCACCGTGTCCCACAGCCGGAAGCGCACGTCGTAGCGGCCGTCCGGCAGGCGCGTGACGCTGCCCGTGGTGAGCGAGTCGGCGCCTTTCTGCTTCCAGGCGGCGACGTCGGGGCGCGAGTTCTCGTCGAGCTGCGGGCCGGCCCCGTCCACGACGCGGAACTGGCCGCTGCGCTCCAGGTCGGCCTGGATGATCGCGGAAATCTTCTGCGGAGCGCCGGCCTCGCCGCGGAACGGCGCGATGGCGGTGGGGTACTGCGTCGTCCCCACGCCCACGATGGTGAGGCTGAACTGCGCCAGCGCAGGGACCGTGGTGGCGGCGGAAGCGAGGGCCACGATGGCGTGGCGGCGTGTGGGGGACGGCAGTGCCGCGAGGAGGGAGTGGGATGGACGGTCTGAAGTCATTGACAGCGTTGGGATACCGGGCCATGCGCCGGAGCAAACCGGAAGGACAGGGGCCGAATGTTACACACAGCCCGGATACCCCTGTGACAAACTGTTCGAGTTGCCGGCGCGGTCCTACGTAGAATCCGCCCCACATGCAAGCCTCGCCCCCCCAGGGAGCCGCCGCCGACGGCCCCGCATCCTCCCCGCCGCCCCTGTTCTCCCGCCTGAAGCGGATGTCGTCGTTCTTCGGCCGCCAGCGGCTGGCCTGGTCGCTGGCGGTGCTGGCCACCGTGGTGGCGGCGATCACGGAGCCGCTCATCCCCGCCCTGCTCAAACCCCTGCTGGACCAGGGGTTCACCGAAGGCTCGCTCAAGCTCTGGCTGGTGCCCGTGGCCGTGATGGGGGTGTTCTTCGTGCGCGGGCTGGCGCAGTTCGGCGGGCAGTACGCGCTCGCGCGCATCGCCAACGAGGGCATGCTGAAGCTGCGCGAGACGCTGTTCCAGCGGCTGCTGTCGGCGGACATGGCGCTGTTTTCGCGGCAATCGGCGAGCACGCTGTCGAACACCGTGGTGTACGAGGTGCAGAACGGCGCCACGCAGCTGGTGCAGGCGCTGCTGGGCATCTCGCGCGACGGCTTCACGCTGGTCGCGCTGCTGGCCTACCTGCTCTATCTGAACTGGCAATTGACGCTGATCGTCGCCTTCCTGGTGCCGGGCGTGGCCTGGATCATGAAGACGCTGTCGCGCCGCCTCTACCGCATCACCAAGAGCAGCCAGGAGGCCACCGACCAGCTCGCCTACGTGGTGGAAGAGAACGTGCTCGCCCACCGCATGGTGCGCCTGCACGGCGCCGAGGAAGGCCAGGCGGGCCGCTTCGGGGCGCTGAGCCAGAGCCTGCGGCGCCTGGCGATCAAGGCGACCATCGCCTCCGCCGCCATGACCCCGCTCACGCAATTGCTCGCCGCGGCGGCGCTGTCGGCGGTGATCTGCGTGGCGCTGTGGCAGAGCCACATCGGCCAGACGAAGGAAGTCACCGTGGGCGGCTTCGCGGCCTTCATGGCGGCGATGCTGATGCTGATCGCGCCGATCCGCCGGCTGGCGGACGTGGCCAACCCGCTCACGCGCGGCGTGGCGGCGCTGGAGCGTGGCCTGGTGCTGCTGGAAAGCTCCCCGGCCGAGACGGGCGGCGGCCATGCGCCCGCCGGGCGCGCGCAGGGCGCGCTCGTGCTGGAGGGCGTGACCGTGGCCTTCGGCTCGGAGCTGGCCCCGGCGCTGGACCGCGTCCACCTGTCGGTGCGGCCCGGCGAGGTGGTGGCGCTGGTGGGCCCCTCGGGGGCCGGCAAGACGACGCTCGTGAACCTGCTGCCCCGCTTCCTGCAGCCGACCGAAGGCCGGGTGCTGCTCGACGGGCAGGCACTGGAGGACTGGAACCTGCCGGCCCTGCGATCGCAATTCGCGATGGTGAGCCAGGACGTGGTGATGTTCAACGACACCGTGGCCGCCAACGTGGCCCTGGGCGCCGCCGTGGACGAGGCGCGCGTGCAGTCCTGCCTGGAGGCCGCGAACCTCGCATCGCACGTGGCGGCGATGCCGCAGGGCATGCACACGCTGGTGGGCCACAACGCGGCGCAGCTGTCCGGCGGGCAGCGCCAGCGCCTGGCGATCGCCCGTGCGCTCTACAAGGATGCGCCGATCCTGATCCTGGACGAGGCCACTTCGGCGCTGGACACCGAATCGGAGCGGCTGGTGCAGGACGCGCTGCAGCGCCTCATGCGCGGGCGCACCACGCTCGTGATCGCGCACCGGCTCTCCACCATCGAGCACGCCGACCGCGTGGTGGTGATGGAGCGTGGCCGCATCGTGGAACAGGGAACGGACGCCGAGCTGGTCGCGCAGGGCGGGCTCTACGCGCGCCTCAAGGGCGCGGTGCTCGCGGGCTGAGGGTCCGGCTCGCCCGGCCCGCTGCCGGCATCACCAGGTGCCGCGGTTCGGCTGCTTGCGGCGCATCGCTTCGGCGACGAGGTCCGCCATGTCCTGGCGCGACGCGCGGCGCGCGAAATCGGCCGCGGTGAGTCCGAGCTGGTTCTTGATCGTCGGGTCCGCGCCCTGCTCCACCAGGAAGCGCGCCACGTCGGCGCGGCCATAGCTCACGGCCATCATGAGCGGCGTCGTGCCGTTGGGGGACTCGGCGTCGATGTAGGCGCTCTGGTCGATCAGGATGCGCGCGATCTCCAGCTGCTGGTCGGTGGTGCCGGAGGCCGCGTAGTGCAGCGGCGTCCAGCCCGTCTTGTTCACGTCGGCATCCTTGGCGATGAGCGCGCGCACGGCCGCGACCTGCCCGCGCAGGGCGGCGATCATGAGCGGGCTCTCGTCCTTCGCATTGCGCGTCTCGACCTTGATCCCGGGCGCCGCCATGAGCGCGTCGAATGCCTTCATCGAACCCTGCTGCAGCGCCAGCGTGAGGCCGACGTCGCCCTTCGGGTTGCGCGTGTTCGGATCGAAGCCGCGGCGCACCAGGGCCGTGATGTCGCTGCCCTGGTCGCGCACGATCGAGGTGAAGAAATCGTCGTAGGCCCCGGCGTGCGCGCAGGCGCTGCACAGTGCCGCGCCGGTGAGGGCCACGGCGGAAACGAACATGCGCCGCGACAGGCGGGAGGTTTGCGTCATGGGGCGTCCTTTCGGAAGAAGAGCGTGTCGAAGTTGCGGCTCGTGGCTTCTCCCACGGCCTCGGCCTCCAGGCCCTTGAGCGCCGCGATCTGCTGCGCCACGAAAGGCACGTAGGAGGGATTGTTGGTCTTGCCGCGGTACGGCACGGGTGCGAGGTAGGGGCTGTCGGTCTCGATCAGCATGCGGTCCATCGGGACGAAGGCGGCCACGTCGCGCAGCGCCTGGGCATTCTTGAAGGTGAGGATGCCGGAGAACGAGATGTAGTAGCCCCGGTCGAGCGCGGCGCGCGCCACCTCGGCGGTCTCGGTGAAGCAGTGGAACACGCCGCCCGCGCGGTTGCCGGCGCCGTCCTCGCCCTCTTCCCGCAGGATCGCGAGGGTGTCGTCAGACGCGCTGCGGGTGTGGATGACCAGCGGCTTGCCGCAGGCGCGCGCGGCGCGGATGTGCGTGCGGAAGCGCTCGCGCTGCCACTCCAGGTCGGCCACGCTGCGCCCGCCCTTGCGGTCTTCCATGCCGTAGTAGTCGAGCCCGGTCTCGCCGATGGCGATCACGCGCGGCAGCGCGGCGCGGTCGAGCAGGTCCTGCACGGACGGCTCGGTCACGCCTTCGTTGTCGGGATGCACGCCCACGGTGCTCCAGAAATTGTCGTGCGCCACGGCGAGCGCATGCACGTCGCCGAACTCCTCCATCGTGGTGCAGATGCAGAGCGCGCGGGTGACGCGTGCCGCCTCCATGGCCTCGCGGATGGCGGGCAGTTGGGCGGACAGTTCGGGAAAGCTCAGGTGGCAGTGCGAATCGGTGAACATGGCGGACGGAATGTTAGGCGGCCCGGAGCGCGGCGCCCGTAGGAGAAGCGCTGCGCAAGAGCCCGGGCATCGTGGACGGAAAGGAATGCGATCGGGGAGGCGGCGCTTCGGCTGCCCGGCGCGGGAAAGCGCGGTCCGGCCCGACGAGTCACGGCACGGCACGGCCGGAAGGCCCGCACGGGGCCGAGGGCGGAGATTCCCCGCCCGGTGGCCGCAGGCGGCAAGGCGGCGCGGCGCGGGAAATCAGATGGTCTGGGTGGGCCGCTCCGAGGCCAGGGCGGAGCCCAGGATCTCCTCGATGCGCGCCTTGAGCACGCGGGACTTGTCGTCCTTCGGGAACTGGATGCCGATGCCCTGCGTACGGTTGCCCGCCGCGCGGGCGGGGGTGACCCAGGCCACGCGGCCGGCCACGGGGTAGCGCTGGGTGTCTTCCGGCAGCGTGAGCAGCACGTACACGTCGTCGCCCAGGCGGTACTCGCGCGGGGTGGGCACGAAGATGCCGCCTTCGGCGAAGAACGGGATGTACGCCGCGTACAGGGCCGCCTTCTCCTTGATGGCCAGCTGCATGACGCTGGGACGGGGGGCGCTGGAGGGGGTGCTCATGTCGGGACGGGCCGGTCGTGGTCGTTCAATGGCGGGAGTTTAGGGCGATTCGCGCCTGGGCCACAAGCGACTCGAGCATGAGCCCGGGGTTGAACGGATGGTCCGCCGTCCGCGCCTCCTTGGCGAGGGCGCGCGCCCAGCGGGTCAGCGGCCCGACGCCGGGCGGCGGAGGCAGGTCGGCCTCGGCGAAGTAGCGCGGAGCGGCGCCGACGCGGCGGGCGAGCTGGTCGTGGCAGAGCTTCTGCAGCGCGTCCACCGCCTCGGCGGGCGAGAAGTCCGACAGCGCGGTGGCGTCGCCCCGCGCGACGGCGCGCGGCAGCAGCGCCCAGGCCTGCGGGCTGCGGCCGCCCCGGGCGAGCGCCCGGGCATCCTCGGGCCGCCCGCCGGCGGCGCGCAGCAGCGGGCCGGCGGCCTCGGGCGCGATGCCCTGCTGCGCGAGCCAGGCCAGGGATTGCGCCTCGTCCGGCCACTGCAGCGCATGGCCCAGGCAGCGGCTGCGGATGGTGGGCAGCAACTGGTGCGCGGCCTCGCTCGCGAGCACGAAGCGCACGTCGCCGGCGGGCTCCTCCAGCGTCTTGAGCAGCGCATTGGCGGTGACGTTGTTCATGCGCTCGGCCGGGTAGACCAGCACCGCCTTGCCGCGTCCGCGCGCCGAGGTGCGCTGCGCGAACTGCACGGCGTCGCGCATGGCTTCCACGCGGATCTCGCGGCTCGGCTTGCGCTTCTTGTCGTCGATCTCGGCCTGCGCCTTCTCGGGCAGCGGCCAGCCGCGCTCGACCATGTCGGTCTCCGGCATCAGCACGCACAGGTCGGCGTGGGTGCGCACCTCGATGGCGTGGCAGCTGCCGCAATGGCCGCAGGCGCCGTCCTCCGACGGGTTCTCGCAGAGCCAGGCGCGCACCAGTTCCAGCGCGAGCGTGTACTGGCCGAGGCCGGATGGCCCGCTGAGCAGCCAGGCATGGCCGCGCTGCGCCAGCAGCTGCCGGCGCTGGGCGGCGATCCACGGCGGGATGGATTCCGCGGCGCTCATGCGCCCTCCCCCGCGGCGCCCGCTACGCCCCGCTGCTGCAGCACCTCCATGAGCCGCGCGCGCACGGCCTCGCGCGGCAGCGCCGCATCGAGCCGCGCGAAGCGGCCGGGATCGGCGGATTCGCGGTCGGCATAGCCCTGGGCCACCCGCCGGAAGAATTCGACCGGCTGGGCCTCGAAACGGTCGGGCACGCGCGCGCCCTCGAGCCGCTCGGCGGCCACTTCGGCCGGCAGGTCGAACCAGAGCGTCAGGTCGGGCTGCAGCAGCGTGTCCACCCCTTCCTGGAGCCCCGACTGGGTGATGCGCTCCAGTTGCGAGAGCACGCCCCGGTCGAAGCCGCGGCCCGCGCCCTGGTAGGCGAAGGTGGCATCGGTGAAGCGGTCGCACAGCACGACCTCGCCGCGCGCGAGCGCCGGCGCGATCACGGTGCGCAGATGGTCGCGCCGGCCCGCGAACACGACCAGCGACTCGGTGAGCGCATCCATGGCCTCGTGCAGCAGCAGCGCGCGCAGTGCCTCGGCCAGCTTCGTTCCGCCGGGCTCGCGCGTCACCGTGACCGTGCGGCCCGCGCGCCGCAGCACCTCGGCCACGGCCTCGATGTGCGAGGACTTGCCGGCACCGTCGATGCCTTCGAATGTGATGAACCAACCCCGTCGCTGCATGGAGAAAAGACCTTTGTGGTGCGTGCGCTGCCGGCGCGGGCTCACTGCCCCTGCGGCGCCGTCTGCCCGCGCTGGTAGCGGTTCACCGCGCGGTTGTGCTCGTCGAGCGTGGGGCTGAAATGGCTGGTGCCGTCGCCCCGCGCCACGAAATAGAGGGCCTGCGTGCGCTCGGGCTGCACGGCGGCGATGAGCGACGCCTTGCCCGGCATCGCGATCGGCGTGGGCGGCAGGCCGGCGCGGGTGTAGGTGTTCCAGGGCGTGTCGGCCTGCAGGTCGCGGCGGCGCAGGTTGCCGTCGAACCTCTCGCCCATGCCGTAGATGACGGTGGGATCGGTCTGCAGCAGCATGCCGGTGCGCAGCCGGTTGCTGAACACGCCCGCGATCTGGCCGCGGTCCGAAGCGCGCCCGGTTTCCTTCTCGACGATGCTCGCGAGGATCAGCGCCTCGTCGGCGCTCTTGAGCGGCGTGTCGGCCGAGCGCTGTGCCCAGGCGGCCTCCAGCCGCCGGTCCATGGCGTGCAGCGCCCTGCGCAGGACGGCGAGGTCGCTCGTGCCCTTGGCGAAGGTGTAGGTGTCGGGGAAGAAGCGCCCCTCGGCCGCCACGCCCGGCCGGCCCAGGCGCTCCATGACGGCGGCATCGGCCAGGCCCTGCGTGTCATGGCGCAGGGCCTCGTCGCGGTCGAGCGCGGCACGGAACTGGCGGAAGGTCCAGCCCTCCACGAGGGTGACGGCGCGCAGCGCCTCTTCGCCGCGCACCAGCTTCTGCAGCAGGCCGAAAGGCGTGGTGCCGGCGGGGATTTCGTAGTTGCCGGCCTTGATCAGCCGGTCCTTGCCCGACAGGCGGAACCAGGCGTAGAGCAGGCGCGGGTCGGTCTCGACGCCCGCGGCGACGGCCGCCGCGGCGACCCCGCGCGGCGTGGTGCCGGGCTCGATCTCGAGTTCGAGCACGCCCGGGGTGGCACCGGCCGCGGCGGAGCCCGAAGCGGCCCGCTGCGGCAGCGGATGGTGGAGCCACCAGAAACCGGTGCCGGCCACCGCGAAGGCCACCAGCAGGATGAAGAGGAGGAAACGGCGCACGAACCGGAATGGAGAGAGGGGAAAGAGCCGGGCATGATAATTCACGCATGACGTCCCCCCTGAATGGCCTGGCCCCCCTCAACGGGCTCGGCGTGATCCGCGTGCAAGGCGAAGATGCCGCGAAGTTCCTCCACGGCCAGCTCACGCAGGACTTCCTGCTGCTGCCGCCGGGCCAGGCCCGGCTGGCGGCGTTCCTTTCGGCCAAGGGCCGCATGCAGGCCACGTTCATCGGCTGGCGGCAGGGCGATGCCGAGGTGCTGCTCGTCTGCAGCCAGGACGTGCTGGCCGCGGCGTTCAAGCGCCTGTCGATGTTCGTGCTGCGCGCCAAGGCGCGCCTCACCGACGCCACGGCCGACTTCGCGCTCTGGGGCCTGGCGGGCGATGCCGTCGCCACGGTGGCGGGCGAGGCCCTGCCGCCCTGGAGCCGCACGGACACCCCGCAGGGCACCGTGGTGCACCTCTACCCCGCCGCGGGACAGCCGCGCGCCCTGCTGGCGCAGCCCGCAGGCCAGCCGGCTCCGTCCGGCTCCGAACTGGCACCCGGTCTCTGGGCCTGGAGCGAAGTGCAGAGCGGTGTCGCCACGCTCACGGCCCCGCTGGCCGACCTGTTCGTGCCGCAGATGGTCAACTACGAATCGGTGGGCGGCGTGAACTTCAAGAAGGGCTGCTACCCCGGCCAGGAGGTGGTGGCGCGCAGCCAGTTCCGCGGCACGCTCAAGCGCCGCACCTACCTGGCCCATGCCCCCGAGGCGGTCGCCGTGGGCGCGGAGGTGTTCGCCGCGAGCGATGCCGAGCAGCCCTGCGGCACCGTCGTGCAGGCCGCCGCGGCCCCGGGCGGCGGCTTCGACGCGCTGGTGGCGCTGCAGGTGGCTTCCACCGGCGAGGCGCTGCGCGTGGGCGGCCCGGAAGGCGTGCCGCTTGCCCTGGGTGATCTGCCTTACGCGCTGCTCGAAGACATTTGACGCTGCCCTGATCTTCCGGTGGCCTGAGCGGGCGCCTTGCGAAAGATGCGTGGAACCGCAACGGCCTTTCCCGTCAGAGGGCCGCGGAGCAGTCCAAGCCAGCGGACGCCGTGGAACGGCCTCCGCCCGGCCACCGGCGTCGTCCCCCTTCCCGCGCGCCAGCGCGAGAGAAGGGGGAAGCGGCGTCAGCCGCTCAGGGGGGGATGCTCATATTCACATGCGGCAACCCTGCCTCCTCGTAGCGTTCGCCCTCCACTTCGAAACCCGCGCGCCGATAAAAGTTCTCGGCCGTGCATTGCGCATGCAGCGTGACGAGCCGGTCGCCCCGCGCCCGCGCGGCCTCGACCAGCGCGTCCAGCACCGCCCGGCCCCAGCGCTGGCCGCGTACCGCGCGGTCCACCGCCATGCGGCCGATGCGGGCCTCGCCCGGCGCGGGCTGCAGCAGCCGGCCGGTGGCCACGGGCAGGCCGATGCGGTTGTAGGCCACCACGTGCAGCGCGCCCGCATCCAGGGCATCGGCTTCCAGCGCCGGATCGATTCCCTGCTCGTCCACGAACACGGCCATGCGCAGGCGCATGGCGTCCTCGCCCAGCGTGGCCCAATCGCCCGTGCGCAGCTCGACGACGTCGTGGCCGGCTTCGTGGGCCTCGATCAGCGCGCGCAACGCGGCGGGCACGGGCCGGGAGGTCTGCGTCGCCGGGTCCGCGAAGACGTAGACCAGCTCGCCCGACACCAGCAGACGGTCGCCCGCGAAGATGCCGGCCTGGAACTGCAGCGAGCTGTTGCCGATGCGCGCGCAGCGCAGGCCCACGTCGAGGATGTCGTCCAGCCGCGCGGAACCGTGGTACTCCAGCGTGGCCTTCTTCACGTACAGCTCGCCGCCGAGCGCATGCATGCCCGCCTCGTAGGGCATGGCCAGGGCGCGCCAGTAGGCGGACATGGCCGTGTCCACGTACATCAGATAGTGGCCGTTGAAGACGATCTTCTGCATGTCCACCTCGGCCCAGCGCACGCGCAGGCGTTCGGTGCAGCGGAAATCAGCGCGTCGCATCGGGGGTCTCCTTGTCCAGGGGTTCACTCAGGGGATCGGGCAGGCCGAAGGCCTCGCGCAGCGCGGCGGCGGCATGGGCATGGGCGGTGCGCGCCTCGGGAATGGCGCGGCCCATTTTGATGAACTCGTGGGTCACGCCGCGGTAGATCTCCAGGTCCACCGCCACGCCGGCGGCGCGCAGCCGGTCGGCATAGGCGATGCCCTCGTCCACGAGCGGATCGCACTCGGCCAGGCCGATCCATGCGGGTGCCACGCCGTCCACGTCCGGCGCCAGCAGCGGCGCGAAGCGCCAGTCGCTGCGCTGGGCATGGGTCAGGTAGTGGCCGAAGAACCAGGTGATGGCCGGCTCCTCCAGCACGAAGCCGTGCGCGTAGAGCGCATGCGAGGGCGTGTCCTGGTGCGCCGTGCAGCCCGGATAGATCAGCAGCTGCAGCGCGAGCGGCAGGCCGGCATCGCGCGCCTGCAGGGCGGCCACGGCCGCCAGCGTGCCGCCGGCACTGTCGCCGCCCACCGCCAGCCGCGCGGGGTCGGCACCGAGGCCGCGGCCCTCGGCGGCGAGCCACGACAGCGCGTCCCAGGTGTCTTCCACCGCCGTCGGGAAGCGGTGCTCGGGCGCGAGCCGGTAGCCCAGCGACACGACCATGCAGCCGGCGCGGCGGGCCAGTTCGCGGCAGAGGGTGTCGTGCGTATCGACGCTGCCGACCGTGAAACCGCCGCCGTGCAGGTACAGCAGCACCGGCAAGGCTTCGCCGTCGGCATGGGGCGCATAGAGGCGCGCCGGCAGCGCCCCGCCGTCGCGCGCGGGAATCCGCAGATCCTCCACGCGCGGCAGCGCCGGCTTCGGGATCTCGAGCACGCCCGCGCCGAGTTCGTAGGCGGCGCGCGCCTGCGCCACGGGCAGCGTCTCCATCGGGGGCCGGCGGGCGCGGCGCATGCGGTCGATCACGCTGCGCATCTGCGGCGTGAGGCGGTGCTGGAGGGCACCGGGGGTGCGGGAGGAAGGGGTCGGGAGGACGGTCACTTCAATCACGGGGGCAGGAGCGCACGGTGGCGGCAGCGGGGATCATCGAAAAGCACGCGCGGAAGGCCCGGGCATGGGCGGCGCGCTTCGGCGCAACCGCCGATCATCCCCGAAACGGGTGGCGGGTGCAGCGCCGCACGGAACTTGCCCACCGGCGCCCGGCCGCCGCGCTAGCGGAACCGCACCTCCACCGGCGCGGCCCCGGGCAGCCCGTCGAACGTGGCCTTCACCGCGAGCCCCGGCCGCGGCGGCAGCAGCGCGGAGAACGATCCCAGGCTGACGAGATCGCCCGGCTGCAGCGCGATGTTCTCCTTCTGCAGCGCGCCGGCCAGCCACACCACGGCCTGCAGCGGATGGCCGAGGATGTCGCGGCCCTGCCCTCCGCCGAGCTTCGCGCCGGTACCGTCGGTCAGCGTCACCGTCATCGCGGCCAGCGCATCGAGCAGTGCATAGCGCTCTCCCCGCCACGCCGGCACCGCGATGGGCGCGCCCGCCACTCCCAGGCGCGCGCCCACGTTGATCGCCGCCACCCCCGCGCCGTCGAGCTGCGGCGGGGCTTGCACCAGCAGGTCGGGCAGCTCGATGAAGGGAATCACCTGGTCGATCGCGTCCAGCACCTCCATCGGCGTGCGCGCGTGGTTGATGGCAGCGCTCTTCACGCGCACGAGCATGTCGGCCTCGTAGAGCGGGCGGGCACCGAATGCCGCCTCCACCTCGCTGCCGGACGGCAGCACCATGCCCGGGTAGAGCCGGCCCCAGACCGGCTGGTCCGTGCGGAAGCGCTGCTGCACCGCGGGATTGGTGAGCCCCGCCTTGTAGCCCACCGCCTTGCCCAGCCGCTGGGTGAGCAGCGCGTCGAACTTCGCGCGCGTGCAGGCCGCGTCGGCCGCATCCATCGGCGGCAGGTTGGCCGCCGGCGTGCGCTCGAAGTAGTGCGCCGCCATGTCGGCCACGCGTGCGTCGTCGAGGCATGCGGCCTGCGCGCCTGTCACGCACGCGACGGCCACCAGGAAGGCGGTGAGGGTTTGCTGCAGCACCATGGGAAGCTCCGGGGTTGTAGATTGCCGCCATCACACCACCAACGCGCCCGGCACGCATCCTGGCAACCCCCATCACCACCATGGCCCTCATCCACTACATCACCCAGATCCAGATCGACTACGGCGCAGTGCAGCTGCTGGCGCAGGAGTGCGCGCGTGCGGGCATCACCCGCCCGCTGGTCGTGACGGACCCCGGCGTCAAGGCGGCCGGCGTGCTGCAGCCCGCGCTGGACGCCCTGGCCGGCCTGCCCGTGGCCGTGTTCGACCAGACGCCCGCCAACCCCACCGAGGCCGCCGTGCGCGCGGCCGTGGAGATCTACCGTGCCCACGGCTGCGACGGCCTGGTGGCGGTGGGCGGCGGCTCCGCCATCGACTGCGCCAAGGGCATCGCCATCGCGGCCACGCACGAGGGGCCGCTCACCCATTACGCGACCATCGAGGGCGGCTCGCCGCGCATCACCGAACGCACCGCGCCGCTCATCGCCGTGCCCACCACCGCCGGCACCGGCAGCGAGGTCGCCCGCGGCGCCATCATCATCGTGGACGACCACCGCAAGCTGGGCTTCCACTCCTGGCACCTCGTGCCCAAGGCCGCCATCTGCGATCCCGCCCTGACGCTGGGCCTGCCGCCCCACCTCACGGCCGCCACCGGCATGGACGCGATCGCGCACTGCATGGAGACCTTCATGTCGTCCGCCTTCAACCCGCCGGCCGACGGCATCGCGCTGGACGGGCTCACCCGCGGCTGGGCGCACATCGAGCGCGCCACGCGCGACGGCCAGGACCGCGAGGCGCGGCTGCACATGATGAGCGCCAGCATGCAGGGCGCCCTGGCCTTCCAGAAGGGCCTGGGCTGCGTGCATTCGCTCAGCCACAGCCTGGGCGGCATCAACCCGCGCCTGCACCACGGCACGCTGAACGCCGTGTTCCTGCCCGCGGTGGTGCGCTTCAACGCGCAGGACGAGGCCGTGCGCCGCGACCGCCGCCTGGAGCGCATGGCCCAGGCCATGGGCCTCGCCTCGGCCGGCGACATTCCCGATGCGATCCGCGACATGAGCGCGCGCCTGGGCCTGCCGACGGGCCTGGCGGCCATGGGGGTCGGCGAAGACGTGTGGGACGGCGTGATCCGCGGCGCGATGGCCGACCACTGCCACAAGACCAATCCGCGCGAGGCCACGGCGGAGGACTACCGCGCGATGCTGGCGGAATCGACCTGACCGCCCTCGCGGCCGGGGCCGCGAGACCGGACGTGCGGATGGGAACGCAGGCTTACAGCGGCTCGACCACGTCCGCGGAACAGCCGCCGTCCAGCCACGCCGCGAACTCGTCCGCCAGTTGCCGGCTCGCGGCCACGGCGGCGCCCCAGGCCCGCGCACGGGCCGCCGTGTCGAGCCCGTAGCGCATGAAGTCCTGCCGGTCGGGCAGCTTGCCGTCGGGCAGGGCATCGCGCACCCAGGCGGGGTCGGGCGAGAGCAGCACCATGGCGTCCAGTGCCGGCGTGGCCCGGTGGCGCCATCGCAGGCCCTTGTCGAGCCAGCCGGGCACCACGTGCTGCTGGAAATGCGGATACAGCACGAGGGCGCCCGGCCGGGCCGCGCCATAGGCCAAATGCAGGTGGTAATCGGTGATGCCGCCGTCCCAGTAGGCGCCGCGCGGCGCGCCCGGAATGTCGTGCACGGCCTGCAGCACGAAGGGAATGGAGCAGCTCGCCTGCAGCGCGGGCAGGAAATTGTCCGCACCCAGTTCCACCTGCCGCGTGGGATAGTCGCGCACGCCGAACGGCAGCGCGGCCGGCCCTCCCTGCGGCTGCGGCGACGAGAACACGACCCGCTCCAGCCACCACCCCAGCGCCCGCCGGTGCACCGCATTCGCCGCGAACGCGCCCAGGTAACCCAGCGGCGTGGCCACGCGGTGCTCGCGCCCGAGCAGGTGGCGCCCGCGCGAGGTGACGACGTGCAGCCGGTATCGGGGATGCGCCAGCACCTCGTCCACGTGGCCGGCATAGAACGCCTGCAGATTCCGCCCGAACCGCTCGCTCACGTGCGACGGCGGCGGCCGCCGCTGCCCGGGCGGCACGTCGTAGGCCTGGTGGATGTAGGCCTGCTCCAGCCGCTCGAACGCCTCCACCGGCCGATCCATGCAGGCGGTGGCCATGCGCCATGCGCCGATCGATGCGCCGACGAGGTGCACGGGCGTGGCCGCGGCGTTCAGCCAGCCGCCGAACAGGAACCGGTCCAGCGGGCCCAGCACCAGGCCCTTGGGCCCGCCCGCGGCCGCCGGGATCACGCCCACGTCGGCCGGTGCGAGGCCCTGCCGCGCAATGTGCCGCAGGGCCGCGGGCCCCGCATGGATGCGCAGTGCCCGCAAGGGCCGCGCCGCCGTCACACCACGTAGGCGCCCGCGTCCGCGGGTGCCGTCCAGTCGATCGGGTCCTGCTGCAGCACCATGTCGATGTCCAGGCCCAGGGGCAGGCCCACCTCGGCCGGGAACGACACCGCGAGCGCCTTCTCGCTCCACCCCGCCTCGCGCGCCCAGGCACGCCAGGAGGCCAGGTGCAGCACCGCGGCGAGCGGTTCGTAGACGTTGTTGTCGAAGGGCGCATGCTGGTACTGCAGCGCATCCACCACCACCTGCGGCAGATGCCACTGCCGCGCCATGGCCGCGCTCACGCTGCCGAAGCCGTAGCCGAGCAGGCGCCGCTCCAGGCCGGCGCGGCGCGGATCGAAACTGCCGACCACCGCGTCGATGGACGACAGCCGCTCCGCGTGCCCCAGGCGGATGCGCAGCTCGCCCAGGCCGTGCAGCAGCCCGGCCGTGTAGGCCGCGAGCGCGTTGTGCCGCACCAGGCCCGCGAGCGAGCGCGCCATCTTCGCGGTGTGCAGGCTGTAGCGCCAGAACTGCTGCAGATTGATGCCGGGCACGGAGCGCGACGTGGTGCCCAGCGGCGCGGAGCCGACCAGCGCACGCAGCTGCTCTTTTCCCACCAGGGCCAGCGCCTCGGGCACGCCGCAGACGGCGCAGGGCGCGCCGAAATCGGGCCCGTTGGCGAGTTGCAGCAGGCGCGCGGCGAGCGCGGGGTCGGTCCCGAAGATCTGGGTCAGCCGGCGCAGGCTCGGCTCGGCATGCGAGAGCTCGGCCATCAGCAGCGCCACCGCGCGCGGATGGCTCGGCAGCGCCACGGGAATGTCCAGCAGGGCGTTGATGTCCATGGCGTGGGGCGCGGGGCAAGGGTGCGCCCCATTATCCACGCCTGAAACGGTTCTTACCGCTTGTGACCTTGCAGTTTGGCGAAGGCGGACGCCATCGCGGACGGCTGTGCGGGCTCCGGCGCCCGGCGGGCGGGCTGGGCATGGCCGCGCCCCACTCCTTCAAACCGGTTCTCGCGCGGGCCGCGGCCGTCCTGGTCGCGCCGCGCGGGGGCGGCATCGAGCTTCATCGTGAGGCTGATGCGCTTGCGCGGCGCGTCCACCTCCAGCACCTTCACTTTCACGATGTCGCCGGTCTTCACGATCTCGCGCGCATCCTGCACGAACTTGTGGCTGAGCTGGCTTACGTGCACGAGCCCGTCCTGGTGCACGCCCAGGTCCACGAAGGCCCCGAACTGCGCCACGTTGCTCACCGTGCCCTCGAGCACCATGCCTTCCTTCAGGTCGGCGATGTCCTCCACGCCGTCGTTGAAGCGCGCCACCTTGAAGTCCGGGCGCGGATCGCGGCCGGGCTTTTCCAGCTCGGCGAGGATGTCCTTCACCGTGATGGCGCCGAACTTCTCGTTGGCGAACAGCTCGGGCTTGAGCTGCTTGAGCATGTCGGCCCGGCCCATCACCTCGTTCACCGGCTTGGCCGTGTGCGCCAGGATGCGCTCCACCACCGGATAGGTCTCCGGGTGCACGCCCGTCATGTCCAGCGGATTCTCGCCGCCGCGGATGCGCAGGAAGCCGGCCGACTGCTCGAAGGTCTTCGCGCCCAGGCCCGCCACCTCCATCAGCTGGCGGCGGTTGCGGAAGGCCCCGTGGGCCTCGCGCCAGCGCACCACCGACTTGGCCACGGTGCCCGACAGCCCCGACACGCGCGAGAGCAGCGGCGCGCTCGCGGTGTTCAGGTCCACGCCCACCGAGTTCACGCAGTCCTCGACCACCGCGTCCAGCGTGCGCGCCAGCTCGCTCTGGTTCACGTCGTGCTGGTACTGGCCCACGCCGATGCTCTTCGGGTCGATCTTCACGAGTTCGGCCAGCGGATCCTGCAGCCGCCGCGCGATGCTCGCCGCGCCGCGCAGGCTCACGTCCACGTCCGGCATCTCCTGGCTCGCGTATTCGCTGGCGGAATAGACGGACGCGCCCGCCTCGCTCACCACCACCTTCTCGAACGAGAGATCGGCCTTGGCCACCAGCTTGAGCAGGTCGCCCGCCAGCTTGTCGGTCTCGCGGCTCGCGGTGCCGTTGCCGATCGCCACCAGCTGCACGCCGTGCTTCTGCACGAGGCGCGCCAGCGTGTGCAGCGAGCCGTCCCAGTCGCGGCGCGGCTCGTGCGGATACACGGTGGCGGTCTCCACCAGTTTGCCGGTGGCATCCACCACCGCCACCTTCACGCCGGTGCGGATGCCCGGGTCCAGTCCCATCACGGCGCGCGGGCCCGCGGGAGCGGCCAGCAGCAGGTCGCGCAGGTTGTCCGCGAACACCTTGATCGCCACCTTCTCGGCCTCTTCGCGCAGGCGCGAGAACAGGTCGCGCTCCGTCGAGAGGCTGAGCTTCACGCGCCACGTCCAGGCCACGCACTTGCGGAGCAGGTCGTCGGCCGGCCGGCCGGCATGGCTCCAGCCCAGGTGCAGCGCGATGCGGCCTTCGGCGATGCTCGGCTTGCCGGGTTCGGGCTCCACGGGCAGCACCAGCTTGGCTTCCAGGATCTCCAGCGCCCGGCCGCGGAACACCGCCAGCGCGCGGTGCGACGGCACGCGGCCGATCGGCTCGTCGTAATCGAAATAGTCGCGGAACTTGGCCACCTCGGGATCGGCCTCGTTCTTGGCCTCCACCTTCTTGCTGCGCAGCAGGCCCTCGGTCCAGAGCCACTCGCGCATCGACTGCACCAGCGCGGCGTCTTCCGCCCAGCGCTCGGAGAGGATGTCGCGCACGCCGTCCAGCACAGCTCCCACGGTGGAGAAATCGGCGCCCGGCTTGCCGTCGTCCAGCACCTCGGGCGGGCGCAGGAAGGCCTGCGCCTCCACGGACGGATCGAGCGTCGGGTCTTCGAACAGGCGGTCGGCCAGCGGCTCGATGCCGAACTCGCGCGCGATCTGGCCCTTGGTGCGGCGCTTCTGCTTGAAGGGCAGGTAGAGGTCCTCCAGCTCCTGCTTGGTGGGCGCGGCAGCGATCGCGGCGCGCAGCGCATCGGTCAATTTGCCCTGCTCGTCGATGGCCTTGAGCACCGCCGCGCGGCGGTCCTCCAGCTCGCGCAGGTAGGCGAGCCGCGCATCCAGCTCGCGCAGCTGCACGTCGTCCAGACCGCCCGTGGCTTCCTTGCGGTAGCGCGCGATGAAGGGCACCGTCGCCCCGCCGTCGAGCAGTTCCACGGCCGCACGGACCTGCTGCTCCCCCACCCTGATTTCCGCGGCCAGTTGCCGGATGATCTGCTGCATAACCCCTGCCAACGAACGATGAAAACTCGAAGCGGGCGAGTGTGCCATAGCGGACGGAGGTGCCATCGACTAATCGTATGACCCTGTTCACACAACAATTCGTGACAATGCGGCCGCTTGTCAAACTCATCCGTGGACTGACAATGCCTGTGCAAATTCAAGCCAAGACGGCCCAAGGCCGTCTTTCTGACTATGCCCATCGTTATTACCTGTCAGCCTCCGGGTCCGAAATTCTTCATTGGCGCAGATGCCACCATGCCCCTCATCACCGCAACTGCGGAAATGCAAGGGATTGCAATCCCTCCGGGCTCAGCCCCGACATATGAGTGGAGCGCCACGCTCACGTTTAATGGGGGGATTGCGCCCACGAAGACGTTCTTCGGAGGAGGTCGATCAAGTGAACACCCGATCATGCGGGCACAGGCCGGACATGCAAAAACCTGGCGCATTCCCTTCTCGCACGTTCGAGGCGGAACTCTCACAATACAAGTTACCGTTCGCGTGG
>NZ_JAUZUQ010000016.1:0-119924 GCF_031844105.1 Acidovorax sp. PRC11 | reverse complement strand
TGTGGCGGCGCAAATCGGAGATCGACAGTGCAATTGCAGGACGTCCTGTATTCGCAGGGATTTGGAACCAGACGGGTGTGTGCGGGCCTGATCCAGCAGGGCCATGTGCAGTTGCTGGAAAAAGGCGCTACGGACGGGCCGGCACTGTGCACCGACTCGACCTACGACGTGGAGCCCGAAGGGCTGCGTTTCATCGTGCAGGGCGTGGAATGGGCGTGGCACCGCCAAGCCTATCTGATGATGAACAAGCCCGCCGCCGTGGAGTGCTCGCAGAAGCCCTCCACCTATCCCAGCGTCTACACCCTGTTGCCGGCGCCGCTGCGCGCGCGCCCGACGGCCGGCAAGATCCTGGGCGTGCAGACCATCGGGCGGCTGGACCAGGACACGACGGGGCTGCTGCTCCTGAGTGACGACGGCAGCTTTATCCACAAAGTCAGTTCCCCCAAGAAGCACATTGAAAAGACCTACCGGGTCTATGCCAAGTATGATTTGACTCCGCAGCAGAAGGACCGATTGCTGCAGGGTGTCGTGCTGAACGACGATCCGAAACCCGTGGTGGCTACGGATTGCGTGGTGCAGGAAGGTCCCGTATTCGACCTCACCGTGACCGAAGGAAAGTACCACCAGGTCAAGCGCATGGTGGCTGCGGTCGGCAATCGGGTCGAGCAACTGCACCGCATCCGTATTGGCGGGCTTCATCTTCCCGAGGATCTGGAGTCGGGGGGGTGGCGTTGGCTGGACGAGCGCGAGATCGCCATGGTGTTCCAGGGCTGAACCTGCCCGGAACGTGGCTGCCGGTTGAAATCTAGAGAGTCGCGAACAACGACGCGACGTGAGTATGCGCAGACGCCATCATTTGCTTTTGTCCCTCTCGTGCCTTGCCTCCCTGTCGGTGGGAACGGCGCGTGCCCTGGCTGCCCCTCCATCTTCTGCGCCCTCCGCTCCTGCGCCCACGGGTGCGCATCCACCGGTATTCGTGCTCAATTCGCTCGATGCCGACGTGAGCGTGATCGACCCGGTGACATGGCAGGAACTGCGCCGCATTCCCACGGGCAAAGAGCCGCACCATCTGTATCTCACGCCGGACGAGAAGTCGATCGTCGTGGCGAATGCCCTGGCCGACAGCCTGACGTTCATCGATCCGGTGACGGCGCAGGTGCAGCGCACGGTGCGGAACATCGTCGATCCCTACCATCTGCGCTTCACGCCGGACATGAAGTGGCTCATCACGGCCGCCAACCGGCTCGACCATGTGGACTTCTATCGCTGGGACGGCAAGGACCTCTCGCTGGTGCAGCGGGTCGCCACCGGGCGCACGCCGAGCCACCTGTGGGTGGACAGCGGCAGCCGCACGGTGTATTCGACCATGCAGGACAGCGACGAGCTGGTGGCGATCGACATCGCGACGCAGAAGATCCGCTGGCGCACGAAGACCGGGCCCATGCCGGCCGACATCCATGGTTCCGCGGATGACAAGTTCCTGTTCGTCGGCCTCACGGGGAGCGACGGGGTGGAGGTGTTCGATGTGTCGGGGCCGGAGCCCCGCAGCGTCAAGCGGATCCCGACGGGCAAGGGCGCCCATGCCTTCCGGAGCGCCGGCGACAAGCGGCACATCTTCGTCAGCAACCGCGTGGCCAACACCATCAGCAAGATCGACATGACCGCGCAGAAGGTCGTGGACGTGTACTCGGCACCGGGCGGGCCCGACTGTATGGACGTGTCGGCGGACGGCCGCTGGCTCTACGTGTCGGCCCGCTGGGCGAAGAAGCTGCTGGTGATCGACACGGTCGAGCGCAAGGTGGTGCAGCGCGTCAACGTCGGCAAGTCGCCCCATGGCGTGTGGACGCTGCAGCATGCACCCCGCTGAGCCAGGTCCGGCTGGGGGGCGCCGCCCCCGGCGGGCATTCCGCGTCGCGGTGCTGGCCACCGCCGCGGTGTCGCTCATCGCCGGGCTGGTGCCGGCCCAGGCCCGCGCAGCCTGCGACAAGCCGGTCTACCTGACCCTGGACACCGGCCACATGGGTGTGGCGCCGCTGATCGCCGACGTACTCAAGCGCCAGCACGTGCTGGTCACGTTCTTCGCGGCCAACGAGAAGACGCAGGAGGGCGACGGCAGCCTGGGCGACCACTGGGCCGGGTGGTGGAAGGCACGCGCCGCCGAGGGGCATGCGTTCGCCTCGCACACCTTCGACCACGTGTATTGGCGTGCGGACCTGGCGGGGGACGCCGCGTCTCCGAGCTTCCGCGTGCGACCGTCGGCCGGGCCGCAGGCGGGCAGGGAATCCACGATGACCGCGCGCCAGTACTGCGACGAGATCGCGCGCTCGGAGAACCGGCTGAAGGAGATCACGGGGCAGGCGCCGCTGCCGCTCTTCCGGGCGCCGGGCGGCAAGACCTCTGCGAAGTTGCTGGAGACGGCGCGGCGCTGCGGCTATGCGCACGTCGGCTGGTCGCCCGCGGGATTCCTCGGCGACGAGCTGCCGAGCGAGCGCTATAGCAATGCACTGCTGCTGCGTCAGGCCTTGGACCGGGTGAAGCCGGGCGACATCCTGCTCGCGCACCTCGGCATCTGGTCGCGCAAGGATCCGTGGGCGCCGGCCGTGCTGGAACCGCTGATCGAAGGGCTCAAGGGCAAGGGCTTCTGCTTCCGCACGCTGAAGGACCATCCCGACTACAAGGAATGGATTTCGTCGCACTCCCGGCGCTGAGCGGGAACCTGGACGGCGGCGGGCGATCGGAGCGGTGGTGATGGAAAGTCTCGGTCAACTATTCGACATGGCGCAGCAATGGCTGTTCGAGACGGTGGTGCAGCCGCTGCTGTTCCCGCTGGGGATGGCGAACTTTCTGGAGGACGGCTACACGGCGACGGGCTGGCTGCTCGTGGGGGTGCTGCAGCTGCTCGTGATGCTCTGCCTGATCGCTCCGCTGCAGCGCTGGCGTCCGGTGGAACCGGTGACCGACCGGCCGGCCGTCCGCACCGACATCCTCTACACGCTCATCCACCGGCTGGGACTGTTCCGCATCGCACTGTTCTTCAGCGTGGACCCGCTGTGGGACCGGCTCTTCGGCGCGTTGCGCGTCGAAGGCTTCAGTACGTTCCATCTGGACGAGATCTGGCCGGGCATCACGGACGTGCCGTGGGTGAGCCTGCTGATCTACCTGGTGGTCTTCGACTTCCTCAACTACTGGATCCACCGCGGCCAGCACCAGTTCGACTGGTGGTGGAAGCTGCATTCGCTGCACCACTCGCAGCGGCAGATGACGATGTGGAGCGACAACCGCAACCATCTGCTGGACGACGTGCTGACCGACGCGATCGTGGTGGTGGCGGCGCAGCTGATCGGCGTGCCGCCCGGGCAGTTCGTGGCGATCGTCGCGATCACGCAGTTGAGCGAGAACTTCCACCACGCCAACCTGCGGGTGTGGTTCGGACGCTGGGGCGAGCGGCTGTGGGTGAGTCCCCGCTTCCATCGGCTGCACCATTCCATCGGCCTGGGCCACGAAGGGCCCTCCCGGCCGGGCATGCCGGCGCCGGTGCTGGGCGGGCACAACTTCGGGGTGCTGCTGCCCTGGTGGGACATGCTGTTCGGCACGGCCAATTTCGAGCTTCGCTACGACCCGACGGGCATCCGCGACCAGGTGGAGGCCGACGCCCGGGGCCGGGTGCGCGATTACGGCAGAGGGTTCTGGCGCCAGCAGTGGCGCGGGCTGCTGCGCCTGGCGGGCCGGGATTGAAGAAGTCCCCGGGCCCTGGTGCGTTCATGCTTCGGCGCTATGCTTGGCGCCCATGAGGCTGCTCATCGATTCGTTCTGGCGCGCCGCGGCGTACTGCGTCCTCCCTCGGGTGATGGCGCTGTCGCTGCTGCCGCTGCTGGTGATCGCTCTGCTGGCGTGGCTGTTCGGGCATTTCTGGTGGGATGCCGGCGTGGCGTGGCTGCAGTCCGTGCTCGATTCCTGGTCGTGGCTGTCGTTCATCCGGGGCTGGCTGCAGGACGCCGGCGTGCAGGGGCCGTCGCTGCTGGCGCCGTTGCTGCTGGCGGTGCTGGTCACCCCGGTGATCGTGGTGCTGTCCGTGCTGGCGGTGGCCATGCTGATGACGCCGGCGCTGGTGTCGCTGGTGGCCCAGCGCCGTTTCCCCACGCTCGAACGGCGGGGCGGGGCGTCGTTCGTCGCCAGCGTGTTCTGGTCGCTCGGCTCGACCGTGGCGGCACTCGTGGCGCTGGCCGTGTCGGTTCCGCTCTGGTTCATCCCGCCGCTGGTGCTGGTGCTGCCGCCCCTGATCTGGGGGTGGCTGACCTACCGCGTGATGGCATTCGATGCGCTGGGCGAGCATGCGGACAAGGCGGAGCGCGAGGCCATCATGCGCAGGCACCGGATGCGGTTGCTGGGTATCGGCATCGTCACCGGCTACCTCGGCGCGGCGCCGGGCATCGTGTGGGCCTCGGGCATCGTGTTCGCGGCGGCCTTCGTGGTGCTCATTCCGGTGGCCGTGTGGATCTACACGCTGGTGTTCGCCTTTTCCTCGCTGTGGTTCACGCACTACTGCCTTTCCGTGCTGGAGCAATCGCGTGCCGCGGCGCCCGGCGGGAACGGTTCCGCTCCCGGGAGCATCGTGCATGCCGCGCCGCCCGGGCCGCGCACGAACCCCGTTCCTTCTTCCCCTTCGTCTTCCTCTTCTTCTGGACCTTCCGCATGACACCGGTTCCCTCGTTCGGCCTCATCATCGTCGGTGACGAAATCCTTTCCGGCAAACGGGCCGACAAGCACATGCCGAAGGTGATCGAGCTGCTGGCGGCGCGCGGGCTGCCGCTGGCGTACGCCGATTACGTGGGGGACGATCCGGAGCGCATCACGGCCACCCTGCGACGCGCCTTCTCGTCGACCGATATCGTGTTCTCGTGCGGCGGCATCGGCGCCACCCCGGACGACCACACGCGGCAGTGCGCCGCGCGCGCGCTGGACACCGAACTGGCGCTGCACCCCGAAGCCGCCGAGCTGATCCGGGAGCGCATGCGGGACGTGGCGCGGGAGCAGGGCACCCCATACGAGCCCGACCGGTCGGACAACGTGCATCGGCTGAACATGGGCGTGTTTCCGCAGGGTGCGCGGATCATTCCCAATCCCTACAACAAGATTCCCGGGTTTTCCTGCGACGGGGTGGGCGGTGGCACCGTGCATTTCGTCCCGGGGTTTCCGGTGATGGCATGGCCGATGATCGAAGGCGTGCTCGACGCGCACTGCCGGCAGTGGTTCAATCGGCAACCGCAGACGGAGCGTTCCGTCGTGGTGTACGGCGCGATGGAGGCGGCGCTCACGCCGCTCATGGAGCGCGTGGAGGCCGGGCATGCCGGGGTGAAGGTGTTCAGCCTGCCGAGCGTGGACCATCCCGTGCACGGGCGGCACATCGAACTGGGTGTGAAGGGCAGCTCGGCCCTGGTGCCCGGGGCCTGGGACGCCCTCATTCAGGGGTTGCACGAATTTGGTGCAAGCCTCGGCCCCGAGTTGGTGCGCAACACCTGAATGGGTGTGCGCATGCGAGTGAAGCCCGCTTCTGGTGCATCGACCCAGGGCGGGTCCGGCAGACGGTGTGCATGCTCCGCGTTAGTGCATGCTGGCACGCAATCTGCTTTTTGACGACCGTGGTTTTTTTCAACAAACGCTAAATCCTGGAGATCCTGATGGCAAAGACCGTTGCAGACGTGATGAAGATGGTGAAGGAGAACGAAGTGAAGTTCGTGGACTTCCGCTTCACCGACACCCGCGGCAAGGAGCAGCACGTCACCGTGCCGGTGTCCCACTTCGACGAAGACAAGTTCACGTCGGGCCATGCGTTTGACGGCTCTTCCGTGGCCGGCTGGAAGGGGATCGAAGCCTCGGACATGCAGCTGATGCCCGACCCGAGCACGGCCAACATCGATCCGTTCTTCGAAGAAACCACGCTGTTCCTGCAGTGCGACGTGATCGAGCCGGGCGACGGCAAGGCCTATGACCGCGATCCCCGTTCCATCGCCAAGCGCGCCGAAGCCTACCTGAAGGCCTCCGGCCTGGGCGACACGGCCTTCTTCGGTCCGGAACCCGAATTCTTCATCTTCGACGGCGTGCGCTGGTCCAACGAGCCCGGCAAGGTCATGTTCGAGATCGAAGAGTACGAAGCCCCCTGGAATTCGGGCGCCAAGCTCGAAGGCGGCAACCGCGGCCACCGTCCCACGGTCAAGGGCGGCTACTTCCCCGTGCCCCCGGTCGACAGCACGCAGGACATGCGCGCCGAAATGTCCCTGATCCTCGAATCCCTGGGCATCCCGGTCGAAGTGTTCCACCACGAAGTGGCGGGCGCCGGCCAGAACGAGATCGGCACCAAGTTCAGCACGCTGGTCGAGCGCGCCGACTGGACGCAGGTCCTGAAGTACGTGGTGTGGAACGTGGCCAACGCCTACGGCAAGACCGCCACCTTCATGCCCAAGCCCTACGCCGGCGACAACGGCTCCGGCATGCACGTGCACCAGTCCATCTGGAAGGACGGCAAGAACCTGTTCGCCGGCGACGGCTATGCAGGCCTCTCCGACTTCGCCCTGTACTACATCGGCGGCATCATCAAGCACGCCCGTGCCCTGAACGCCATCACCAACCCCGGCACGAACAGCTACAAGCGCCTGGTGCCCGGCTTCGAAGCCCCCGTGAAGCTGGCCTACTCGGCCCGCAACCGCTCGGCCTCGATCCGCATCCCGTACGTGGCGAACCCGAAGGGCCGCCGCATCGAGGCGCGCTTCCCCGATCCTTCGGCCAACCCGTACCTGTGCTTCTCCGCACTGATGATGGCCGGCCTGGACGGCGTGGAAAACAAGATCCATCCGGGCGAAGCCGCCACGAAGGATCTCTACCATCTGCCGCCCGAGGAAGACAAGCTGGTGCCGACCGTGTGCCACAGCCTCGACCAGGCGCTCGAGTACCTGGACAAGGACCGCGCGTTCCTGACCAAGGGCGGCGTGTTCTCGGACTCCATGCTGGATGCCTACATCGAGCTGAAGATGGGCGAAGTCACGCGCTTCCGCATGGCTCCGCACCCGGTCGAGTACGACATGTACTACTCGCTGTGATCCACGTGGCCCCGGCGTCATGCCGGGGGCGCAGGATGCGACGGGGCGGCTTCGGCCGCCCTTTTTCATGGGCGCCGGCCCGGGCGAAGACCCTCCGGCCCGGGGCGGTCCGTGGCGGCGGGCGGGCGATTGGGGGATACTTCCGGACAGCTTCCGCATGCCTGCGGCATGCCCTGCGAGGACTTTGAATGACGAAAACTCTTACCGTGCTCCTGGCGCTGGCCGCCCTGGCGCCGGCAGCCTGGTCCCAGGACCGCATCTACCGCTGCGGCAACGAGTACACCAACAATGCATCCCAGGCCCGGGAACGGGGCTGCAAGCTCGTGGAGGGCGGCAACGTCACCGTGGTGCAGGGAACGCGCCCCGCATCGGCCGCCGCGTCCCCCCAGGGCGGTGGCGCGGCCACGGCGGCGCCTGCCGCATCGCCCTCCAACGCACCGCGCGTGGACGCCAACGACCAGCGGGCCCGCGATTCGGACGCGCGTGCCATCCTGGAGGCGGAACTGCGCAAGGCGGAAGCGCGTCTGGCCGAACTGAGCAAGGACTACAACAACGGCGAACCGCAGCGCACGGCGCTGGAACTGCGCAATCCGCAGGTCTACATGGAGCGGACGGCGGAGCTCAAGGCGGCCGTGGCGCGCGCCGAGAGCGACGTCGCCGGCATCAAGCGCGAACTCGCCCGCCTGCCGGGCGGGGCGGGCCGTTGAGCGTGGCTCCCGCATCCGCTGCGCGCCCGTCGGAGCGCTATCTCGCCCTGGATCTGGTGTCCACCCTGGTGGCGGTGCTCCACCGGGACGGTTCCGTGATGTTCGCCAACGCCTCCCTCGAGGACACGCTGGGCCTGTCCCGCCGCACGCTGGAGACGACCGACTTCTCGACCCTGTTCACCGATCCCGCGTTGCTGCAGACCGCGCTGGCGGGCGCCCGGGAGCAGGACTTTGCCGCCCTGCGCTTCGAGGCGGGCCTGCGGCGCGGGCCGCTGCAGGAGCAGATTCCCGTGCACGTGCATGTGGCGGTGGCCGAGCAGACGGGCGAGATCCTTGTGGAGATGTGGCCACTCGAGGCCCAGGCCCGGCAGGACCGCGAGGAGCGCCTGCGCGAACAGGCCCTGGCCAACAAGGAGCTGATCCGCAACCTGGCGCACGAGATCAAGAACCCGCTCGGCGGCATCCGCGGGGCGGCGCAGCTGCTCGAGATGGAGCTCGACAACCCGGAGATGACCGAGTACACGCAGGTCATCATCCACGAGGCGGACCGGCTGCAGAGCCTGGTGGACCGGCTGCTCGCGCCGCACCGGCATCCGCACCTCGTGGGCGACGTCAACATCCACGAAGTGTGCGAACGCGTGCGGTCGCTGATCCTCGTCGAGTACCCGCACGGGCTGCGCGTGCAGCGCGACTACGACATCTCGATCCCCGAGTTCCGGGGCGACCGGGCCCAGCTCATCCAGGCGGTGCTGAACATCGTGCAGAACGCCGCGCAGGTGCTGACCGACCGCATGGCGGCGGGCGATGCCACGATCACGCTGCGCACGCGCGTCGCGCGGCAGGTGACCTTCGGGCGGCAGCGGTACCGGCTGGCACTGGAATTGCATGTCATCGACAACGGACCGGGCGTCCCCGAAGCGATCAAGGAGCGGATCTTCTATCCGCTGGTCACGGGGCGTGATGGAGGATCGGGGCTGGGACTGACGCTCGCACAGACTTTCGTGCAGCGGCACGACGGCTTGATCGAATGCGACAGCATGCCGGGTCGCACCGATTTCCGCATCCTCATTCCCTTGCCTTGAGGTCCGGAGACATTCATTTCCGAGACAAGGTAGAACCACCACATGAAGCCGATCTGGATAGTAGACGACGACCCATCGATCCGCTTCGTCCTCGAGAAGGCGCTGGCGCGCGAGAACCTGCCCACGCGCAGTTTCACCCATCCCCGTGAAGTGCTGGACGCGCTGGCCGACGTGGCCGCGGGCGACCCCGCCCGGCAGGGGCCGCAGGTGCTGGTCAGCGACATCCGCATGCCCGGCGGCTCGGGCCTGCAACTGCTGGAGCAGGTGCGCCAGCAGTTGCCCGGCCTGCCCGTCATCATCATGACCGCGTATTCGGACCTCGACAGCGCGGTGTCGGCCTTCCAGCGCGGGGCTTTCGAGTACCTGCCCAAGCCGTTCGATCTGCCCAAGGCCGTGGAGCTGATCCGGCGCGCCGTGGAGGAGAGCCAGCGCGAGGAGGTGACCGAGGAGCGGCAAACCGCCACGCCCGAGATGCTGGGGCAGGCACCGGCCATGCAGGACGTGTTCCGGGCGATCGGGCGCCTGAGTCAGAGCCAGGTGACGGTGCTCATCACGGGCGAATCGGGCTCCGGCAAGGAACTCGTGGCGCGGGCGCTGCACAAGCATTCGCCGGTGGCCGAGGGGCCGTTCGTCGCCATCAATACCGCCGCCATTCCGAAGGACCTGCTGGAGAGCGAGCTGTTCGGCCACGAGCGCGGCGCGTTCACGGGCGCGCAGACGCAGCGGCGCGGCCGCTTCGAGCAGGCCGAGGGCGGCACGCTGTTCCTCGACGAGATCGGCGACATGCCGTTCGATCTGCAGACGCGGCTGCTGCGGGTGCTGTCGGACGGGCAGTTCTACCGGGTGGGCGGGCATGCCGCGGTGAAGGCGCACGTGCGGGTGATCGCGGCGACGCACCAGAACCTGGAGCAGCGCGTCAAGGACGGAGCGTTCCGCGAGGATCTGTTCCACCGCCTGAACGTCATCCGGCTGCGCCTGCCCGCGCTGCGCGAGCGGCACGAGGATGTGCCGATGCTCACGCGGCATTTCCTGCAGCAGAGCGCGCGGCAGCTCGGCGTGGAGCCCAAGCGCATCTCCGATGCGGCGCTGGCCCGCCTGGGACAGTTCGCGTTCCCGGGCAACGTGCGGCAGCTGGAGAACATCTGCCATTGGCTCACGGTGATGGCGCCCGCGCAGGTGATTTCGCTGCAGGACCTGCCGCCGGAAGTGCTGGAGGCGCCGATCGCGTCGGACCATGCCGCGACGGGGCTGGAGGTGCGGGGAGAAGCCCTGGCGCCGTCCTCCGGAGCGGGAGACGGTGCCGTGGCTTCCTCGGTGGCCCCGGGCCCGCGGGATGAGCGTCTCGCGGCCTGGCCCCCGGGGCTGGCCGCGGCGGGGCAGGGCCAGGTTCCCGGCAGCAGCAGCGGCTTCGCATCCGCCGGCTCGGTCGCCATTGCGGCGGCGGTGCCAGTGCCCCCCGGGGTTCCGGGCGTCGCTGTGTCCGACCTCGCCGGCTGGGAGCCGGCACTGGAGGCGGAGGCCCAGAAGCTGCTGGCGGCCGGCCAGGCCGAGGTCTGGGACGTGCTGACCCGGCGCTTCGAATCGCGCCTGATCCGCACCGCGCTCGCTGCCACGCACGGTCGGCGCATGGAAGCGGCGCAGCGCCTGGGCATCGGCCGCAACACCATCACGCGCAAGATCCAGGAACTGGGGCTCGACGCCGCCGAGGATCTGGGCGTTTAGACCCTCCATGCACCGCTGCCAGGGCAGCGTGTGCTATGGAATCTGGAGCAATGGAGCCAGGCGGGAAGCGCCCTGGCTCATCCACGCTGCTGGCTACGTCCTACAGGCCAGGAGTCTGCACGCCGACCCTCCGGAAAAACGGGACCTCCCAGAATGAAGGCACTGTTCAACCAACCGGAGCGAATTCATGTCGGATTTCAACGATGCAAACCGCGACCCCTTGACCAATGAACCCGGCGCCCATCCCGTGGGCACCGGCGTTGGTGCGGCGGGCGGCGCTGTGGCCGGCGCGGCAGCCGGGGCCTTCGGTGGCCCGATCGGCGCGGCCGTGGGCGGCGTCGCAGGTGCCGTGGTCGGTGGCCTGGCCGGCAAGGCGGCCGCCGAATCCGTGAACCCCACCGTGGAAGATGCCTACTGGCGCGAGAGCTACCAGCGTGAGCCCTACTACCGTGGCGGCCGCACGTATGACGAGTACCGTCCGGCGTACGAGCTGGGCTGGAGCTCCGTGGGCCGCTACGAAGGCGACTTCGACACGGTGGAACCGCATCTGGCACGTGACTGGGGCCAGGCCCGCGGCACCAGCGGCATGGAGTGGGACGAGGCCCGCCCCGCCACCCGCGCCGCCTGGGAACGCGCCGGCCGCGGCTATACCACCGACATGGACCGTGGCATGACCACGGCAGGCGGTGCCGGCGTTGGTGCCGCCGTGGGCGGCATGACGCAGTCCACCACGGGCGATACGGCCATGGTGGACAACGACGACGTCGTGGACGTGCTGGACGACCTGCTGGAATCCTGCCGCGACGGCGAATACGGCTTCCGCGCCTCGGCCGAGCATGCCGAATCGCCCGAGCTGAAGGGCATCCTGCTGCGCCACGCCAGCGAATGCGCCTCGGCCGCAGCGGAACTGGAGCGCGAGATCCGCAACCACGGCGGCGAGCCGTCGAGCGGCGGCTCCGTGTCCGGCGCGCTGCACCGGGGCTGGGTGTCCGTGAAGACGGCCCTCAGTACCAGCGACGACAAGGCCGTGCTGGAAGAGTGCGAGCGCGGCGAGGATGCCGCGGTGGCCCGCTACCGCAAGGCGCTGAAGTCGTCGCTGCCGGCCAACGTGCGCACGCTGGTGGAGCGCCAGGCCGAAGGTGCCCAGCGCAACCACGACGAGGTGCGCGACCTGCGGGATCGCTACAAGGCCATGCCCTGATTATTGGGGTTTCGTGCCCCACGTCAAAACGCCGTGGCAGTGCCACGGCGTTTTTCGTTGGGAGGCGGGCTTCGGGGTGTGGTACCGACCCGCTCAGAAGAAATGCAGGAACGCGTTACCCGAGGGTGACGACCACGGGCGCATGATCGCTGGGCTGCGGATTCTTGCGGGGTTGGCGGTCGATGCTGCAGGCACTCACCCGCGCCCTGAGAGCGTCACTCACGAGGATGTGATCGATGCGCAGGCCGCGGTTCTTCTGGAAGCCCAGCATGCGGTAGTCCCACCAGGAGAAGCTCTTTTCCGGCTGCTCGAACAGCCGGAAGGCGTCGGTCAGGCCCAGACCGAGCAGCGCCTGGAAGTGCGTGCGCTCCTCCACCGTGTGGTGGATCGTGTCCTTGAGGCCCACGGGATCGAAGGAGTCACGGTCTTCGGGCGCGACGTTGAAGTCCCCCACCAGCACGAGGCGTGGATGGGCCGCCATTTCTTCCTTCAGCCAGCGGTGCAGCGCGCCCAGCCACAGCATCTTGTAGGCGAACTTGTCCGAACCGGGCGCCTGGCCGTTGACGAAGTAGCAGTTGACCAGCCGCAACGGGCCTTCGGGCGTGTCGAGCGTGGCGGCGATGACCCGCGCCTGGGCGTCTTCGTGGCCGGGAATGTTGCGCACCACATCGCGCAGGGGCGAGCGGCTCAGGAGGGCGACGCCGTTGTAGGTCTTCTGGCCGAAGCTCGCGGCATGGTAGCCGGCGGCCTGCAGGGCGTCGAAGGGAAACTTCTCGTCGACCAGCTTGAGCTCCTGCAGGCCGATGGCGTCCACGGGGTTGTCGGCGAGCCAGGCCAGCACCTGCGGCAGCCGGACGGAGAGGGAGTTGACGTTCCAGGTGGCCAGCTTCATGGGGCAGTTCGGTGGACGGACAAAAGGGGCAGCGGGCGGCGTGCGAGCAGGGCTCAGCGCCGCCGGTAGCTCACGAAGGAGAACGGCAGGCCGCTGCCCGCCGACTGCTGCACGGGGCTGCGGGCGACTTCGTGCCATTCCGGCCCGAGGACGGGAGCGAACGCATCGCCGTCGAAGTCCTGGTGGATCTCGGTCACCTCGACGCCGTCCGCGAGCGGCAGCGCCTGCGCATAGATCTGGGCGCCGCCGATGATCCAGGCCACGCCGCCGTTCGCCCGGGCGATGCCGAGGGCTTCGTCCAGGCTGGCTGCGCGCAGCGCGCCGTCCGCGTTCCAGTCCGCCTGCCGCGTGACGACGATGTTGGCGCGGCCCGGCAGGGGGCGGAAGCGCGGCGGGAGCGAATCCCAGGTCTTGCGGCCCATGACGACGGTGGCGCCCAGGGTCAGCTGCTTGAAGTGCGCCAGGTCTTCGGGCAGATGCCAGGGCATGGCGTTGTCCCGGCCGATGGTGCCATTGGCGGCGCGCGCGTAGATGACTCGCAGGTCCATGGGGATGCGGCGCCGCTTCAGATGTGGAAGAACGCCAGGGCGCCGACGGCCAGGCCCACGGCCGCGACGCCGTACATGCCCCGCTCCAGCCACTTGCGGCGCGTGAGCAGGGCGATCGCGGCCAGCGCGATGGCGACCTGCAGCACGGTGGTGGCCTGGGCCCAGCGGTGGTGCTGGTGCATCTGCTCCTCGCTCTGGTGGTCGAGCGCGAGCGACTGCGCCTCGAGCGATTCGGCGCTCTTTCGGATGTCGTTCTTCTCCTGTTCGTAGCGGTCCAGCTTCGCCTGCAGCTCGGGTTTGCGGGCTTCGGGTGCCAGATCGCGCGCGAGTTCGGTCACCGACTGCTTGGTGCTCTTGGACTGGTAGTAGGCCCACTGGTTGGCCGCCTCGGTCTTGCGGATGGCGGCATCGTTCTTGATCAGGCCGGCATTGGCCTGCGTGGCGCCGCCCATGTACGAGAAGATGGCGCCCACCGTGGCGATGATCGCCGTGGCCATCGCGATGCGGCTGGTCATGGTGCCGTGCCCGGCATCGGAATGGGCGTGCTGGGCGGCGTGCTCGACGGCGTGGTCGTGCGGTCCATGGACGTGGAAGCCGTGGGAGGACATGGATGTTCGGAAGAAATGGCGGAGCCGGAAAGGCGGGAGGAAGGGGCCGGAGGCCTGCGGTCAGACGGCGACGGGAGCCTTGATGGCGGGATGGTGCTGGTAACCCGTGACCTCGAAGTCGTCGTACTCGTAGTCGAACAGGCTCGCCGGCCGGCGGCGCAGCTGCAGCGTGGGGTAGGGGTGGGGATCGCGCGACAGCTGGAGCTGCACCTGCTCCACATGGTTGTCGTAGATGTGGCAATCGCCGCCGGTCCAGATGAAGTCGCCGACGTCGAGGTCGCACTGCTGCGCCACCATGTGGGTGAGCAGCGCGTAGCTGGCGATGTTGAACGGCACGCCGAGGAAGATGTCGGCGCTGCGCTGGTAGAGCTGGCAGCTGAGCCTGCCCCGCTCGCCCGGTGCCTGCGGAGGCGCCACGTAGAACTGGAAGAAGGCGTGGCAGGGCATGAGCGACATCTGGTCGAGCTCGGCCACGTTCCAGGCGCTCACGATGATGCGGCGCGAATCCGGGTTCTTGCGCAGCGTGTCGATCACCTGCTGGATCTGGTCGATGTGGCCGCCGTCGGGCGTCGGCCAGCTGCGCCACTGCACGCCGTAGACGGGGCCGAGGTCGCCGTCCTCGCGCGCCCATTCGTCCCAGATGGTGCAGCCGCGCTCCTGCAGCCAGCGCACGTTGCGGTCGCCGCGCAGGAACCACAGCAGTTCCAGAATGATGGACTTGAGGTGGACCTTCTTGGTGGTCACCAGCGGGAAACCCTCGTTCAGGTCGAATCGCATCTGGTGGCCGAACACGCTGCGGGTGCCGGTGCCGGTGCGGTCTCCCTTGGCCACGCCATGCGTGAACACATGGCGCATGAAGTCTTCGTACTGGTGGCGGATGGGGCGGTCGGTCATGGCAATCCGGGCTGGGCGGGCAACCCGCGATTCTAGGGCGTCCGGCCCGGGCCCGCCCCGGGGCGGGCGGTTTCCCGTCAGGTACGCTGCGCCAGCACGCGGCCGGGGTTGAACAGGCCGCGCGGGTCCAGGGCCTGCTTGATCGACCGCATCATGGACAGCGCCACCGGCGACTGGTAGGCCTCGAGCGTGGATACTTTCAATTCGCCGATGCCGTGCTCGGCCGAGAACGAGCCGCCGAAACGCGCCACGGCCTCGTAGACGAGGTGGTTCACGCGCTTCTCTTCGTCGCGCAGGAAGGCCTTGGCATCACCCTCGGCCGGGGCCTGCACGTTGTAGTGCAGGTTGCCGTCGCCCAGGTGGCCGAAGTTGACCAGCCGCACGCCCGGGATCTCGCGCACGAGCAGGTCGTCGGCATAGGCGACGAATTCCGGGATGCGCGAGATCGGCACCGAGATGTCGTGCTTGATGTTCAGCCCCTCCTCGGCCTGGGCGAGGGGAATGTTCTCGCGGATGTGCCAGAGCTGGTGCGCCTGCGCGAGGTTCTCCGCCACGACGGCGTCGCTCACGCAGCCGTCTTCGAACGCGGTTTCCAGCAGGGCTTCGAACCGGCCGCGGGCGTGCTCTTCCGATTCGCTGTCGGCGTTCTCGAGCAGCACCGCATAGGGCACGTCCTCCTGGTCGACGAAGGGCACGCGCAGCTGCGGCATGTGGCGGGCCACGAGGCCGAGCGCGAAGCGGCCCATCACTTCGAAGCCGGTGAGACCGGCACCCAGGTGGCGGTGCGCGAGGCCGAGCAGGCGCACGGCCGCCTCCATCGACGGCACCGCGGCCCAGGCCGTGAGGCTCGCGGCGGGCCGCGGGTAGAGCTTCATGGTCGCGGCGGTGATGATGCCCAGCGTGCCCTCGCTGCCGATGAACAGGTCGCGCAGGTCGTAGCCGGTGTTGTCCTTGCGCAGGCCCTTCAGGCCATTCCAGACTTCGCCCTGCGCGGTGACCACTTCGAGCCCGAGGCAGAGATCGCGCGTGTTGCCGTAGCGCACCACCTGCGTGCCGCCGGCGTTGGTGGCCAGGTTGCCGCCGATGGTGCAGCTGCCTTCGGCCGCCAGGCTCAGGGGGAACAGCAGGCCCGCCTTTTCGGCCACGTCCTGCAGGTTCTGCAGCACGCAGCCGGCCTCGACGGTCATGGTGAGGTTGTCGGCGTCCACCGCGCGCACGGCGGCCATGCGCGACAGGCTGAGCAGGATCTGCGTGCCCGAGGCATCGGGGATCGATCCGACCGCGAGGCCGGTGTTGCCGCCCTGGGGCACGATGGGCACGCCGGCCTCGGCGCAGGCCCGCACGACGGCCGCCACCTCCGCGGTGGTGGCCGGTCGCACCACGGCGCGGGCCTTGCCGCGGGCGCGGCGGCGCCAGTCCTGTTCCCAGGCGGTAAGGTCGCCTTCGGTGAGTACGTGGGCATCGCCAACGATCTGGCGCAGGTGGTCGAGCAGGAAGGAGGGCATGGCGTTCGGTGGGAAGGCTGCGGAGCGGACGGAGAGTGTCGGTCGGCAAAACGGCGGGCCGCAGGGGCCCGCGGAGCGGATCAGTGGGAGGCGGCGGCCCCGGTATGGGCACGGACATGGCGCTGGCGCAGCCGCACGTGCAGCGCACAGGCCGTGAACAGGCCCAGGCAGAGCACGATCTCGGCGCAGGCCAGCCAGCGGCCGGGAGGCGCGTCGCTCCAGGCGCGCACCACCCCTTCGGTGAAGTAGAGCCACACCACCAGGCTGACCCAGCGGTAGGTGTACATGCGGTGCTTGAGCAGGCCCGCCAGCGGCAGGGCCAGCGGCAGGGCCTTGAGCGCCAGCCACGAGCCGCCGGGCCGCAGCGGCGCGAGCCAGAGCTCCCACGCCAGGCTGAGCACGATGAGGCCCAGCAGGCTGCCGACCGCGAGCCAGCGGGTGGCGGCCACGGTCGGGTCGGGGGCGGGCGCGGCCGCGGCCGTCGCGAAGGAAGATGTCATCGGAGTGGCATCATATCGGCCATGCCCATTGCCCCACTCGCGAAGCGCTTCGAAAGCGTGCTTTCGGACCTGTCGCGCTTTCCCTGGCGCACGACCGCGCAGACGCTGCGCGAGCGCTTCCGGGAAGACCGGCTGGGCCTGACGGCCAGCAGCCTCACGTTCACCACGCTGCTGGCGCTGGTGCCGTTCTTCACCGTGGCGCTGGCGATCTTCACCGCGTTCCCCATCTTCGGTGCCCTGCAGACGGGGCTGCAGCGCTGGCTCGTGGACAGCCTGGTGCCCGACAGCATCTCCCGCCAGGTGCTGGGCTACCTCACCCAGTTCGCGGCCAAGGCGAGCGGGCTGGGCGTGGCGGGCTTCTCGATCCTGCTGGCCACGGCGCTGGCGCTCATCCTCACGATCGACCGCACGCTCAACAACATCTGGCGCGTGCCCCGCCTGCGCCCGCTGGGGCAGCGGGTGCTGATCTACTGGGCCGTGATCACGCTCGGGCCGCTGGTGCTCGCGGCGAGCCTGGCGCTGACCACCTCGGTGGCGTCCAGCGCGTCCCGCGGCCTCGAAGGCGCGCTGCCGGACAGCGCCCGGCTGCTGTTCGATTCCATCGAGTTCCTGCTGCTGGCGGGCGGCACGGCGGCCCTCTACCGCTACGTGCCCAATACGCAGGTGCATTGGCGGCATGCGTGGTCCGGTGGGGTATTCGTCTCCGTGGGGATCGAAGTGGCCAAGAAGGTGCTGGGGCTCTACATCGCCTCGGTGCCGACCTATTCGGTGCTGTACGGGGCGTTCGCCACGCTGCCCATCCTGCTGGTCTGGATCTACGTGGCCTGGGTCATCGTGCTGCTCGGCGCGGTGGTGGCGGCCTATCTGCCCAGCCTGCTCACCGGAGTCGCGCGCAATGCCAGCCGGCTGGGATGGAGCTTCCAGATCGCGATCGAGGTGCTGCAGCAGCTGCACGCTGCCCGGGGCTCCGCGCGGCGCGGGCTGCCGGCGGGCGAGCTGGCCCAGGCGCTGCGCGTGGACGTGCTGCAGCTGGAACCCGTGCTGGAGGTGCTGACCGGCATGGACTGGGTGGTGCAGGTCAATGAGGCCGCGCACGGGGCGGTGGACGCCGAGGAGCCGCGCTACCTGCTGGTGGCGGACCCGGCCACCACGTCGCTGGAACCGCTGGTGCAGCGGCTGCTGATCGAGCGGGACGGCAGCCTGGAGCGTTTCTGGGGGAACACCGGCATGGCGGTGCTGAAGCTCGCCGACGTGCTGCCCCGGCCGGGCGGCGAGCCGGCCGTGGCGTTGGGCTTTTCGGGCTAGGCCGCGCGGCTTCAGGACGCCCCGAGCGGAGCCTGTGCCTGCGCCTGGCATCGCGGCAGCGCCCGGCCGGCCGCGGTGCCCGAGAGCACTGCGCCCTCCAGCGTGGCAGGGTAGGGGCCCGCCACGTAATCGCCGCAGGCCAGCAGCCCCGCGGCGATGGGGGCGCCCGGGCGCTCCAGCGCGGGCACGCAGGCGAAGGTCGCGCGTTTTTCCACCACCGTCTGCAGGATGCGCACGCCGGGCAGGGCCAGCTGGCGCGCAGCCTGCCTGACCACGGCGTCTTCCAGCGCAGCGCGTTCCCCTTCGAAGGCACTCGCGACGAAAGCGAGCTGCCCTGCGCCGGAGCCGAGGCGGCCCCGGTCGAACACGAACTGCGCCGGGGCATCCGGGCCGTGGCGCAGTGCCAGCATCGGTGCGGGCAGCGTGGCCGCGCCGGGGCCCGGGGCGGAGGCCTCGGCATACACCGTGGCGATGGCCGTGAACCGCAGGGCCCCGGCCCGTGCGGCCCAGGCCTGCAGGGGGCTGGCCGCCATGGCGGGAAGCGCCTGTGCGGCCCCTTCCACCAGCCGTGCTGCCTCGGTGCTGGGCGTGGCCAGCACCACGGCGTCGAACGCGTCGCCGTCCACCCGCCAGGGCGTGGCGGCATGCGCACCCGGCACGGCGACGGCTTCGAGGCGTTGCACGCGCCGGCCCGGGTGCACGGCATGCCCGCGCGCGCGCAGCCAGTCGGCGGCGGCCTCGGGCCACAGCGCGCTCAGGTCGCGCCGGGGCAGCAGGAGATGCGATCCGCCCCGGCCGCTGAAGAGGCTGTCGCGCAGCACCCGCAGAAACACCGTGCCGCTCGCTTCGCCGCACGGCGTATTGAGCGCGGACACGCAGAGCGGATCGATGAATTCGCGCAGCAGCCGCTCGGGGAGGCCCGCGCAGAGGTCCGCCACCGTGGCACGGGGATCGCACCGGAAGCCGCCGAGCCGCCACCGCGCCGCGCGCGCCAGCAGCGCCGCACGCTCGGACACGCTCCAGCCCCGTGCGGTGGCGATGCCCCAGAGCGCATCCCAGGGCGGAGGGGCGTCGGGAAAGCGCAGCCCCGAGCCGTCCGGGAAGGTGAGCGCGAGCGGCAGGCGCAGCAGCGCCTGTTCCGGATCGATACCGACCAGCCGCAGGAGCCGCAGGCATTCCGCATAGGCGCCGATGAGGATGTGCTGGCCGTTGTCGAGGCGGGTGGGGGCGTCGGCGCCAGCGGCTGGAGCAAGGGCGCGTGCGCGCCCGCCGAGCATGCGCGCGGTTTCGAACACCGATACGGCGTGCCCTGCCTGCGCGGCAGCGATCGCGGCGGCGAGGCCGGCCCAGCCCGCTCCGATGACGGCCACACGCATGGGCGTCAACCGTGTGCGGGAGGAAGAGGAGGGCAGGCCCGGGAGCCCATCACATCCGCCCGAGGGCCTGCATCTTCCAGGCCAGCCACAGCTTGCGCAGCGGCGTGAGCGCGATGCGCTGGTGCAGCACCTGGAACTGGTCGCGCTCGATCTCGCGCAGCAGCGTGCGGTAAATGCTCGCCATCATCAGCCCCGGCTTCTGCGCGCGCCGCTGCTCGGGCGGCAGGAGCGCGAGCGCCTTGTCGTAGAGGCCGTGGGCGCGCTCGGCCTGGAAGCGCATGAGCGCGGCGAAGCGGTCCGAGTACTGGCGCTTGGTGATCTCGTGGGCCTTCACGTCGAACTGCTGCAGCTCGGAGACGGGAAGGTAGATGCGGCCCATCATCGCGTCTTCGCCCACGTCGCGGATGATGTTGGTGAGCTGGAAGGCGAGGCCCAGGGTGTGGGCGTACTGCACGGTGCGCTCGTCGACCGGGCCGAAGATCCGCGCCGCCACTTCGCCCACGACGCCGGCCACCAGGTGGCAATACCGCGAGAGGCCGGCGAAGTCCAGGTAGCGGGTCTGCTCCAGGTCCATCTGGCAGCCGTCGATCACCGCCTGCAGGTGGCGCTCTTCGATGCCGTAGAGGGCGGTGTGCGGCATCAGTGCCTGCATGACGGGATGCGTCGGGGGCTGTCCGGCGAACGCGCGGGCCACTTCGGCCTGCCACCAGGCCAGCTTGGTGCGCGCCACACCGGCATCGGACACCTCGTCCACCACGTCGTCCACTTCGCGGCAGAACGCATAGAACGCCGTGATGGCCGCACGCCGGGCCGGCGGCAGGAACAGGAAGGCGTAATAAAAACTGCTGCCGGACGCCGCGGCTTTTTGTTGGACGTACTGTTCCGGTGTCATGGCGGGGGATTGTCCCATGCGGGAGACGGTGGACCCGGCCGGCGCCCGCAGGAGACTGCAGGCCCACGGACGGAGGGCGGGGGAGAGGGGGCCGGGCTTTCCCGGCATGCACCGACCGGGCAACAAAAAAGGCCCCGAAGGGCCTTCTTGTGTTGAACAGCGCATGTGCGTGTTCAGGAATTGGAGCGGGAAAAGAGTCTCGAACTCTCGACCTCAACCTTGGCAAGGTTGCGCTCTACCAACTGAGCTATTCCCGCGTTTGCTGTTGATTCGTTGCCTCGTCAACAGCCTTGAATTGTAGCACCATTTTCTGGTGCTTTTGCCAAGTGGCTTGTCACCCCGTGGTGTGCAAGCCGCTTTCAGTATCTGGAGGCGCGGGCCGGAGTCGAACCGACCTACACGGATTTGCAATCCGGTGCATAACCGCTTTGCTACCGCGCCGAAGATGCTTTCCTTGGCAAAAAGGGGAAGCGGTGGCTTCCCCTTTTTTGGAGTCTGGAGCGGGAAAAGAGTCTCGAACTCTCGACCTCAACCTTGGCAAGGTTGCGCTCTACCAACTGAGCTATTCCCGCATTTACCGAAGCCTTGCATTCTACAACGTTTGGCATCGATGGGATGAATTGTAGCGCACTTTTTGGGTGGTTCCCAAAAAATTCGACATCAAGGCATCAATGTTTCACGGAGCCCGCGGCGGCGGCCGCCTCGCGGCTTTCGCGCGCGGAAACGGATGCGGCGATCTCCTCTTCGGTGAGGGCGATCGGCTTGCGCTCCAGCGCCACCTCGAGCACCTTGTCGATCCACCTGACGGGCACGATCTCCAGGCCGCTCTTCACGTTGTCCGGGATCTCCTGCAGGTCCTTCACGTTCTCTTCGGGGATCAGCACCGTCTTGATGCCGCCGCGCAGGGCCGCGAGCAGCTTTTCCTTCAGGCCGCCGATGGCGGTGACCTCGCCGCGCAGGGTGATCTCGCCGGTCATGGCGACGTCGCCGCGCACCGGAATGCCGGTGAGCGCGGAGACGAAGGCGGTGGTCATCGCGGCGCCCGCGCTCGGGCCGTCCTTCGGCGTGGCGCCGTCCGGCACGTGGACGTGGATGTCGCGCTTCTCGAACGCCTCGTCCTTGATGCCCAGGCGGTGGGCGCGGCTGCGCACCACGGTGCGGGCGGCCTCCACGGATTCCTTCATCACGTCGCCGAGCGAGCCGGTGCGCGTGATGACACCCTTGCCGGGCATGGCCGCCGCCTCGATGGTGAGCAGGTCACCGCCGACCTCGGTCCAGGCGAGGCCCACAACCTGGCCGACCTGGTTCTGCTGCTCCGCGCGGCCATAGGTGTGCTTGCGCACGCCCAGGTAGTCGGCCAGGTTGTCCGCCGTGACCACCACCTGGGGCTCCAGCTTCTTGAGCTGCAGGCCCTTGACCACCTTGCGGCAGATCTTGGAGAGTTCGCGTTCCAGCGAGCGCACGCCGGCCTCGCGGGTGTAGTAGCGGATCACGTCGCGCACGGCGCTTTCCTCGACCCGCAGTTCCTCGTCCTTCACGCCGTTGTTCACCATCTGCTTGGGCAGCAGGTACTTGATGGCGATGTTGGCCTTCTCGTCCTCGGTGTAGCCCGACAGGCGGATCACTTCCATCCGGTCCAGCAGGGCCGGGGGGATGTTCATCGAGTTCGACGTGGCGACGAACATGACGTCGCTGAGGTCGAAATCGACTTCCACGTAGTGGTCGCCGAACTTGTGGTTCTGCTCCGGGTCGAGCACTTCCAGCAGCGCGCTCGACGGGTCGCCGCGGAAGTCCGTGCCCAGCTTGTCGATCTCGTCGAGCAGGAAGAGCGGGTTGCGCGTGCCGACCTTGTTGAGGCTCTGCAGCACCTTGCCCGGCATGGCGCCGATGTAGGTGCGGCGGTGGCCGCGGATCTCCGCCTCGTCGCGCATGCCGCCGAGCGCCATGCGCACGTATTTGCGGCCCGTCGCCTTGGCGATCGACTGGCCCAGCGAGGTCTTGCCGACGCCCGGGGGGCCGACGAGGCACAGGATGGGGGCCTTCACCTTGTCCACGCGCTGCTGCACCGCGAGGTATTCGAGGATGCGGTCCTTGACCTTGTCGAGGCCGTAATGGTCCTCGTTGAGCACTTCCTCGGCGTTGGCGAGGTCGTGCTTGATCTTGGTGCGCTTGCTCCAGGGCAGGCCCGTGAGCACTTCGATGTAGTTGCGCACGACGGTGGCTTCCGCCGACATCGGCGACATGAGCTTGAGCTTCTTGAGCTCGGCCTCGGCCTTCTTGCGCGCGTCGGCCGGCATCTTGGCGGCCTTGATCTTCTTCTCGATCTCCTCGATGTCCGCGCCTTCCTCGCCTTCGCCCAGTTCCTTCTGGATGGCCTTGACCTGCTCGTTCAGGTAGAAGTCGCGCTGGTTCTTCTCCATCTGCCGCTTCACGCGGCCGCGGATCTTCTTGTCGACGTTGAGGATGTCGACTTCGCGGTCGAGCTGCTCGAAGAGGTTCTCGAGCCGTTCCTTCACGTCGGCCAGGTCCAGCACCGCCTGCTTGTTCTCGAGCTTGAGCGGCAGGTGGGCGGCGATCGTGTCGGCCAGGCGGCCCGGATCGTCGATGCTGGCGATCGAGGTGAGAATCTCGGGCGGGATCTTCTTGTTCAGCTTGACGTACTGGTCGAACTGCTGCATCACCGCGCGGCGCAGCGCCTCGATCTCGCTCGGCTTGTGGTCGCCGTCGGCCGGCGGCACGGGCGTCACCGTGGAAGTGAAATGCGTCTCGTGGTCCTCGATCGAGGCGACCCGCGCGCGCTGCTGGCCTTCGACGAGCACCTTCACGGTGCCGTCGGGCAGCTTGAGCATCTGCAGGATGGTGGACACGCAGCCGACGTCGAACATGTCGGAGACGAGCGGTTCGTCCTTGGCGGCCGTCTTCTGGGCGACCAGCATGATGCGGCGGTCCGCGTCCATGGCCAGTTCCAGGGCCTTGATGCTCTTGGGGCGGCCCACGAACAGCGGAATCACCATGTGGGGGAACACCACCACGTCGCGCAGCGGCAACAGGGGCAGATCGATCGGTGTGTCTGGCAGGGGGGTATGTCCGGACATGGGAATCCTTGTGAAGCTGAGTGGAATATGGTCCACCCGCCGATATTTTCAACCCGCGGCGCGCCTCGCCGGCCGCCACGGTCCCGGCCGGCCCACCGGGCCGGCCGTCGCAGGAATATCTGCCCTTACCGGAACGCGAGGCTGCTTCAGGCCTTCTTGGCGGCTTCCCGGTACACGAGCAGGGGGGCCTTGTTCTCTTCGATCGTGGACTCGTCCACCACGACCTTCTCTACGTTGCTGGTGTTGGGCAGGTCGAACATGGTGCCGATCAGGGACTGCTCCAGGATCGACCGCAGGCCGCGGGCGCCGGTCTTGCGGGCCAGTGCCTTGCGGGCGATCGCCTTGAGCGCCGCCTGCCGGATCTCCAGCTCGACGCCTTCCATGGCCAGCAGCTTGCTGTACTGCTTGACGAGCGCGTTCTTGGGCTCGGTCAGGATCTGCACCAGCGCGTCCTCGCTGAGCTCGGCGAGCGCCGTGACCACCGGCATGCGGCCGACCAGCTCGGGGATGAGGCCGAACTTGATCAGATCTTCGGGTTCGATCTCGGTGAACACCTCGGTCAGCGAGCGCTGCTTCTTGCTCTTGACGGCTGCGCCGAAGCCGATGCCGGAGGCCTCGGTACGGTTCTCGATGACCTTCTCCAGGCCCGCGAAGGCACCGCCGCAGATGAACAGGATGTTGGTCGTGTCGATCTGCAGGAAGTCCTGGTTCGGGTGCTTGCGGCCGCCCTGCGGCGGCACGCTGGCCATCGTGCCCTCGATGAGCTTGAGCAGGGCCTGCTGCACACCTTCGCCCGAGACGTCGCGCGTGATCGACGGGTTGTCGGACTTGCGCGAGATCTTGTCGATCTCGTCGATGTAGACGATACCGCGCTGGGCGCGCTCCACCTCGTAGTTGCAGCTCTGCAGCAGCTTCTGGACGATGTTCTCGACGTCCTCGCCGACGTAGCCGGCTTCCGTGAGCGTGGTGGCGTCCGCCATCACGAATGGCACATCGAGCATGCGCGCGAGCGTCTGCGCGAGCAGGGTCTTGCCCGAGCCCGTGGGCCCGATCAGCAGGATGTTGCTCTTGGAGAGCTCCACCTCGTCCTTGCCCGCCTTGTCCTTGTGGCGCAACCGCTTGTAGTGGTTGTAAACGGCCACGGCCAGCGTGCGCTTGGCCACCTCCTGCCCGATCACGTAGTTGTCGAGGTTGGCCTTGATCTCGGAGGGCGTGGGCAGGTCGCCACGGGAGTCGCGCGCCCCTTCGGCGGCGGGAAGCTCGTCGCGGATGATTTCATTGCAGAGATCGATGCACTCGTCGCAGATGAATACCGACGGGCCAGCGATCAGTTTCTTGACCTCGTGCTGGCTCTTGCCGCAGAAGGAGCAATACAGGGTTTTTTCGCTGGAAGAGCCTTTTTTCTCGGCCATGTGGGCATTGCCTCGTGTTGCAGGACGTTGCAGGGATGATAACGAAATGGAAAACGGCGCCGTGCCGGAGGGAGCCGGCAGGCGCCGCCGGAGGCAACGCCGCCTCGGATCAGGGCCGCTGGGCGACGACCTGGTCGACGAGGCCGTATTCCTTGGCTTCGTCGGCGGTGAGGAAGTAGTCGCGCTCGGTGTCCGCCTTGACCTTGTCGAGCGGCTGTCCGGTGCGCTCGGCCAGGATGCGGTTCATCTGGTCCTTGGTGCGCAGGATGTCGCGGGCGTGGATCTCGATGTCCGTCGCCTGGCCGCGGGCGCCGCCGAGCACCTGGTGGATCATGATCTTCGAATTGGGCAGCGAAAAACGCTTGCCCTTGGCGCCGGCCGCCAGCAGGAAGGCGCCCATGCTGGCCGCGAAGCCCAGGCACATGGTGGACACGTCCGGCTTGATGAACTGCATCGTGTCGTAGATGGCCATGCCCGCCGTGACGCTGCCGCCCGGGGAGTTGATGTAGAACGAGATGTCCTTGTCGGGGTTCTCGCTCTCGAGGAACAGCAGCTGCGCCACCACGAGGTTGGCCGTCTGGTCGTTCACCTCGCCGATCAGGAACACGATGCGTTCCTTGAGCAGGCGTGAATAGATGTCGTAGGACCGCTCGCCGCGGCCCGACTGCTCGATGACCATGGGGATCATGCCCAGGGCCTGGGTTTCCAGTGCGCTCATTTTTTCTCCAGTCATGCAGATACTGTACCGAGAAATGAATTGGGGCCTGTGCTCGCCAGCACAAGCCCCATGGGGACGGGAGGGCCGGCGCGCCGAAAAGGGCGGCACCGGCGCCGGGGCATCAGCCCTGGCCCATCAGTTCGTCGAAGGAGATGGCCTTGTCGGTGACCTTGGCCTTGTCCAGCACGAAGGCTGTGACGTTGTTCTCGACCACGACGGCCTCGACTTCGGCCAGGCGCTGGCGGTCGCCGAAGTACCAGCGGACCACGTCCTCGGGCTTCTCGTAGCTGGCGGCCAGCTCGTCCACGTGGGCCTTCAGCTGCTCGGGCGTGGCGTGCAGTTCGTTGGCACGCACGAGTTCGGCCACCACCAGGCCCAGGCGCACGCGGCGCTCGGCCTGGGGACGGAACACGTCCTCGGGGATCTCGGCCTTGTCGGCGTCCTTGATGCCGCGCTGCTTCAGGTCGGCACGGGCGCCTTCGAGCAGGCGGGCGATCTCGGACTGCACGCTGGCGTTGGGCAGGTCCAGCTCGGCCTTGGAGACCAGGGCTTCCATCACGGCCTGCTTGTTGCGGGCCAGCAGGCGGAACTTGACTTCGCGCTCGAGGTTCTTCTTGATGTCGGCGCGCAGGCCGTCGACGGTGCCGTCGGCGATGCCCAGGGACTTGGCCAGCTGCTCGTTGACTTCGGGCAGGTGGGCGGCCTCGATCTTCTTCACGGTGACGAGGAAGTCGGCGGTCTTGCCGGCCACGTCCTTGCCGTGGTAGTCCTCGGGGAACGCCAGCGGGAAGGTCTTGCTCTCGCCGGCCTTCATGCCGCGCACGGCGTCTTCGAATTCCTTGAGCATCTGGCCTTCGCCGACCAGGAACTGGAAGTCCTCGGCCTTGCCGCCGGAGAAGGTCTCGCCGTCGATCTTGCCTTCGAAGTCCACGGTCACGCGGTCGCCGTCTTCGGCGGCCGTGCCCTGGGCGCGCTGCGCGAACGTGCGGCGCTGCTTGCGCAGGATGTCGATGGTCTTGTCGATGGCGGCGTCGGTCACTTCGGCGGACAGCTTCTCGACTTCGGCGGTGGAGAGGTCGCCGATCTTCACTTCGGGGAACACTTCGAACACGGCGTCGAAGGTGATCTGGCCTTCGGGGGCGCCGTCCTTCTCGGTGATGCGGGGCTGGCCGGCGACGCGCAGGTTGGCTTCGTTGGCGGCCTGGGCGAAGGCTTCACCGACCTTGTCGTTCAGCACTTCGTACTGCACGGAGTAGCCGTAGCGCTGGGCCACGACGTTCATCGGCACCTTGCCGGGACGGAAGCCGTCCATCTTCACCGTGCGGGCCAGGCGCTTGAGGCGCGAGTCCACTTCCGTCTGGATGGTGGTCAGGGGCAGGCTCAGCGTGATCTTGCGCTCGAGCTTTTCAAGGGTTTCAACAGTAACGGCCATGGCTCTTCCTCTATGTAATGGGACCGTGACAGCCGTCCCGTGCCGGGACTGCCTCACCGTGTTGTGCGTGGTGCGCGGGGGGGGACTCGAACCCCCACACCATTGCTGGCGTCAGGACCTAAACCTGGTGCGTCTACCAATTTCGCCACCCGCGCTTTTTCCACTTGGCTTTCAACCGCCGTCTCCAGCGGACCACCGACAAAAAGCGGCGGACCGGGGAGGCCGCCGCTTTCCTGAAATTGGTTAGCCCTCGATTTTACCCTGTCGGCGGGCTGCGTTCCTTTCAGGCTGCAGGTGCAGGGGGCGTTTCGGGCCGCCGCACGCGGAACCAGGCCGCGTACATGGCCGGCAGGGCCAGCAGCGTGAGCACCGTGGCGACGACCAGCCCGCCCATGATGGCGACGGCCATCGGGCCCCAGAACACGCTGCGCGACAGCGGGATCATCGCCAGCACGGCGGCCGCCGCGGTGAGCACGATGGGCCGCAGCCGGCGCACGGCCGATTCCACGATGGCGTCCCAGGCGGGCACGCCGCGCGCCCGGTCGCTCTCGATCTGGTCGATGAGGATCACCGAGTTGCGCTGGATCATCCCCATGAGCGCGATCACGCCCAGCAGCGCCACGAAGCCGAACGGCCGGCCGAGCAGCAGCAGCGCGCCCGCGACCCCGGCGATGCCCAGCGGCCCGGTGAGGAACACCAGCACCGCGCGGCTGAAGCTGTGCAGCTGCAGCATGAGCAGCGTGAAGGTGATGAACAGCATGATGGGCACGCCCGCCGCGATCGAGGCGGAGCCCTTGGAGCTTTCCTCCACCGCGCCCGCCACCTCGATCCGGTAGCCGGTGTCGCCCGCGCCGTGCCACTGGGACTCCAGCTGGCGCAGGCCGGGCAGCAGCGATCCGGTGACGGTGGCGCCCTGCAGGCCCTCGACGACGTCGCCCTGCACGGTGATGGCGTATTCGCGGTTCTGCCGCCACATCACGCCCGGCTCCCACACGAACACCGGCCGCGCGATCTGCGTGAGCGGAATCGCCCGCCCGGACGCCGTGGGCAGGTAGGCGTTGGCGATGTCGGTGATGGCCTGGCGCTCGTCCGGCGGCTGGCGGAAGACGATGTCGATCAGCCGGTCGCCCTCGCGGTACTGGCCCACGGTGGTGCCGGTGAACACGGTGCGCGCGGCCTGCGCGATGGACTGGCTGGTCACGCCGAGGGCGCGCGCCTTGTCCTGGTCGATCTCCAGGCGCATCGTCTTGACGGACTCGTTCCAGTTGTCGTTCACGCCCTGCATCAGCGGATGCTCGCGCAGGATGGCGCGGACTTCGTCGGCATGCCGGCGCAGCCGCGCCGGGTCGCTGCCGATCACGCGGAACTGCACGGGATAGGCCACGGGCGGGCCGTTGGGCAGCAGCTTGACGCGGGCGCGCACTTCGGGAAATTCCTGCGCGAGCAGGGCGGGCAGCGAATGGCGCAGTTCTTCGCGCCGCGACAGATCCTGCGGCAGCAGGATGATCTGCGAGACGTTGCTCTGCGGGAAGACCTGGTCGAGCGGCAGGTAGAAGCGCGGCACGCCCGAGCCGATCCAGGTGCTCACCGAGGTCACGCCGGGCTCGGCGAGCAGGCGCTTTTCCATGCGCTTGAGCAGCTCTTCGTTGGCGGCGAAGGAGGTGCCTTCGGGGAACCAGGCATCGACCAGGATTTCCGGCCGGCTCGAATCGGGGAAGAACTGCTGCTGCACGCGTCCCATGCCCACGATGCCCAGCACGAACAGCAGCACCGTGACGCCGATGGTGATCCAGCGGTGTTCCACGCAGGCGTCCACGGCGCGGCGGAACGTGTTGTAGAAGCGGCTGTCGAAGACTTCGTGCGGGCCCTGCGCGGCGGTGGTGTCCGCGGCGCTGCCGGCTTCGGAGCCTTCGGCGGGCGGGTGCGCCTCCGCCTTCGGATGCGCGGGCGCCTTGAGGATCAGCGTGCCGAGGTACGGCACGAAATACACCGATACCAGCCACGACAGCACCAGCGCGATCACGGTGACCGCGAAGATCGCGAAGGTGTATTCGCCGGTGACCGACTTGGCCAGGCCGATCGGCAGGAAGCCGGCGGCGGTGATCAGCGTGCCGGTGAGCATCGGCATGGCCGTGATCTCGTAGGCGAAGGTGGCGGCGCGGACCTTGTCGTAGCCTTCCTCCATCTTCCGCACCATCATCTCGACCGCGATGATCGCGTCGTCCACCAGCAGGCCGAGCGCGATGATGAGCGAGCCCAGCGAGATCTTGTGCAGGCCGATCTTCCAGTACCACATGGCCAGGAAGGTGACGGCCAGCACCAGCGGGATCGTGATGCCCACCACGAGGCCGGGCCGCACGTCCAGCGTCCAGCGCCGCCAGAACGGATGGTGGCCGGGGCGCTGGTGCAGCCCCAGGCTCAGAAAGCTCACGGCCAGCACGATCACCACCGCCTCGATCAGCACCTTGACGAATTCGTTCACGGAGGAGGACACGGCGCGCGGCTGGTCCTGCACGTTCACGAGGCGCACGCCCGCAGGCAGGGTCTGCTCGATGCGCCGTGCGGCGGCATGGAGCGATTCGCCGAGCCGGATGATGTCGCCGCCCTTGGCCATGGACACGCCCAGCGCGACCACTTCCCGGCCCTGGTGCCGCACCTTGATGCTGGGCGGATCGACGTAGCCGCGGCGCACCTCGGCGATGTCGCCCAGGCGCAATTGCGCGCCCGAAGCGCCCCGGATCGGCATGGCGCGCAGGTCCTCGACGGCGCCGAACTGGCCCGCCACGCGGATCTGCACCTGGTCCTGCGGCGTCTGGATGGTACCGGCGCTCTCGACCGCGTTCTGCTGGCCGAGCTGGGACAGCACCTGGTTCATGTCCAGGCCGAGCTGGGCGAGCCGCTTCTGCGAGATCTCGATGTAGATCTTCTCGTCCTGGATGCCGAACTGCTCGACCTTGGCCACGTCCTTCACGCGCAGCAGCTGCTGGCGCACGTCGTCCGCGAAGTTCCGGACTTCGGCCGGGGTGAAGCCGTCCGCCTCCAGCGCGTAGATCACGCCGTAGACGTCGCCGAATTCGTCGTTGAAGAACGGGCCCTGCACCCCCTGGGGCAGGGTGGCGCGCATGTCGCCGATCTTCTTGCGCACCGTGTACCAGACGTTGGGCACCTCGCCGGGCGGCGATGAGTCCTTGAGCTCGAAGATGATCTGCGACTCGCCCGGCTTCGAGTAGCTGCGCATGCGGTCCGCGTACGGCACCTCCTGCAGCGTGCGTTCGAGCTTGTCGGTGACCTGTTCCGCCACCTGCTGCGCGGTGGCACCGGGCCAGTAGGTGCGCACCACCATGGCGCGGAAGGTGAAGGGCGGGTCCTCGTCCTGGCCGAGCTGGAAGTAGGCGCCCACGCCCAGCAGCATGAGCACCACCATCAGGTAGCGTGTGAGCGCGGGATGGTCCAGCGCCCATTTGGACAGGTTGAATCCGCCGGTGGGCGGCTGCTGCGTCGCGTTTTCCATGGGGGCCTCAGCGTGCGGTGGCAGAGGCCGCGGAGGCCGCGGGGGAGGCGCCGGATGCGGCCGGGGCCGGTGCGGAAGCGGGCGTGGCGGCCGGGCCTTCGCCGCCGCGGGAAGCGCGCGGCTGGTAGACCAGCACCTTCTGCCCCGGGGAGAGCACGTGCACGCCGGCGGACACCACCTGCATGCCCGGCGCGAGGCCGCTGCCCACCACCACCTCGTTGCCGTCCGCGCTCGCGATCTGCACGGCCTGCGAGCGCACCGTGCCGCTGCCCGGCTCGTAGACCCAGACGGCGGTCTGCGAACCTTCCTGGCGCAGCGCGCTCGTCGGCAGCTTGATGGCCTGCGGCGCTCCCTGCGCGGCCCCGTCGGGCGTCACGTAGGCCGTGGCGCCCAGGGGCGGGGGCGTGTCGGATTCAATGGCGACCTTGGCGAGGAAGGTGCGCGTGACCGGATCGGCGCTCGCGGCCACTTCGCGCACCCGGCCCGGCAGCACGCCGCCGCCCGTCCAGGTGCGCACGGTCACGGTCTGGCCGGGGCGGATGCGGGCGAGCCGGTCTTCGGGCACCGAGAACACCACGTCGCGCGGCCCGTCCTGGGCGATCCGCACGACCGGCGTGCCGGCCGCGACCACCTGGCCGGGCTCGGCGTCGATGCCGGTGACCACGCCGGCCGCATCGGCCACGAGCCGCGTGTACTGCGTCTGGTTGCTCTGCGAGGCCGCCTGGGCCCGCGCCTGTTCGAGCGAGGCTTCGGCCGCCTTCAGCGTGGCCGAACGCCGGTCGAGCTCGGCGCCGCTGATGAAGTTCTGCGCCTTGAGCGCGGAAAAGCGCTGGTAATCCGCCGCCGCCAGATCCCGCTGGGTCTGGGCCGAGGCCACCTGGGCGCGTGCCGCGTCCGCGGACAGCTGGTAGTCGCGCGGATCGATCTGCGCGAGCACCTGGCCGGCCTGCACGCGCTGCCCGAGTTCCGCCTGCCGCTGCACGATCTTGCCCGCCACGCGGAAGCCCAGACGGGACTCGATGCGGGCGCGCACTTCCCCGGCGTATTCCGCGCGGGTGTGCAGGGTCGACGTGCCGACGGTGAGCAGTTTGACCGAGCGCACCGGTTCCGGCGGCGGTTCCTTTCGCGAACAGGCGCCGAGCGCCAGGATCGCCGCGACCGATGCGATCACCACCCACTGCCGCCCGGGCGCGCGGCGCCACGAAAAAGCCCCACGTGGGGGCTGAGAGGGGCGAGGGCGCCTGGAGGTCCGGGGCTGCACGAGAAGCGGCATGGGAATTCCCGATAGGAACGGTTAATGACTGACTGGTTAGTAATCTAGGTGAAAGACCCGGCAGCGTCAAGCGACAATCGGCCGGTGACCACGCCACTTTCCACAGGACGCGACCCGGGCATTCCGGGCCCGGCCGAGCCGCCCGCAGCGCCCGGGGCGCCCGTGACTTTCGCGGCCACGCCGCCGCTGGCGGGGCCGCTCGCGCCCGCCGGCACGCCGCCTGCGCCGGAGGAGGGGGCGGCCGCGTGGCGCGCCCAGCCCGTCACGCATTACGAGAATTTCCCGGTGGCGTCCTGGCTGTGCCCGCCCGCGCTGCGCGCGCCGATCGCGGCCATCTACGGCTTCGCCCGGACGGCGGACGATCTGGCGGACGAGGGCGATGCGACGCCGCCGGAGCGGCTGGCGGCGCTGGCGGAGTACGGCACGGAACTGCACCGCATCGCCGCCGGCCACCCGCCCGGGGCGCGTTGGGCCGCCGTGTTCGGGCCGCTGCAGGGGGCGATCCGCGGGCATGCGCTTCCCGTCCCGCTGCTGGCGGACCTGCTGAGCGCGTTCACGCAGGACATCGTGCGGACGGCGGGCGGCCTGACCTATGCGGACCGGGAGGGGCTGCTGGACTACTGCCGGCGGTCCGCCAACCCGGTCGGGCGGCTATTGCTGCACCTCTACGGCATCCACGACGCCCGGGCGCTGGCCCGCAGCGATGCCATCTGCACCGCGCTGCAGCTCATCAATTTCTGGCAGGACTTCAGCGTGGACCTGCCCCGGGGCCGGCACTATCTCGCCGATGCCGACCTGGCGCGGTTCGGCGTGGAGCGCGCGCTCCTCCAGCAGCAGCCGCTCGACCCTCGGGCCCGCGCCCTGGTGGCCGACGCCGCGGCGTGGGCCCGGGCGCTGATGGACGAAGGCGCACCCCTGGTGCACCAGGTGCCGGGCCGCATGGGCTGGGAACTGCGCCTGGTGGTGCAGGGCGGGCTGCGCATCCTCGACAAGGTCGAGGCCCTGCGGGGGGACAGCCTGATTCGCCGCCCGGTGCTGGGCGGGTGGGACTGGATGCGGATGGTGGTCCGCGCCGTGGCGATGTAGGCTGGAGAGGTGGAGCGGCGACGGGAGCCCGGGCATCCGCTCCCGGTCTGCTCCCCGCCGCATGGCCGCCCGGCGGGGCCGAGCAGCCGCTCAGGGGCGTGTCGGATCCGCCGCCGTGTACGGGCCCGAGGCGGTGCGCGGCGGGTGCACGACGATGGTGCTGTAGCCGCGGTAGCTGCCGGTCTTGGACTCGTCGGACACCCAGACGATCCAGTCGGGTTTTTTGCCGCGGCCCTGGTCGACGGTGCCCACCACTTCCAGGCGGAAGCGCTGGTCCGGGGTGTCCACCGCCACGGCGCCTCCGTCGTATTCGGGCGTGCCCGGCAGGAGCGTCTTCAGCGTGTGCTTCTTCTCGTCCGCACGCTGGTGCAGCGACGACGGGAACGTGCGCAGGTCGAGTCGTTCGTAGAGCGCTTTCGCCTGGCGGCCGGCGGCCTTGGGTTTCTCCGCGGCGAAGGGCTTGCCCGCCGTGAGGCGCAGGGCATCGCACAGCAGGTACTCGCTGCGGATCTCGAAGTTGCGCGCCGACTCGGCGGGTGGGCCTTTCTGCATCAGGTCGGCGTACTCGTGGCAGTTGCTGGCCGACGCGCCTCCTTCGAAGGCGAGCGGCGTGCGCGCAGCCTGCAGCGCTGCCTCGGGGGCCTGCAATGCCGCCAGCAGTTCCGGGTTGGCGATGCGCACGGCAGGCGCTTGTCCGGCGGCGGCGTGCAGGGTTCCCGCGGCGAGCACCGCGGAGGCAAGGGCGATCCATCGCTTCATTTGATTTTCTCCAGCAGGGCGGCTTCCTTGCCGCGCCGGGTAGGGTAGGCATCCCCGAAGCTCTTCAATATCTTGACGGCTTCGGTCCAGTCCTGTGTGGTCACGGCCTTCCAGAACTTGGGCGTGGCGGCGTCGAGGTTGACACCATACTGGAACGACACCGAGGCGATGACGGTCTGCGCCTGCTCCGGCAGATCGACGAAGGATTTCGTGGAAGCGGAGTCGTACTTCAGCTTCAGGCTGGAGACGTGGCCGGCCTTGACCGCCTTGTCGATCGACTCGGCTTCCGCGGCGGTGATCGTCAGCGGGGTTTTCTCGATCAGCTTCTTGGCCTCGGCGCCCTTGGCATCCAGGTAGGGCTTGAGTTTCGCGACCAGCGTGCTGGCCAGGCCCAGGGCCTTCAGGTCGCTTTCCGACCGCTGGCCCAGATCGAACCCGGTCGCGATCGTCACGCCGCTCTTGCTGACATTCGCCGCCGGTACATAGCCGGTGGTTTGCGAGCCCCCTTCAAGGGCGCTCAGGAACGCATAGTCTATTTGTTCTGGCATGGATGGCTCTGTGGAGTAATCGGCCGCCCACGTATGCTCGAAAATGCAAAATCAGCATGCATACGAAGGCGGCAGGCATGGAGTACGCGGAACGTCGATATCCTGGGAGGCGCCCGGATATCCGCCGGTCCCTGTATGCCGGATCGCTGGATGTTGCATCTTTGAAACGGCGTACTGCGCATTCAAGCAGATGCAACGCTTTTTATTTATGCATGCAATAAAAAAGCCGGAGCCTTGCGAAGGCCCCGGCTTTCGGAGAAGCCGAAAGAATCAGGCTTCCTTGTTTTCCTTGACGTTCCAGCCGGCCGAGCTTTCCGCGCCCTTGCCGCCCTGGTTCGTCTGCTCCCAGTATTGGGTCTTGACCTTGGCGGCCTGGAATGCGTAATTCACCAGAACGGCGTCGCTGCCGTCGGTGCCGCTCACCGTCACGCTCGTGACCAGCACGTCGGTCAGCGTGATCTTGCCGAATTCGATCTGCGTGCCGCCGGCCTTGCACATCGAGATTTCGACCTGGCCGAGGTGCTTGCCGGTCGAGCAGTGCTTGAGCACGGCCGGGTAGGCCTTGTCCATCTTGGCCACGATGCTCAGGTCGTGGAACGTGACCTTGCCCGCGCCTGCGCCGCTGCCCGTGGCCATCGAGTTGGGCTGGGTCGCGCCCCAGCTGAAGGAGCGGATGTCGGTCCAGCTCTTGTGGTTGGAGTCTTGCGACTCGCCGCTGGCACCTTCAACCTTCATGAACATATCGACGGACATGGAATGTTTCCTTTTTAATGACTGCGCGTTGTGCGCTGTGGAAGATGAAATGGAGCCGCGTGGCTGTCGATGCGGTATGACGGCTCCTCACGAACGGGGCTTTTCTCGGAGGGCCAATTGCCATAATCGCCCAACGCTTCCCCCCTCCCGAGGGTTGCGCGAATGCGCCGCAGGCCGAGCTTCTCCGAATGCCTAGTTGCGCCGGCGATCATAGGTGCGCTCCCGTGCATTTGGAAATACCCCAGATTTCAACATTGTCCAGCGGCGGGAAACAAAGGAAACAATTTGTCTTTTTTCTCGACGTGCTGCGGGATATCGAAGACGTGTCACATGTTACCGTTACACTTGGCCCCTTCCCGTGGAGGCCTCGTCTGGGGTGCCCGGGCAGGAATGCACAAACACGGCGGATGGCGTGGCAATTCGCCGCCATCTCCATACAGAGTAGAAACAGCCGGCCGGGAGTGATGCGTTTGACACTGGTGCGCGACGTGCAGGAACCGGAAGCTCCGGACGGGCTGGATCCCGGTGCCCGGCGACGGTCGCGCCGCCTGCCGCGGTGCTTGGAAGCGTGAACCCATGCAGAAGGATTTCAGTGGCTCGGCGAACTGCCTAGGCCCCGGCGTGCAGGTCGGAGAGTACCGGCTGAGCGACGTCGTGGGCGAGGGCGGGTTCGGGATCGTCTACAAGGCGCGCGACCTGAGCCTGGATCGCATCGTGGCGATCAAGGAGTACATGCCCGCCACCCTGGCGGGGCGCAAGGACGGCAGCGAGGTGCACGTGCGCTCGCAGCACCGCGGCGCATTCGACGCGGGCCTGCGCAGCTTCATCAACGAAGCCCGCCTGCTGGCCAAGTTCTCCCATCCGGCCCTGGTGCACGTCTACCGCTTCTTCGAAGCCAACGGCACGGCCTACATGGTCATGCAGTACTACGAGGGCCAGACGTTCCGCTCGTTCCTGGCGCAGCAGCCCGTGATGGACGAGGCCTGGCTGTCGGCCGTGCTCGTGCCCATCCTGGACGTGCTGGAGATGCTGCACGCGGCCGACTGCTACCACCGCGACATCGCCCCCGACAACATCTTCCTGCAGGAATCGGGCATGCCGGTGCTGCTCGATTTCGGTGCCGCCCGCCGCATCATCGGCGACATGACGCAGGCGCTCACGATGGTGCTCAAGCCCGGCTTCGCGCCGATCGAGCAGTACGTGGACGACGGGGCCATGCCCCAGGGCGCATGGACCGACATCTACCAGCTGGGCGCCGTGCTCTACCAGGCGATCACGGGGCGCCCCCCCGCCACGTCGGTGGCGCGGATGATCAATGATCCGCTGATCGCGCTCACCCCCGAGAACTGCCCCGGCTTCAGCGCGCGCTTCCTGCAGGGGGTGCAGAGCGCCCTCGCCGTGAAGCCGCAGGACCGGCCGCAGACCATCGCCGAGCTGCGCCAGCAGCTGGGCCTGAAGACCGTGACGATTTCCTGGCCGCACGCGGCAGCGGCTGCGGCCGGTGCCGAAGTGGCCGTGCGCGCCGCCGGGGCCGGTGCCGATCCTGCTTCGGCCGAGGCCGCGTCCACGCTGCGTCCCATGGAGGCGGTGGCGTCCATCATCCCCTCCCATCTGCCGCAGCCGCCGGCCGACGGTGCCGGTGCCGGTGCACAGGCCGATGCCGCCGCACGCGGCTTTGCCTCCACCCGGCCGGCACCCCTGCCGGAGCCTCCCGTCGCCAGGGTCGAGCCTCCGATGCCCGCACCGGCGCCTGCGGACCCCGTGGCCCATGGGTCCGTGCCGCAGGCGCATTCCACGCCGGGGGGCCGTGCCTTCGAGTCCGGCGCGTCGTCGAAGCCGCGGCGAGCCGCGGCGGCCGCTCCCGCCGCTGGACGGGGCGCATCCGGCCGCCGCCCGGCATGGCTGGTCCCCGTGCTGGCGCTGCTGGCGGTGGTGCTCATCGGCGGGGTCTGGTGGACCGTGCAGGCGTCCAGCGAAGCGGCCGCCCGCGAGCGGATGGCGGTGCAGGAGGCCAGCCAGTGGGAGCTGGCATCGCGCATCAATACCGTGGAATCCGTGCAGGCCTATCTGAGCGCCTTCCCGAACGGCGTGCACCGGATGCAGGCCGAGGAGGCCCTGACCCGCCTGACCGCGCAATCCCTGCAGACGGCCGCCGTTCCCGCGGACGGTCCGGCGGCCCCGGCATCCACCCCGGGGGCCGCGGTCTCGGCTCCCGTGGCGGCGGCCCCCCCGGAACCCGCGGCGCGCGCCAGTGCCCCGGTCGCCGTGCCCGCGCCGCCCGTGCAGGCTGCACAGGCCGCTCCATCGGGCCCCGCGGCCGCGGCGTCCACCGCGGCGGCGGACGATGCGGGCCGCGCACAGCGCACCGCCACGCGCGACGCGGAAAACACCGGGCGCGTGATCCTGCGCGTCATGCCCTGGGGCAACGTGACCGTGGACCGCATTCCTGCCGGCACGACGCCGCCGCTGACGCAACTGACGCTGGCGGAGGGCTTCCACCGCATCGAACTGTCCAATCCGGCTTCCCAGACGGTGACCCGGATGGTGCAGGTGCGCAAGGGCGAATCCGTGATCCTGACCCACAAATTCGAATGACGGCCCGCCTGCCGTGCCCAGGCCTGGCGCGCGGCGGACGGTGCATGGACGATCAGCAGACGGCGGCCCCTGGCCGCAGGCCGGACGGCCACCTGCCATTTTGACGAGGAGAGCATGGGAACTACGACGAAGCTCATTGGGGTGGCCTGCCTGGCAGGCGTGCTGCTCGGGGGATGCCAGACGCCGCCGGCGGGCGAAGGTGCGGGCAACGGGCAGGCGGCGGCCGAAGCGGGTGCGGCGGACGGGAAGGATGCCGCGAAGCAGAAGGACCCGGCCGCTCTGAAGGAAGAGGCCCTGTCGCAGGCGGTCGACGTCTACACCGACGGCCGCTATGACGAGGCCATCGCGGCGCTGACGCCGCTGAGCACGGCGCCCGAGCTGCCGGTCGCTTCGCAGATCAAGGCCTACAAGTTCATCGCTTTCAGCCATTGCGCCTCCGGACGGCTGCGCCAGTGCCGCCAGACGTTCGAGTCTGCGCTGCAGCTCGATCCGAACTTCCAGCTGAGCGACGTCGAGAAGGGGCATCCGGTCTGGGGCAAGGAGTTCCTCGCCGCGCGTGCCGCGGCGGCCGCCGCCGCTGCGCGCAGCAAGCGCGCCGCGCCCGCCAAGAAGACGCCATGAGCCGCGCGGGCTGCAACCAACATGGATAAGGTCGAACTCAGGGTCGTGCGGCAGGCCGACGGCGAGGTGGGCCGCCTCTGGGCGGCGGTGTTCGGAGTGGCGGGCGGCACGATCGGCCGCGGCGGGCAGAACAAGCTCGTGCTGCCCGACACCGATGCCGGAGTGGCGCGCGTGCATGCGATGGTGCGCATGGAATCCGAGGCCGCGTACATCGCCAACCTCTGCGAGCGCCGCTCGATCTTCGTGGCCGGTGAGGAGGTCCGATCCGGCGAGGAGGTGAAGCTGGCGGTCGGCGACGAGGTCCGGATCGGGCCGTACACGCTGTACTCCGTCGTGCCGGGCGCGCCGTTCGTGGCGCCCGTGCCGGCGCCGTCCCCCTCTCCGTCCCCGTCTCCGGTGGCCGCTCCGGCCGATGCCCCGGCTCCGGTTCCTGCCCAGGCGGGCCACCCGGTGGCGGCTCCCGCACCAGTCCCGGCGGCGGGGGGGCTTCCGCCGGCCCTTCCCGCCGTGGGGGACCTGCCGGAGGGCGCCGCGCCAGCCGCCCACGTTCCGCAGCCCTCTGTCCTTTTCGAGGCGCCGCCCGCAAGCCCCGGGCAGCCCGTGGCTGGCCGACCGCCGCAGAGCCCCGTGGAGACCTTCCCGGCGGCGGAAGACGACAACAACCCCTTCGCGATGCTGGGGCGGGTGGAGTCGCCGGCCAGCCCCGCGCCCGTCCGCGCGCCGCAGCCCGCGGTGGCCCCGGCCGCCTCCGGCCCGGGCGCCATGCCCGTGCCGACCACCGGGCTGTCATTGCTGTCCGGCGTGGCGCCGACGGGCATTCCGGAACCGGCACTCCCCTCTTTCGCTCCCGCTGAAGCCTTGCCGCCCGCCGTACTGCCCGCGGTGCCGCCGGCAGCACCGGCTGGTGCCGGAGCGCTGCCGATGGATCCGGGCGCCGGTGTGTCCGGCACGCCGGCCCAGGCCGCCTCGCCGTGGAGCGTGCCGGTCGCTCCAGGTGCACCGGGCGCGCCCCTGGGCGCCCCGGTGCCCGCGGCCTCCAAGCCCGCGGCAGGCCCGCGTGCGCTGGTGATTCCCGAGGATTTCGACCTGTTCGCGGCCGATCCGCGGCGGGGCGAGGAGAAGAAGGACGTCTGGGGCGGCGGCCTGCAGGGCAAGAGCCTGAGCGAGATCGCCAACCTGCGCCACGACGAACTGCTGCAGTCGCTGCCGGCCAGCGGCACGAAGTTCGCGCACGACATGGACAACCCCTCGCACGCCGGTCTGCCCAAGGGGCTGGACCCGCGCAGCGAGCTGGACCCGCTGCGGCTCTTCGGCGGGGCTTCCGGGCCCGCGCTGCACGACCCGGAGCGCGGCGCGGTCGCGCTGGGGTCGGACCTGTCCCAGTCATTCAGCCTGCCCAAGGGGGTTCCGATGCCGGAAGGGGGGCACGAGGCTCCGGCCATGAAGCCTCCGGAAGGCCCTGCGCCGCTGCCTCCGCTTCCGGTGCCGCAGGCTCCCGCCCTGGGCGGGGTGGCGGCCGGACTGGCCATGGCCTCCCAGCCTCCTTCCGGCGCGCAGATGCCTGCCGCGGAGCCGTCCATGGCGGGCCCGGCGTCCGCCGCCGCCTCACCGGCCGCGCCCCTGGAGGGGTTGCTGCGCGTGGAAGGGCTGGACCTCGGCGCGTTCGGCTCCGAGCCCGCCCCGGCGGATCGCCTGGACTGGCCTATGGTGGGCACGGGGCCCGTGGCGGATGCCGCCGGCCCTGCGGGCGAGGCGGAGGGCGACTGGCCTGCTGCAGTTCCGGCTCCGACGGCGGCGGCGCCCCTCGGTGCCGGCCAGGATGCCGCGTTCCCCCCTCCGGACGCGCAGGCGCTCCCGATCGGGGGGCTGGGCCTCGAAGGCTCCGGCATGCTGTCTGGCGGAAGCGGGCTCTCCGGGGCCTGGCCATCGCCATCGCCATCGGCGTCGGCACCGTCTCCGGTGCTGCCCGCGCCAGCGGCCGCGCCAGCGGCGGTGCCGGTGGGTGCGCCGACGCCCGCTCCTGCGCCGGTCCCGCCTCCGGCGGCCACCGCAGGGGAATGGCCAGGGCAGACCGCCACGGCGGCACGCTCGCCGCTCGCCCCCATGCTGCCGGAGCTGGAGGCGGCGTCGCCCGCCGAGCTGCAGTCGCTGATCGCCGCCTTCCTGGAAGGGGCTGGCGTGCTCTCCAAGAAGGTCGAGCCGCAGCGGCTCAGCCCGGAGTTCATGCGCTCCTTCGGCGAGGCGTTCCGGGTGGCCGTGCAGGGCACGATCGATCTGCTGGCCGCGCGGTCGGAGATCAAGCGCGAGTTCCGTGCGGGCGTGACGGTGATCTCTTCCGGGGCCAACAACCCGCTGAAGTTCCTGCCAACGTCCGAAGGCGTGGTGATGCAGATGATCGGGCAGAACTTCCCCGGTTTCATGAAGCCGATCCCCGCCATGGAAGAGGCCTACGACGATCTGCGCGTGCACCAGGTGGCGCTGATGGCGGGCCTGCGTGCGGCCTATGCGGAGGCGCTGGAGCGCTTCGATCCCTCGGTGCTCGAGCAGCGCACGGACGTGACCGGTGGCGTGTTCGGGATGCTGTCGGCCACCAGCCGCAAGGCGGCGCTGTGGGACGAGTACAAGCGCAGCTTCGCCGAGATCCGGCGCGGCGCCGAGGACGATCTGGCCGCGTTCTCCGGCCAGGCCTTCCTGGAGGCCTACGAAAACGCCGAGGCGGCGGCAAAGGCCCGGACGTGATCTTCCATATCGCAGGCGACGAATTCCGGCTCCGGGTCATGGCGGCCTCGCTCTCCGACAAGGGGGCGCGGGAAGTGAACGAGGATTTCCTCGGCCTCGTGGACATGGGCCACCGCGGGCTGTGCTGCGTGCTGGCCGATGGTGCCGGCGGGCACGGCCACGGCGGCCTGGCCGCGCGCATCACGGTGAACGCGGTGCTGGAGGGCTTCGGCCACAACCCGCTGTTCGCGCCGGCCGGCCTCGCCTCGCTGATCTCGCTGGCCGAGCATGCCGTGGCGGGGGCGCAGCCGCTGTCGATCTCGCGCAAGCACATGAGCGCCACCGTGGTGCTGCTGTGCATCGACCGCAAGACCGGCCGCGCGCTCTGGGCCCACTGGGGCGATTCGCGGCTGTACTGGTTCCGCGACCAGAAGGTGCGGCAGATCACCGAAGACCACAGCGTGGTGCAGCAGCTGCTGCATGCGGGCGTGTACCGCAACGAGGACCCGCGCCGCCTGCCCAACCGCAGCGTGCTGGCCGGTGCCATCGGGGCGGAGTCGCAGATTCCTCCCACGGTGCTGCCGAGGCCGGTCGAGCTGGCGGCGGGCGATGCGTTCCTGCTCTGCTCGGACGGCCTGTGGGAAGGCCTGCACGACGAGCAGATGGAGAGCACCCTGCGCCACAGCCAGTCCCCGCAGGAATGGCTGGAACAGATGGAAGCGGCCGTGCGCGCCCAGGCGCGGTCGTACCAGGACAACTTCAGCGCGCTGGCCGTGTGGATCGCGGCCAGCGAGGACGGCGGGGCCTGACGCGCCGCCGCCGCATGTTTCACCGAATCGAAGGGAGTCGACTATGCACCGGGATGCGATGGTACGGAAGGGATCGGTCGGCACGGCAGTGGCCGCAACGGCTGCCGGCCTGCTGCTGGCGGGCTGCGGAATGATCAGCAACCTGAACCGGCCGCAGGAAGCCCCGACGGCCGTGCCGCCCGCGGTGTTCGAGATCACCGCGGACCCGGGCATCAACCCGGACATGCACGGCACGCCCAAGCCGATCCTGCTGCGGATCTACGAACTGCGTGCCGGTGCGGCGTTCGACCGCGCGAGCTACCTCGACCTGCAGGACAAGGACGAAGCCCAATTGGGCGCCGACTTCGTGCGGCGCGACGAAATCCTGCTGCAGCCCGGCGAGCGCCGCACGATCGAGCGCAAGGGCAGCGCGGACGTGCGCACCTTCGCCGTGTTCGCGGGCTACCGCGACCTGGAGCGCAGCACCTGGCGCGCGACGGCCGGTGCGCCGAACTCCGTGGAGATGCGCCGCCGCTGGTGGGGCCTGGGCGAGACCGAGCGGCTCAAGCCCGTGCTCTACCGCATCACGGTGGGCAAGGACGCCGTGAAGATCCAGCCCGCCCCTTAACAGAACAACACCGACAAGAACGAAAGCCTCGCATCGATCATGGTTTGGCAGCGCAAGGTCGTCTGGGCCGAGGGCATGTTCCTCCGCCCCCAGCATTTCCAGCAACAGGACCGTTTCACCGATTTCCTCGTGCAATCGCGCACGTTGCCCGCCCAGTTCTTCTTCTGGGGGTTCTCGCGGCTCGCGCTCGATACCGAGCTGCTGGGCCTGGGCAAGGTCGGGCTGCTGTCGGCCGAGGGGGTGCTGCCGGACGGCACGCCGTTCAGCTGCCCGGGCCATGACGAGGCGCCCGCCGCGCTCGCGATCGGCAAGGACGTGAAGGACACCGTGATCCACCTGGCCCTGCCGATGCGGCGCCGCGCCGGGGCCGAGGTGACGCTCGGCGGAGCCGGCGGCGCGTCGGTGCGCTATGCCGCCGAAGTGGCCGAGGTGCCGGACGTCAACGACGTGGGCGCGCAGGCCGCCGAGGTGCAGATCGGCAAGATCCAGCTCTCGCTGCGCGCCGCTCAGGACGTGACCGACGGCTGGGTCAGCCTGCCGGTCGCGCAGGTGGTGGAGCGCCGGGCCGACGGCTCGGTGATGCTGGACCCGTCCTTCATCCCCACGGTGGTGAACAACTCGGAGATCTCGGGCCTGGCGGTCTTCTGCCGCGAGCTCTTCGGCCTGCTGCGCCAGCGCGGCGCGGCGCTGGAGGAGCGCCTGAGCCAGCCCGGCCGTGGCGGCGTGGGCGAGGTCGGCGATTTCCTGATGCTGCAGTTCCTGAACCGCTGGGAGCCCGCGGTGGAGCACTGGGTGCGCGTGCGCGCCATCCATCCCGAGCGGCTGTTCGACGACCTGCTCAAGATGGCCGGCGAGCTGGCCACCTTCACGCGCGAGCAGCGCCGCCCGGCGGCCATGCCCACGTACGACCACGACGACCTGCGCAGCTGCTTCCTGCCGCTGATGCTGGAGCTGCGGCGTGGCCTGTCGTCGGTGCTGGAGCAGAACGCGATCCAGATCGAGCTGCAGGAGCGCCAGTACGGCGTGCATGTGGCGCTCATCCCCAGCACCGAGCTGCTCACCAGCTGCGACTTCGTGCTCGCCGTGCATGCGCAGACGGCCGTGGAGTTCCTGCGCGCGCACTTCCCCACGCAGATCAAGATGGGGCCGGTGGAGCGCATCCGCGACCTCGTGAACCTGCACCTGCCCGGCGTGCCGCTGCGCTCGCTGCCGGTGGCTCCGCGCGAGATTCCCTACCACGCGGGCTATTCGTATTTCGAGCTTGATACGGGGCACGACCTGTGGCGCCAGCTGCAGAACTCCGGCGGTCTGGCGCTGCACGTCTCGGGGGGCTTCCCTGAGCTGCAGCTCGAGATGTGGGCCATCCGGCGCTGAAAGCGGCAACGTCCATGCAGAACTCCAACGTCTTCGCCTCCGACCAGTTCGGAGCCTCGCCGGGGCCGGCGCCCGCGGCCCTGCCGCCGGGCGATCCCGGTGCGGCCGCCGGGCAGCCCAAGGCCCCGGGCCTGCCCGACATCGTGAGCGGCGGCAACCCGCTCGTGGCCGCCGCCAACACGCTGCTCAACCTGATCCCGCAGATCCGCCGCATGGCGACCAATCCCGATCCGGCGGCATTCCAGCACTACCTGCTGGAATGCATCCGCCAGTTCGAGAGCCGCGCCGGCGGCGCGGGCGTGCCGATGGAGACCATCATCGGCGCGCGCTACTGCATCTGCACCGCGATCGACGAGGCGGCCGCGCAGACGCCCTGGGGCGGCTCGGGGGTGTGGCCGCAGTACAGCCTGCTGGTCGCGCTGCACAACGAAACCTGGGGCGGCGAGAAGTTCTTCCAGCTGCTGTCGAAGCTCGTGCAGACGCCGCACCAGCACATCGACCTGATCGAGCTGATGTATTTCTGCCTGATGCTCGGCTTCGAGGGGCGCTACCACGTCATCGACAACGGGCGCAGCCAGCTGGAGAGCCTGAAGGCGCGGCTGCTGCAGGTGATCGAGAGCACGCGCGGCGACCGCAGCGGGGCGCTGTCGCTGCACTGGCGCGGCGTGCAGCGCGCCGCGGTGCCGCCGTGGAGCCTGGTGCCGTTCTGGGTGGCCGCGGCGCTGACGCTGCTGATCGCGTTCCTGATCTTCCTGTGGTTCAACTACCGGCTGGCGTCGCAATCGGACGAGCTGTTCGCCGCCATCAACGGCATCCGCCTGCCGAAGATGCCCACGGTGGCCGCCGTCGCGCCGCCGAAGCCGCGGCTGCGCCAGTTCCTGGAGCCCGAGATCCGCGAGGGCCTCGTGGAAGTCAGCGACCAGCCGGACCGCAGCATCGTCACGCTGCGCGGCGACGGCCTGTTCGAGCCAGCCTCCACCGAGGTGAAGCCGCGCTACGTGGCGGTGATCCAGCGCGTGGCCGCCGCGCTCAACGAGGTGTCAGGCAAGGTGGTCGTGAACGGCTACACCGACAACCAGCCGATCCGCACGGCGCGCTATCCGTCCAACTGGCACCTGTCGCAGGAGCGGGCACAGGCCGTGTCGGCGATGCTGCAGCGCTCCATCACCGACGGCACGCGCCTGAAGGCCGAAGGCCGCGCCGAGAGCGACCCGATCGCGCCGAACTCGACGCCCGAGGGCCGCGCGCTGAACCGCCGCGTGGAGATCGTGCTGCTGGTGCCGCCGCAGGCGCGCGACGCCGAGCTGCAGCTGACCCCGGGCCCGGCGCCCGCGGGCCCGACCGCCCCCGGCACACCGAAGAACTAAAACATGCTGCGCAGAATCTTTTACTTTTTCTTCAACCGGTTCACGCTGGTGCTGTGCGGGCTGATCCTGCTCAGCCTGCTGGTCTGGTTCGTGGGCCCGCTGGTGTACATCCAGCCGTACCAGCCGCTGGAGAGCGCGGCGGTGCGCGGCTGGATCATCGCGGCGATCTTCGGCATCTGGTTCCTGCGGCTGCTCGTGCGCTGGTGGCGCGCCAAGGAGATGAACACGCGGCTGCTGGGGCAACTGGCGCGCATCGGCGCCTCGGACGCCTCCACGCCCGAAGCCGGGCCCGGCAAGGAGGAAGTGGCCGAGCTGGAGAAGCGCTTCAAGGAAGCGATCGACGTGCTGGGCAAGACCCGCTTCGGCCAGACCGAGCAGGGCTGGTTCGGCCGGCTCTCGCGCCGCTACGTCTACCAGCTGCCGTGGTACCTCATCATCGGTTCGCCCGGCTCCGGCAAGACCACGGCGCTGGTCAATTCGGGCCTGGATTTCCCGCTCGCCGCGCAGTTCGGCAAGGCGTCGATCCGCGGCGTGGGCGGCACGCGCAACTGCGACTGGTGGTTCACCGACCAGGCGGTGCTGCTGGACACGGCCGGCCGCTACACCACGCAGGAAAGCGATGCGGACCAGGACAGCGCCGCATGGTCCGGTTTCCTGAACCTGCTGCGCCGGTTCCGCGGCCGCCAGCCGATCAACGGCGTGCTGGTCACCCTGAGCGTGCAGGAGCTGCTGAGCGGCGGCGATGCCGAGCGCGAGCGGCTGGCGCGGCTGATCGGCCTGCGGCTGGCGGAGCTGTGCGAGGGGCTGTCGATCAAGTTCCCGGTCTACGTGCTGGTGACCAAGACCGACCTGCTGTCGGGCTTCAACGAGTTCTTCGGCAACATGAACCGCGAGGAGCGGGCGCAGGTCTGGGGTTTCACCAACCCGTACGTGGAGGGGCAGGCGCAGGACGACCCGGGGCTGCAGTTCAAGAAGGAATTCGACGCGCTCGCCGACCAGGTGAACCGGCTGCTGCCCCAGCGCCTGCTGACCGAGCCCGACCTGGCGCGGCGCGGCCAGATCTACGGGCTGCCGCAGCAGTTCGTGGGGCTGCGCGACGTGGTGCAGCAGACGCTCTCCACCATCTTCGCGTCGTCGCGCTTCAAGGAAAAGCCGCTGTTCCGCGGCGTGTACTTCACGAGCGGCACGCAGGAGGGCATGCCGTTCGACCGCGTGCTGTCGGCGCTGTCGCGGCGCTTTTCCGTGTCGCCGCCGGCCCAGGCCACGGAGCCGCGCACGGGCTCGGGCAAGAGCTACTTCATCGAGACGCTGCTCAAGGGCGTGATCTTCAACGAGGCCGGGCTCACGGGGCGCAACGCCAAGAAGGAGCGCCAGCTGCGCATCCTGCAGGCGGCGGGCTTCTTCGCGCTGGCCGCGGGGCTGGCCGGCGCCACCCTGGCCTGGACGATCAGCCACGGCAACAACCAGAAGTACCTGGACGAGGTGGCGGCCAAGGTGCCGGCGCTGCGCCAGGCGGTGGAGGAGTCGCGCGACGCCGACCCCGACAACATGGTGGCGCTGCTGCCGCTGCTCAACCACGCCGAGGCCCTGGCGGTGAGCCAGCGCTACACGGGTGATTCGCCGCCGCTCAGCTGGCGCTACGGCCTGCTGCAGGTGCCGAAGGTGCAGACGGCGGCCGACGCCACCTACATGCGGCTGCTGGAAGATGCCTGGCTGCCCCGCCTCGCGCGGCACCTGCGCAACTTGCTGCAGCAGGCCTCCACGTCGAACCCCGAGGCGAGCTACGAGGCGCTCAAGGTCTATCTGATGCTCTACGAGCCCGATCGCTTCAATCCGCGCGTGGTGAAGGCCTGGATGCTCAACGAATGGGAATCCACGCTGCCGCCCGCGCTGGTGCAGTCCGGCATGGTGGACCAGCTGGCGCACCATCTCGACCGCCTGATGGAAGACCGCGCGCTGGTCTCGCCGATCCCGATCGACCAGCCGCTGGTGGACGAGGTGCGCCAGCGCCTCGCGCAGCTCTCGCCGGCGCAGCGGGCCTACAGCCGTCTCAAGCAGCTGCTGACCTCGGGCACCGCGCTGCCGCCGGATTTCACGCTGGTGCGCGCCGCCGGCCCCGAGGCGCCGCAGGTGTTCACGCGGCGCAGCGGCCGGCCGCTCACGCAGGGCATCTCGGGGCTTTTCACCTACGACGGCTACTACGGCGTGTTCGCGCATGAACTGCCCAAGGTGACCGCGCTGCTGGCGCAGGAGGAGACCTGGGTGCTCGGCAAGGCGCAAGGCCAGCGCAGCGTGGCCAACGAGGTCATGACGGGCCAGCTCGCGCAGGAGGTCAAGCGCCTGTACCTGATGGAGTACGCCAAGGTCTGGGAGGATTTCCTCGCCGACGTGCGGCCGGTGCGCGTGGCCTCGCTCGATCAGGCGGGCGAGCAGGCGCGCCTGTATTCGTCCGCCAATTCCAGCCTGGAGCAGTTCATCCGCGCGGTGGCCCGGGAGACGACGCTCGCGCAGAAGCCCGGCTCGGGCGGCAGCACCAGCAGCTGGCTGGGCGAGAAGATCAACCGCATCAAGGAAGAGCAGGAGCAGCTCAGCCGCCTCACGGGCAAGCGCGTGAACGTCGGCGGGCTGGCCACCAGTTCCAACCTGGAAGCCGATCTGGTCGATTTCCGCTTCCGCGAATACCGCCGGCTCGCCGCCTCCAACGGCTCCGGCCCCGCGCCCATCACGGCCAGCCTGCAGGTGCTGAACGAGGCCGCGGCGGTGATCTCCTCCGCGCGGCAGCAGGTCGCCTCGGGCGGCACGGTGCCGCCGTCGCTCTCGCCCGCGCTGGAGCGCGTGCGCATGGAGGCCAAGCGCGTGCCGCCGCCGCTCAACACGATGTACGAGGACCTGGCGTCGTCCACCTCGGCACTCGTCGGCCGCGACGTGCGCGCCACCGTGGGCAGCAACCTCAACGCCACGATCGGCACGTTCTGCCGCCGCGCGATCGGCGGGCGCTATCCCTTCACCCGGGGCTCGGCCAGCGACGTGACGACGGACGACTTCGCGAGCCTGTTCGCCCCGGGCGGCATGATGGACGAGTTCTTCCGCACCAACCTGCAGCCGATGGTGGACATCTCCACCACCCCGTGGCGCTTCCGCCAGGGCGTGGACGGCACGCCGGTGGGCGGCTCGGCCGCGCTCGCGTCATTCCAGCGCGCCGCCACGATCCGCGACGTGTACTTCCGCGCCGGCGGCAAGGTGCCCTCGATCCGCATGGACATCAAGCCGCTGGAGATGGACGCCAACATCTCCCAGCTGGTGCTCGACATCGACGGCGAGGTGCTGCGCTACCAGCACGGGCCGCAGATCCCGAAATCGATGGTCTGGCCCGGCACGCGCGGCACCGGCCAGGTGCGGCTGCAGGTCACCACGGGCGGGGCCGAGAACACGGGCCTCGTCACCGAAGGGCCCTGGGCGCTCCACCGCTTCTTCGACAAGGCGCAGATCCTGCCGGGCAACACGCCCGAGCGCTTCGTCGCGGCCTTCGACATCGGCGGGCGCAAGCTGCGCTTCGAGGTCACCTCGGGCAGCGTGTTCAATCCGTTCCGTCTCAAGGCCATGGAGGAGTTCGCGTGTCCTGGCAATCTCTGATGCCGTGGTCGCACGCGCAGCCGCGCGTGGCCTGGTTCGGCAAGCTGCCCGGCCAGGGCGATTTCGTCGGGCGGCGCATGCCGCGCGCGATGAGCGGCGCCTGGGACGACTGGCTCAGCCACGGGCTCGGGCGGCTGAAGGCCTCGGGGCAGGGCGACTGGGAGCGCACCTTCACGCAGGCCCCCCTGTGGTCGTTCGTCGCCTGCGGCAGCAAGGGCGCGGCGCCGTCCTGCGGCGTGCTCGCGCCCAGCATCGACCGCGTGGGGCGCTGCTACCCGCTCACCGTGATCGCGGTGGGCGAGGGCAAGCGGCAGGCCCTGGAGGCCGATGGCGTGCTCGGACGGTTCTTCGAAGAAGCCTGCCACGCGGTGATCGAAGCGCGCCGGCTCGCGCTGCCCGCCGATGCGCTGGATTCGCAGCTGTCCCGCCTGCCCTGGCCGTTCACCGCCGCACCCGCGTCGCCCGCTGCAGCGTCCCCGGGACCGGCGTCCACCGCCGGCCAGGCCGGGGCGATGGCCGGCATCCTGTCCGACCTCGGCATGGGCCAGGGCAGTGCGCCAGGGCGTGGCGGTGCGGTGTTCTCCCGCGGACGCGAGATCCTGCGCGCGGGCCAGCCCGCGAGCTTCTGGTGGGCGCATGCGGCCGGCCCCTTCGCCGGGCGCAGCTGCGAGCACTGGGGCGAACCCAACGAAAGCCTGTTCCTGCGCCTCTTCGGGGGCGCAGGCAGCGGCACCGCGGCATAGCCGCGGAGCCCGCGCACCGGCCTGCACAGCAACGACGGAGACCCATGATCGACAACGACGCCCTTCTCGAACCCACGGCCGACACGCCGCCCTGCGGGCAGGACCTGACCTACGACGCCGAATTCATCGCGCTCGAGAGCGCCGCCAGCGGCAAGCCGGAACAGCAGTTCGGCGAGACGGTGATCCCGGCGGAGCCGCCGGACTGGCGGGACGTGGAGCGGCGCGCCTCCGCGCTGCTGGTGCGCACCAAGGATGCGCGCGTCGCGGCGCTGCTGTGCCGTGCGCTCACCAACACCAGCGGCGTGCGCGGCATGTCCGCCGGCATCCAGCTGATGGCGGGGCTGTTCGCGCGGTACTGGGACGATCTGCATCCGCTGCCGGAGGACGGCGACCATTTCATGCGCATGAACGCGGTCGCTTCGCTGAACGACGTCACCGGCCAGCTCCGGGAGTTGCGGCAGCAGGACTTCGTGCGGCTGCCCGCCGGCCCGATCAGCGTGCGCGACGCCGAGGCGGTGGCGCGCGGCAACACCGGCGAGGGCGGCACCCGGATTTCCCTCGACCAGCTGCGCGTGGCGCTGGCGCAGGCATGGCAGCAGGGCGATGAATCGCTGCGCGCCTGGAACGCGGCCTGCGAGGCCCTGCGCAGCCTGCAGACCACCTTCCGCGACCGGCTCGGCGCATCGCAATTGCCGGACATGGACCAGATCCAGCCGCTGCTGGTGGCGCTCAACGACCTCGTGCCCCATGCCCCGGTGGGCGTGGCCGATGCCGGGGTGGCGGCGGCGGAGGGGGCGGAGTCCGCCGACGGCGGCATTGCCGTCGCCGCCGGGCAGATCGCCTCCGCCGGCGCGCCCGCACAGCCCCGGGGCCTGCGCACCCGCGACGATGCGATGGCGCAGTTGCTGGAGGTCGCGGCCTTCCTGGAGCGCACCGAGCCCACCAATCCCGCGCCGCTGCTGATCCGCCGCGCCGCCAAGCTGATGGGCCTGAGTTTCATCGACATCCTGCGCGAACTGTCGCCCGACAGCGTGGCGCAGGTGGAGACGATCACGGGAGGTTCGCAGCCGTCTTCCTGATTGGAAAACGAAATGTAACAGCGGTGTTCCTTCGGGGGCCGGATACTTGTCCAGCTGGCGTGTCGCGAGAGGAGGGGGAGCCCCCGCGACAGCCCCGTCGGCGCCATCCGGCCGATCTGTGTTTTCAAGCCTTACGAGAGAGAAGAGTTCAACATGGTGACCTTAACCAAGACCGGCAAAAGCGGTCAGAAGTTCATTGCCCGCAACCGTGCGCCGCGCGTGCAGATCGAGTACGACGTCGAGATCTACGGGTCCGAGAAGAAGGTGCAGATTCCCTTCGTCATGGGCGTCATGGCCGACCTGTCGGGCAAACCGGTGGACCCGCTGCCCGAGATCGCCGACCGCAAGTTCCTCGACATCGACATCGACAACTTCGATGCGCGCATGAAGTCGATCAAGCCGCGCGTGTCCTTCAACGTGCCCAACACGCTGACGGGCGACGGCCGCCTGCACATCGACCTCACGTTCGAGAGCATGGACGACTTCTCCCCGGCCGCGATCGCGCGCAAGGTGGGGGCGCTCAATTCGATGCTCGAGGCCCGCACCCAGCTGCACAACCTGCTCTCGTACATGGATGGCAAGCAGGGCGCCGAAGAACTCATCAGCAAGGTGCTGAAGGACCCGGCGCTGCTGAAGTCGCTGGCGGCGATGCCGAACCAGCCCGCGGGCGGCGGCACGGCCGAGAAGACCAACGACGCTCAGTGAAAGGGACAGCCGCATGAACACGACGACCTCTCTGGACGCGGTGCAGGGCACCCAGGTACTCGAAGGCAACGAATTCACGTCGCTGCTGCAGAAGGAGTTCAAGCCCAAGACCGATCAGGCCCGCGAAGCGGTCGAATCGGCCGTGCAGACGCTCGCGCAGCAGGCCCTGGCCGCCTCGGCCACGCTCTCGGACGACGCCTACCAGACGGTGCAGGCGATCATCGCCGAGATCGACCGCAAGCTCTCCGAGCAGATCAACCTCATCATCCACCACACCGAGTTCCAGCAGCTCGAAGGCGCGTGGCGCGGCCTGCACCATCTGGTGCACAACACCGAGGTGGACGAGCTGCTCAAGATCCGCGTGATGAACATCTCCAAGAAGGAGCTGCACCGGAACATGCGCCGCTACAAGGGCGTGGGCTGGGACCAGAGCCCCATCTTCAAGAAGGTGTACGAAGAGGAATACGGCCAGTTCGGCGGCGAGCCGTTCGGCTGCCTCGTGGGCGACTACTACTTCGACCACAGCCCGCCGGACGTGGAACTGCTCGGCGAGATGGCCAAGGTGTCGGCCGCGGCGCACTGCCCGTTCATCGCCGGTGCCTCGCCCGCGATGATGCAGATGGATTCCTGGCAGGAGCTCGCGAACCCGCGCGACCTGACCAAGATCTTCACCAACACCGAATACGCCGCATGGCGCAGCCTGCGCGACTCGGACGACTCCAAGTACATCGGCCTGGCGATGCCGCGCTTCCTGGCGCGCCTGCCGTACGGCGCCAAGACGAACCCGGTGGACGAGTTCGACTTCGAGGAAGAGACCGCCGGCGGCGACCACAGCAAGTACGCCTGGGCCAACTCGGCCTACGCGATGGCGGTGAACATCAACCGCTCGTTCAAGTACTACGGCTGGTGCACCTCGATCCGCGGCGTGGAGTCCGGCGGCGCGGTGGACAACCTGCCCGCGCACACCTTCCCGACGGACGACGGCGGCGTGGACATGAAGTGCCCCACCGAGATCGCGATCAGCGACCGGCGCGAGGCGGAGCTGGCCAAGAACGGCTTCATGCCGCTGGTGCACCGCAAGAACTCCGACGTCGCGGCCTTCATCGGCGCGCAGTCGCTGCACAAGCCCGCCGAGTACTACGACCCCGACGCCACCGCCAACGCCAACCTGTCGGCGCGGCTGCCCTACATGTTCGCGTGCTGCCGCTTCGCGCACTACCTGAAGTGCATCGTGCGCGACAAGATCGGCTCGTTCAAGGAGCGCTCGGACATGGAGCGCTGGCTGAACGACTGGATCCTGAACTACGTGGACGGGGACCCGGCCAACTCCTCGCAGGAAACCAAGGCCCGCAAGCCGCTGGCCGCGGCCGAGGTGCAGGTGGCCGAAGTGGAGGGCAACCCGGGGTACTACACCTCGAAGTTCTTCCTGCGCCCGCACTACCAGCTCGAAGGCCTGACCGTGTCGCTGCGGCTGGTGTCGAAGCTGCCGTCGGTGAAGCAGGCCGGCAACTGACCGGCTCCGGGGTGCGCGGGCGCGGCGGCGGCATGCCGCCGGTCTCCACCCGCGTGGCGCTGGGCGTGGCAGGGGCGTGGCAGGGCGCCGCTTCCGCTGCCCTGTGTCTCCCATGTCTCCGACGTCCCCGATGCCTCCAGCGCTTCCCGATGCCGCAGCCCCTGCGCGCGATCCCATAACGATTTTGCGGACCACCGCAACCACTTCCATGAATTTCGATTTCAAGCGGCCGCTGGACCGCCAGATGGCCGAACTGAAGGACGCGATCCGGGCCAAGCCGCAGGACGCCACGCTGCGCGTGTTCTATTTCCAGGTGCTGGCGGTCATCGGCGAATGGCAGAAGGCGCTCGACCAGCTGCAGATCTGCGCGCAGCTCGACCGCAAGACGGAAACCATGGCGCGCGCCTACCGCGAGGTGATCCTCTGCGAGGTCGCGCGGCGCGAGGTGTTCGCCGGCAGGCGCACGCCCAACATCCTGGGCGAGCCGCCGGAATGGCTGGGCTGGCTGCTGGAGGGCCTGCAGAGCCTGGCTGAAGGCCGTGCGGAGCAGGCGGCGGAACTGCGGGCCGCCGCTTTCGAGCAGGCCCCGGCATCGCCCGGCGAGATCGACGGCGAGCCCTTCGAGTGGATCGCCGACTCCGATGCGCGCCTCGGGCCGGTGTGCGAGCTGTACGCCAACGGCAGCTACTACTGGGTGCCGTTCTCGAGCGTGTCGCAGATCGCCTTCGAGAAACCGCAGGACCTGCGGGATCTGGTCTGGTCGGCCTGCGAGGTGACGCTGCACAACGGCGGCACGATGCACGGCTTCATCCCCACGCGCTACCCCGGCTCCGAAACCGCGGAACGCGACGAGATCCGCCTGGCGCGTGCCACCGAATGGCGCGATCTGGGCGACGACCAGGCCACGGGCTGGGGCCAGCGCGTGTGGGTGACCGACCAGGCCGACGCCGCGCTGCTGGACGTCCGCCGCGTGAAGTTCTCCGCCGCCTGAACGGAGCATCCGGGCGATGGCGACGCAGCAGGGCAGGGATGGGGGCTACGGGCACGGCAAGGACCGGCTGCAGCCCGCGCTGCTGGACCGCCTGACCGACCACGAACCGTCGCGGCGCACCGAGCGGGCCGAGTCCGTCTACGTGACCGAGCCGCGGCTGCGGCAGGCGCTGCTGCGCGATCTGAACTGGCTGCTGAACGCATCCGACGCGTCCTCGCACATCGATTTCGAGGGGCTGCCGCACGCCGAACGGTCGGTGCTGAACTTCGGCATGAAGCCGCTGGCGGGGCAGTTGCTGTCGGAGCTGGACTGGAAGGACGTGGAGGCCGCGATCCTGCGCGCGATCCTGCAGCACGAGCCGCGCATCCTGGCGGACACGCTGTCGGTGTCGCTCGCGCCGTCGAGCAAATTGTTCGGCCACCACAACATGCTGCAGTTCGAGATCCGGTGCCAGTTCTGGTCGTCCCCCTATCCCCTGGAGCTGTTGCTGAAGACGAGCCTCGACCTGGAGACGGGGCAGGTCGCCGTGTCCGAGCAGCGGTGATGGTGCGCGCCGCCGGCCGGCCGGGGCGCGTTGGCATGAATGTCCGCGATGGCGCGGAGGGAGCCTGATTGAGATGAATCCGCGGCTGGTCGAGTACTACAACCGGGAACTGAGCTACCTGCGCGAGCTGGGGGCGGAGTTCGCCGCCGCCTTCCCGAAGGTGGCGGGGCGGCTGTCGCTGCGGGAGCTGGAGGTGGCCGACCCGTACGTGGAACGGCTGCTGGAGGGCTTCAGCTTTCTGACGGCGCGCATCCAGATGAAGATGGATGCGGAGTTTCCGCGCCTGTCGCAGCGCATTCTGGAGATGGTCTGCCCGCACTACCTGGCGCCCACGCCGTCGATGGTGGTGGTGCAGATGGAGCCGAGCGGCACCGAGGGCAGCCTGGCGGAAGGCTACACGCTGGAGGCCGGCAGCGTGATCCGCGCGCGCAAGACCGCCGAGGACCAGACCCCCTGCGATTTCCGCACGGGGCATGCGATCACGCTGCGGCCGATCGACCTGCTGCAGGCGCGCCTGGGCGGGCCGCCGCTCGATCTGCCGCTGTCGCGCTTCGGGCTGGCGGAAGAGGCCGCCGGGCACCTGCGCTTCACGCTGGGCGTGCGCGGTGCGGCGCAGTGGCGGGCGCTGCGCATGGACCGGCTGGACCTGCACATCTCCGCCGTCGACACCGTCGCCTCGCACCTGCAGGAGCTGATCCACGATTCGGTCACCGGCGTGATCGTGCACGACGCGCAGGACCCGTCGCGCGTCTGGGCGCAACTGCCGGCCGACGCCGTGCAGCCCGAAGGCTACGAGCAGTCGCAGGCGCTGCTGCCCTACACGCACCGCAGCTTCCAGGGCCACCGGCTGCTGCACGAGTACTTCGCATTTCCCGCGCGGTTCCGGTTCTTCTCGATACGGGGCCTGCGCGAGGCGCTGGAGCGGGCACCCGGCGCCCAGGTGGCGATCACGCTGCTGCTGCGGCGCGCCCAGCCGTCGCTGGAAGCGCAGGTGGACCGCCACAAGTTCCTGCTGCACTGCGTGCCGGCGATCAACCTGTTCGAGCGGTCCGCCGACCGCATCCACGTCTCGCCGGGCGTGAACGAATACCACGTGGTGCCCGACCGCACGCGGCCGCGCGATTTCGAGGTGTACTCCGTGCTCGGGGTGACGGGCCACCGCGAGGGGCAGTTGAAGGACCAGGAGTTCCTGCCGCTCTTTTCCTCCATCCACGGCATCCGCGCGAACGAGCAGGCGTACTTCGCGGTGCGCCGCGAGCCGCGGCTCTTCTCGGAGCATGCCGCGCGCTTCGGGCCGCGCACGCAGTACCTGGGCAGCGAAGTGTTCCTCTCGCTGGTGGACCAACGCCAGGCGCCGTTCGCGGACGATCTCAAGCAGCTCAGCGTGCGCACGCTGTGCACCAACCGCGATCTGCCGCTGCTCATGGGCGGGCGCGGCGAGCAGGGCGAATTCACGCTGGTCGAATCCGCGCCGGTCGCCTCGGTGAAGACGGTGGCGGGCCCGACGCGGCCCACCGCGAGCGTCGCCGAGAACGAGATCACCTGGCGGCTGATATCGCATCTGTCGCTCAACTACCTCGCGATGAACGACCTGTCGGAGGAGGAGGGCGCGGCCACGCTGCGCGACCTGCTGCGGCTCTACATCGACCTCGGGGACCGCGACCTCTCGGGCCAGATCGCCGCCATCCGCTCGGTGGGCATCGCGCCCGTCACGCGGCGGCTGCCGCAGCACGGGCAGCTCGTGTACGGCCGCGGCGTGGGCATCACCCTCGGCGTGGACGAAGGGCCGCTGGCGGGCGTGAGCCCCTGGCCGCTCGCGGCGATCCTGGAGCGCTTCTTCGCGCGCCACGTGGGCATCAACAGCTACACCGAGCTGACGCTGCGCTCGCGCCAGCGCGGCGCGGTCGGGCGCTGGCGCGTGCGCCCCGGCCAGAGGCCCAACACGTGAGCGGCGACCGCCTGCCGCTGGAGTCCGGCGCTGCGCCCGGGGCGCAGGCGGAGCCGTATCCGCAACCGCATCCGCACTCCCAGCCGCAGGGCGACGCACCCGACAGCGGCCCGGACGCCGCCGGCTTCTGGCAGCGGCTGCGGCAGGACCCGCATCCGTTCGATCTGTTCTTCGCGCTGCGCGTGCTGCAGGCGCGCAGCCGGCGGCAGCCGCGCTTCGGCAAGGCCCTGCGCCCGCGCGACGAGCCGCTGCGGCTGGGGCAGGACCCGTCGCTGGCGTTCGCGCCCGCGACGCTGGCCGAGGTGCTACCCGGCACGGCGGGGCAGCCCGAGCGCCTGACGGTGTGGAACTTCGGCCTCTACGGGCCGAACGGGCCGCTGCCCACGCACCTGACCGAGTACGTGCGCGAGCGCCTGCGGCAGTACGACGATCCCACGCTGGCGCGGTTCTCGGACATCTTCCACCACCGGCTGCTGATGCTGTTTTTCCGGGCGTGGTCCGATCCGCAGCCGGTGACCTCGCTCGACCGGCCCGACAACGACCTGTTCGGCCGGCACCTGCGCAGCCTGATCGGCTACGGCGAGGCCACGCAGCGCGAGCGCGACGCGGTTCCCGGCCATGCCAAGCAGTACCTGGCCGGGCACCTCACGCGCTGGACGCGCAACCCCGAAGGGCTGGCGTCCGCGATCCGGCTCTTCTTCGAGGTGCCGGTGGAGCTGGTGGAGTTCACGCTGCACTACCTCGCGCTGGAGCCGGACCAGCAGACCGCGCTGTCGCGCGTGCCGCGCAATTCCCGCCTGGGCGTGGACACGGTGGTGGGCAGCCGCGTGCCCGACGCACAGGGCAAGTTCCGGCTGCGCATCGGGCCGCTGCCGCTGGCGCAGTACGAGCGCTTCCTGCCCGGCGGCGAGGATTTCCAGGCCCTGGTGGACTGGGTGCGCAACTACGTGGGCATCGAGTTCGCGTGGGACTACGAATTGATCCTGCGCCGCGAGGACGTGCCGCCCTGCCAGCTCGGCGGCACCGTGCGGCTCGGCTGGACGACGTGGTCGTTCGCCGGGCCGGCGCAGCGCGATCCGGACGACTTCCGGCTCGATGCCGAGCAGTGGCTGGCGGAGCGCAAGGCGTCCCGGCAGGCCGCACGGCCTGCGGCAGGCGCGGGGCGGCCCGCTGAGGCTGTGGGCGCGGAGGTGTCCTGACGGCCCGAGCCTTTGTCCTGTCCGGCACCGCACTGCCGTTGTCGTTTTTTCCTTTCCCTGTCTCCTTTTCCAGAACCGTTTCCATCCATCTCCGCGAGGTCCCATGTCTGAAATCAGCCGGCAAGCCCTTTTCGGCAAGCTCAATCCCCTGCTCTTCAAATCGCTGGAGAGCGCGACCGTGTTCTGCAAGCTGCGCGGCAATCCGTACGTGGAGCTGGTGCACTGGCTGCACCAGCTGCTGCAGGAGACGGATTCCGACCTGATCCGGCTGCTGCGCCATTTCGCGGTGGATTCCGACCGGCTCGCCGCCGACGTGCTGCAGAGCCTGGACCGCCTGCCGCGGGGCGCGACGTCGATCAGCGATTTCTCGGCGCAGATCGAATCCTCGATCGAGCGCGGCTGGGTGTATGCCACGCTGATGTACGGCGAATCGCAGATCCGCAGCGCGTACTGGCTCTCCGGCATGCTGCGCACGCGCGTGCTGGCGAACGAGCTGCGCGCGATCTCGGCGGAATTCAACAAGCTGGGCGAGCCCGCTCTGAGCGAGGTGTTCGGCCGCCTGCTGCCGGATTCGCCCGAGTCGCGCCTGAAGGCCGCGGACGGCAGCGGCCTGGGCGGCGTGCCCGGCGAGGCGAGCGGCGCCACGGCCGAGGCGGCGGGGCCCGGCGAGGCATTGAAGCGCTATACGGTGGACCTGACGGAGCGCGCGCGCCTGCAGGAACTCGATCCGGTCACCGGCCGCGACGAGGAAGTGCGCCAGATGGTGGACATCCTCATGCGCCGCCGCCAGAACAACCCCATCCTGGTCGGCGAGGCCGGCGTGGGCAAGACGGCGGTGGTGGAGGGCCTGGCGCTGCGCATCGCCGCGGGCGACGTGCCGCCGCCGCTCAAGGACGTGCAGCTGCGCGTGGTGGACATCGGCCTGCTGCAGGCCGGCGCGAGCATGAAGGGCGAATTCGAGAACCGCCTGCGCTCGCTGCTCGACGAAGTGCAGGCCAGCACCGTGCCGATCGTGCTGTTCATCGACGAGGTGCACACGCTCGTCGGCGCGGGCGGGCAGGCGGGCACGGGGGATGCCGCCAACCTGCTGAAGCCGGCGCTGGCGCGCGGCGTGCTGCGCACCATCGGCGCGACCACCTGGGCCGAGTACAAGAAATACATCGAGAAGGACCCGGCGCTCACCCGCCGCTTCCAGCTCGTGCAGATCCATGAGCCGGACGAGGCCAAGGCGGTGCACATGCTGCGCGGCGTGGCGGCGAAGCTCGAAGGCCACCACAAGGTGCGCATCGGCGAGGACGCCGTGGCCGCCGCGGTGACGCTGTCGCACCGCTACATTCCGTCGCGCCAGCTGCCCGACAAGGCCGTGAGCCTGCTGGACACCGCCTGCTCGCGCGTGGCGCTGGGCCTGCATGCGACGCCCGCGCGGCTGGAATCGGTGGTGCGGCAGCTGGAGGCGCTGGCGGTCGAGAAGGACATCGTGCAGCGCGAAATCGACCTGGGCGTGGGCGACGCGGAGCGCTTCGCGGCCATCGGCACGTCGATCGAGCGCCTGCGTGGCGAGCAGGCCGAACTGCAGGAGCGGTTCGAGCGCGAGAAGGTGCTGGTGCAGCAGATCGTGGAGGCGGAGGCGGCGCTGCTGAAGCCGGCCGGCAAGCCCGCGGGGAACGGGGCGGCGGCCGGTTCCGCGGAGACGGCTGCCGCATCCGCAACCTCCGAGCCCAACCGCGCGGGCGAAGCCGCCGCATCCGCCGCGACCCCCACGGGCACCGGCGCGGCCCAGGGCACTGCGCCGTCCCCGGCCGGCACCACGCCGCAGGCGCTCGGCGCGCTGCGCGAGGAACTGGCCCGCCTGCAGGGCGAGGACCCGCTGCTGCAGCCCGTCGTGGACGCGGGCGTGGTGGCGGCGGTCGTGGCCGAGTGGACGGGCATCCCGGTGGGCCGCATGGTGCGCGACGAGGTGCAGTCCGTGCTGACGCTCGCCGACACGCTGGAGAAGCGGGTGATCGGCCAGCGCCACGGCCTGGAGGCGATCACGCGGCGCATCCAGACGGCACGCGCCCAGCTGGACAACCCGGGCAAGCCGATCGGCGTGTTCCTGCTGGCGGGCCCCTCGGGCGTCGGCAAGACCGAGACCGCGCTGTCGCTGGCCGAGGCGCTCTATGGCGGCGAGCAGAACCTCATCACCATCAACATGAGCGAATACCAGGAGGCGCACACCGTCTCCACCCTCAAGGGCGCGCCGCCCGGCTACGTGGGCTACGGCGAAGGCGGCGTGCTGACCGAGGCGGTGCGCCGCCGGCCCTACAGCGTGGTGCTGCTCGACGAGATCGAGAAGGCGCACCCGGACGTGCACGAGCTGTTCTTCCAGGTGTTCGACAAGGGCTGGATGGAGGACGGCGAGGGCCGCTACATCGACTTCAAGAACACGGTGATCATCCTGACCTCGAACGTGGGCTCGGAACTGATCGCCGGCATGTGCCGCGACCCGGAGCTGGCGCCGCAGCCCGAGGCGCTGGCCCAGGCGGTGCGCAAGCCGCTGCTGGAGAAGTTCCCGGCCGCGCTGCTGGGCCGGCTGGTGGTGGTGCCGTACTACCCGATCTCGGACACGATGCTCGAGCAGATCATCCGCCTGCAGCTCCAGCGCATCCAGACGCGGATCGCCGAGCGCCACGGTGCGGTGCTGGAGATCGACGACGCGGCCGTGCAGCTCATCCGCCAGCGCTGCACCGAGGTGGAGTCCGGCGCGCGCATGGTGGACGGCATCATCACGCAGAACCTGCTGCCGCGCCTGGCGATGCGGTTCCTGCAGAGCTCGGTCGACGGGAAGTCGATCCGCCACATCCGCCTGGGGGTGGAGGGCAGCGATTTCGCCATCGCCTACGAAGAGGCCTGAACCGGGCGCAGCGCGGCGCGGCAGGCTCCATTGCCGCCCGGCGGGGCCGCGCACTCTGCAGGGCAGGGTCGCGCGGCGAGGCCCGGAGCGGTTTGGTACATAATGAGGGGTTTTCCGCGGCCGGGGCCCATGCCCCGCCGGCCGGAGCCACTGCCGGGAACCCCAGGTTCCCACCCATTCGACGAGGGAAGCCGCGGCTTCCCTTTTTCCTTTGCCGTGCAGGCCATCCGCCTGCAGGCCCCTCCCGGAAAGGCCGGGCGGGCGTTGCACGGTCCCCGCTCCGGGGTTACGCTGCGATGCGGAACCCGGGCGGCGCAGCCGGCGCCCCGATGGTGAAATTGGTAGACACTGCGGACTTAAAATCCGCCGCTTCCTGCGAAGGGGCGTGCCGGTTCGATCCCGGCTCGGGGCACCACTACGATTCGATCATGTCAAGTTACAACGCTCCTTTTGAAATCCATGTCCACGGCCAGGTGCAGATGCGTGCCGACACCACGTTCGAGCAGCTGCAGGACGCGCTCAAGCCGCTCTGGAAGTACGCGGGCGCCCGGTCGCTGGCCGACGGTGCGGCGAGCGCCTACGAGGAAGAGCCCGGCATCGAGTTCGACGCCAAGGAGCACGTGCTGAACATCTGCTGGACGGTGCACGGCGACGAGGATTTCCGCCAGTCGCTCGACGAGATGTGCATGAGCCTCAACGAACTCTCGGAGCAGGGCGCGGCCATCGAGGTCACGTTCTACGACACCGAGTTCGACGAAGAGGAAGAGGACGACGGCACCGAAGCGCGCGACGATTTCGTGATGCTGTTCGTGGGCCCGACGCCCGCGGCCATCATGCAGGTGCAGCGCGACCTGCTGGTGCAGGACGTGGTGCACCTCATGGAGCGCCATTTCGACGGCGCCGAGCTGGGCGGCGTGGTGGCGGAAATCGACAAGCTGTTCTCGCAGCGCTTCGACGCGCTGGTGAATTCGCTGGAGATCGGCAAGCCCCCGCGCGGCACGGGCGGCCCCGGCAGTGGCGGCCACGGCGGCAGCGGTGGCCGGCGCCCCCGCCACCTGCACTGATACGCACTCCTGTCGATTGATCGATCGGTTGATTGATTGACTGAGGGCCGGCCGCGGCCTGGCCGGTTCCCATGCTTCCTGCTCCCCACCCGCTGCCCTATCTGCAGGGCTACCCCGAGCCGCTGCTCGCGCAGGTCGCGGCCCTCGCGGACGGCGACGGGCTGGGCGGCCTGCTGCTGCGGCGCTACCCGCAGGCGCACGCGATGCGCGACGACAAATCCCTCTACCGCTACGCCGCCGAGCTGAAGGCGCGCCATCTGCGCCACGCCGCGCCGGTGAACAAGGTGGTATTCGACAGCAAGATCCACGTGATGCGGCACGCGCTGGGGCTGCACACGGCCTCGGCGCGCGTGCAGGGCGGGCGCCTTTCGGCGCGCCACGAGATCCGCGTGGCCTCGATGTTCAAGCGGGTGCCCGAGGAGTTCCTGCGGATGATCGTCGTGCACGAACTGGCGCACCTGCGCGAGAAGGACCACGGCAAGGCGTTCTACCAGCTCTGCGAATCGATGGAGCCGCGCTACCACCAGTACGAGTTCGATACACGCGTGTACCTCACCCACCTGGAACGCGGCGGCGAGCCGCTCTGGCGGGATTGACGGCCGGGTCCGGGGAGCGCGGGCCATCTCCCGCCGTGCCATGCCCGCCCCGGAGCAGGGGCCGGCAGGCGATGCGGTCCCCCGTCACGCCGCGGTGCGCGGCATCCCGTCGATCAGCTTGTCGAGCGTGACGGGATAGTCCCGCACGCGCACGCCGGTCGCGTTGTAGACGGCGTTGGCGATGGCTGCGCTCACGCCGCAGATGCCCAGCTCGCCCACCCCCTTGGCCTTCATCGGCGAGGCACGCGGATCGGTCTCGTCGAGGAAGACCACCTCCTGGTGCGGGATGTCGGCATGCACCGGCACCTCGTAGCCCGCCAGGTCGTGGTTCGCGAAGAAGCCCAGGCGCGTGTCCACCGCGAGTTCTTCCATCAGCGCGCCGCCCACGCCCATGGTCATGGCGCCGATCACCTGGCTGCGGGCCGACTTGGGGTTCAGGATGCGGCCCGCCGCGCAGACGGCCAGCATGCGGCGCACGCGCACCTCGGCAGTGAACGCATCCACGCCCACCTCGACGAAATGCGCGCCGAAGGTGGATTGCTGGGTCTCCTTCTCCAGCACGCCGAATTCGATGGTGTCCTCGGCCTTCAGCTCGCCATCGCGGGCGGCATCGGCGAGCGCCGCGCTGCGGCCTCCCGCCGATACCTGGCCATCGGCGAACCGGGCCGTGGCCGGGTCCAGGCCCAGTTTGCTGGCGACGGCCTCGCGCAGTTTCACGCACGCGGCATAGACGCCCGAGGTGGAACTGGCCGCGCCCCACTGCCCGCCCGAGCCGGCCGAGACGGGGAAGTCGGAATCGCCCAGCCGCACCGCGACACGCGAGAGCGGCACGCCCATCATCTCGGCGGCGGTCTGCGCGATGATGGTGTAGGTACCGGTGCCGATGTCGGTCATGTCGGTCTCCACCAGGATGCGGCCTTCGCCATCCAGCCGCACGCGGGCGCCGGACTTCATCACGGGCGCGCCGCGGTAGGCCGACGCCACGCCCAGGCCGATCCACCACCGGCCCTCGCGGCGCTGGGCCGGCAGGGGGTTGCGCGCGTTCCAGCCGAAGCGCTCCGCGCCCAGGCGCAGGCATTCCACCAGCTGGCGCTGCGAGAAGCGCTTCTCGGGGCGCTTGCCTTCGCCTTGCTTGTCGCCGCCGCCCTTCTCGCCCGTGGTGTCGGGCACGACCTGCGTGTCGTTGCGGATGCGCAGCTCCACCGGGTCCATCCTGAGCTTCTCGGCGAGTTCGTCCATGGCGACCTCGAGCGCCATGTGGCCGGTGGCCTCGCCGGGCGCGCGCATGGCATTGCCCTCGGGCAGGTGCAGTTCGGCCAGGCGCGTGGCGGTCATGCGGTTCGCGCCCGCGTAGAGCCTGCGGGTCTGGTCCACCGCGCCGTCGGCCTGCCCGCCGGGCAGGTCTCCCGACCAGCACTCGTGGCCGATCGCGAGGATCGTGCCCTGCGCGTCGGCGCCGATGCGCACGCGCTGGATGGTGGCCGGCCGGTGCGTGGTGTTGTTCATCATCAGCGGGCGCTGCAGGGCCACCTTGACCGGCCGCTTCGCTGCGCGCGCGCCCAGGGCGGCGAGCAGGGCGTCGGCCCGCAGGAAGAGCTTGCCGCCGAAGCCGCCGCCGATGAAGGGCGACACCAGCCGCACCTTCTCCTTCGGGATGCCCAGGGTCTTGGCCAGTTCGCCCTGGCCCCAGGCGATCATCTGGTTCGACGTCCAGACGGTGAGCTGGTCGCCCTTCCACGCGGCGATGGTGGCGTGCGGCTCCATCATGGCGTGCGACTGGTCGGGCGTGGTGTAGGTGGCATCGACCTGCACGGGCGCGGCGGCGAAGGCGCCCGCGAAGTCACCCACCGCCGTGTCGGGGGCATCGCCGTTGATGTCCTTGGGCTTCTTGGCCGAATCCTTGCCGGCGGCGAGGTCGTAGTTGCCGGGCTGGCGGTCGTAGTCCACGCGCACCAGCTGGGCGGCGGCCCGGGCCTGCTCGAAGGTCTCGGCCACCACCAGGGCCACGGCCTGGTGGTAGTGGTCGACCTGCGGGCCGGCCAGCAGCGGCGCGGTGTTCATCTTGCCCTGGCCCAGCTTGCCGGCCGATTGCGCCGTGACGATGGCGAGCACGCCGGGTGCGCGGCGGGCGCGGTCCAGGTCGATGCGGCGGATGGTGCCGCGCGCGATGGCCGAGCCGACGACGAAGCCGTAGGCCGCATCGGGCGCCACGTCGTGCCGTTCATAGGCATAGGGCGCGGTGCCGGTGGTCTTGCGCAGGCCGTCGATGCGGTTCACCGGCTGGCCCACGACCTTGAGCTGGTCGATGGGGTTGGCGGTGGCGGGGGTGTCGAACTTCATGGCGGTCAGCTCCGGGCCTGGGAAAGGGCTGCGGCCAGCGTGCGCTCGGCCAGGGGCAGTTTGAAAGCGTTCTCGTGCGTGGGCCGGGCGCCGGCCAGCAGCCGTTCGGCCACGGCCTGGGCGCCCTGGGGCAGGGCGGCTTCGGCGGCTTCGACGCGCCAGGGCCGGGGCGCCACGCCGCCGAGGGCCACGCGGCCCGTGCCGTCCCGCTGCACGATCGCCGCCACCGAGACGAGCGCGAAGGCGTAGGAGGCGCGGTCGCGCACCTTGCGGTAGACGTGGGTGCCGCCCACGGGCGCCGGCAGCGTGACCGCGGTGATGAGTTCGTCCGGCTGCAGCGCGGTCTCGATGTGCGGGGTGTTGCCCGGCAGGCGGTGGAAGTCGGCGATCGGAATGACGCGGGTGGCGCCATCGGCGCGCACGGTCTCCACCGAGGCGTCGAGCACGCGCATCGCCACCGCCATGTCGCTCGGGTGGGTGGCGATGCACTCCGCGCTGCCGCCGATCACCGCGAGCTGCCGGCTGAAGCCGCCGAGGGCAGAGCAGCCGCTGCCCGGCTGGCGCTTGTTGCAGGGCGTGTTGGTATCGTAGAAATAGGGGCAGCGCGTGCGCTGCAGCAGGTTGCCGCCGGTGGTGGCCATGTTGCGCAGCTGGCCCGAGGCGCCCGCCACCAGGGCCCGCGTGAGCACGCCGTAGTCGCGCCGCACGCGCGGGTGGGCGGCCAGGTCGCTGTTGCGCACCAGGGCGCCGATGCGCAGGCCGCCCTGCGGCGTGGGCTCCACGGTGTCCATGCCGATGCCGTTGACGTCGACCAGATGGGCGGGTGCCTCGATCTGCAGCTTCATCAGGTCCAGCAGGTTGGTGCCGCCGGCGATGAACTTGGCGCCCGGCTGGGCGGCGACCGCGGCCGCGGCCTGCGCGGGCGAAGTGACGCGTTCGTAGCTGAAGGGTTTCATGCCTTGGCCTCCGCCACTTCGGTGATCGCGTCCACGATGTTGGAATAGGCGCCGCAGCGGCAGAGGTTGCCGCTCATGCGCTCGCGCAGTTCCTCAGCCGAGAGCATCGGCTGGGCGACGATGTCCGCGCTGACGTGGCTGGGCGCACCGCGGCGCAGTTCGTCGAGGGCACCCACCGCCGAGCAGATCTGCCCGGGCGTGCAGTAACCGCACTGGTAGCCGTCGTGCTGGACGAAGGCGGTCTGCAGCGGATGCGGCGCGGCGGGCGTGCCCAGGCCTTCGATCGTGGTGACCTGGGCGCCCTGGTGCATCACCGCCAGGCTCAGGCACGACACCACGCGCCGGCCGTCCACCAGCACCGTGCAGGCGCCGCACTGGCCGTGGTCGCAGCCCTTCTTGGTGCCGGTGAGGTGCAGGTGCTCGCGCAGCGCGTCCAGCAGGGTGGTGCGGGTGTCCAGGTCGAGATCGTGCGCGGACCCGTTCACGCTGAGGCGGACGGGGGCACGGACCGGGGACGGGACCGCATCCGGCGGGGTGGCCGCAGAAACCGGCACGGCGGAAGCCGCAGCCGAAGAGGCGCTGGCGATCAGCAGATCGCGCCGCGAAAGGGGGAACTGGGCGTTGGTTTCCATCGTGGTTCCGTGGGGTGTTGTCGCAATGCCGGGAGGGCTGCGTGCGCATGGCACGCGCTCCATGGCAGAGCGTCGACGACCTCGCGGCCGGGCCGTGTAGGCCATGTGCTGAAACCGCCGTGGGCCCGGCCGCGTTCGCGGGCGGTGCCGGCCGTGGTCCCCGCTCCAGCCGGCAGCGGGGGCGAAAAGACACCTGTAACGGAAGGGACCTGCCCGGCGCCCCTTCGGAAAGCCGCCGCTCTAGGTGCCCGTCTCCCGCCATGCCGCCGCGGCATCCTCCCGGGGCACGTCGACCAGCGCGCAGGCCGATGCGGGCAGCTGGAGCCAGCGGTGGGCGGCCGCCTGCAGCAGGGGCAGCGAGCCCGTCGTGAAGAGGCGGGTCGTGTCCGCGGACGTGGGAGCATCTGCCGGGGCCAGCGTGCCCGCCGCTTCGAGCAACCGGCGGGTCTGGCGCGCCACCGGCTCGCCCGTTTCCACCAGGCGCACCTGCGGGCCGGTGTGCGTGCGCAGCGCGGCCTCGGCGAACACGTAGTGGGTGCAGCCGAGCACGAGGGTGTCGATCTCGCCGGGCGCGGTGCCGAGGGGGCCGAGCGCCGCGGTGTAGCGGGCGCAGAGCGCGCGGATCTCGGCGGTGGCGGGATCGTCCGGGTGGGTGTCGGCGGTGCTGCGCTCGATCGCATGGGCCAGCCCGTCGCACGGCTGCACCGCGAAGGCGACCTCGCCCTGCAGGGAGGCGAGCAGCCGCTGGAACTTGGCGCTCGCCAGCGTGCCCCGCGTCGCGATCACGCCCACGCGGCCGGTGCGCGTGAGCGCCAGCGCGGGCTTGAGGGCCGGCTCCACGCCGACCAGCGGCAGGCCGGCATGCCGGGCCCGCACTTCATGGATGGCCGCGGCGGTCGCGGTGTTGCAGGCCACCACCAGGCCCTTGATGCCGTGCATGCGCTGCAGGTACCCGGTGATGGCGTGGGTGCGCTCCGCCACGTAGGCATCGCCGCGCTCGCCATAGGGCGCATGCGCGCTGTCGGCCAGGTAGACGAAGTGCTCGTGCGGCAGCTCGGCGCGCAGCGCGCGCAGCACGCTCAGGCCGCCGACGCCGCTGTCGAACACACCGATGGGGCGCTGCGTGGCGGAGGGCACGTCAGGCGGCCACGAGGCCGATCGACTTGAACTCGCCGGTGGCGATGCGCTGGCTCCATTCGGCCGGGCCGGTGATGTGCTTGCTGGTGCCGCCGGCATCCACGGCCACGGTGACGGGCATGTCCACCACGTCGAATTCGTAGATCGCTTCCATCCCCAGGTCTTCGAAGCCGACCACCTTCGCGGTCTTGATCGCCTTGCTGACCAGGTAGGCGGCGCCGCCCACGGCCATCAGGTAGGCCGACTGGTGCTTCTTGATCGCCTCGATGGCGACCGGGCCGCGCTCGGACTTGCCGATCATCGCGATCAGGCCGGTCTCGGCCAGCATCATCTCGGTGAACTTGTCCATGCGGGTGGCCGTGGTCGGGCCGGCGGGGCCCACGGCCTCGTCCTTCACCGGATCGACCGGGCCGACGTAGTAGATGACGCGGTTGGCGAAATCGACCGGCAGGGGCTCGCCCTTGGCCAGCATGTCCTGGATGCGCTTGTGCGCGGCGTCGCGGCCGGTGAGCATCTTGCCGTTCAGCAGCAGCGTGTCGCCGGGCTTCCAGCTGGCGACCTCTTCGCGCGTGAGCGTGTCGAGGTTGACGCGGCGGCTCTTGTTGTAGTCGGGCGCCCAGTCGATCTTCGGCCACAGGTCCAGCGACGGGGCCTCCAGGTACACGGGGCCGGAGCCGTCCAGCACGAAATGCGCATGGCGCGTGGCCGCGCAGTTGGGGATCATGGCCACGGGCTTGGAGGCCGCGTGCGTGGGGTACATCTTGATCTTGATGTCCAGCACGGTGGTGAGGCCGCCCAGGCCCTGCGCGCCGATGCCCAGGGCGTTGACCTTGTCGAACAGCTCCAGGCGCAGTTCCTCCACCTGGTCGAGCTTCTCGCCGCGCGCGGCCTTGGCCTGCAGCTCGTACATGTCCAGGTCGTCCATCAGGCTTTCCTTGGCGAGCAGCACGGCCTTTTCCGCCGTGCCGCCGATGCCGATGCCCAGCATGCCCGGCGGGCACCAGCCGGCGCCCATGGTGGGCACGGTCTTGAGCACCCAGTCGACCAGGTTGTCGCTGGGGTTCATCATGACCATCTTCGACTTGTTCTCGCTGCCGCCGCCCTTGGCCGCGACGGTGATGTCCACGGTGCTGCCCGGCACGATCTGCGTGAAGATCACGGCGGGCGTGTTGTCCTTGGTGTTCTTGCGCAGGAACTGCGGATCGGCCACGACGCTCGCGCGCAGCGTGTTGTCCGGGTGGTTGTAGCCGCGGCGCACGCCCTCGTTGATGGCGTCTTCCAGGCCCTGGCCGGCGGGGAAGCCTTCCCAGCGCACGTCCATGCCGATCTTCAGGAAGACGTTGACGATGCCGGTGTCCTGGCAGATCGGGCGCTGGCCCGTGGCGCTCATCTTGCTGTTGGTGAGGATCTGCGCCATCGCGTCCTTGGCGGCCGGGCTCTGCTCGCGCTCGTAGGCGCGGGCCAGGTGGGCGATGAAGTCGGCGGGATGGTAGTAGCTGATGTACTGCAGGGACGCGGCAATGGATTCCACGAGGTCGTGGTACCGGATGGTCGTGGTCATGGTGGGGGAGCTTGTTGTGGAAGAACTGACGCCCCCGATTATCGCGCCGCGCCCGCAGCGGCGCTCGCGGCGCGCGCGCCGCTTCAGGCCGGCGCGGCCCCGCAGGGCTGCGGCGTCCCGGACAGCTCGGCATAGCTGCCGATCATGGACGGGCTGAAATCCGCCGCGCCCGCGGGCTTGTCGCCGCCGGCCCAGGCGAGCAGGGCGTCGGCCGGCATGGGCCGGGCGAAGAAGAAGCCCTGCAGTTCGTCGCAGTGCATGGCCGTGAGGATGTCGCGCTGGCCCGCCGTCTCCACGCCCTCGGCCACCACGCGCAGGCCCAGCGCGTGCGCGAGCCGCACCACCGCGTCCACCACCGCGCGGGCGTCCTCCTGCTCCTCCAGGTCGCGCACGAAGCTGCGGTCGATCTTGAGCTGGCGCGCGGGCAGGCTGCGCAGGTAGTAGAGGCTGGAGTAACCGGTTCCGAAGTCGTCGATCGACAGGTACACGCCGATGCGCCCGAGTTCCTCGATGGTGCGCTGGGTGGCGCGCGTGTCTTCCATCGCGACCGACTCGGTGATCTCGCACAGCAGGTGCGAGGCCGGCACGCCGTGGCGCCGCAGCGCATCGCGGATGCGTTCGGCCAGGCCGCTTTCGCGCAGCTGGTAGGCCGAGAGATTGATCGCCACGCGCATGCGCAGCCCGTCCCAGTTCCATGCCGCCATCTGCCGGCAGGCCTCCTCGATCACCCAGTTGCCGAGCTGGGCGATGAGCCCGAAGCGCTCGGCCACCGGGATGAATTCCGCGGGGCTGACGTTGCCGCGCTGGGGGTGCCGCCAGCGCAGCAGAGCCTCCACGCCGTTGATGCGGCCCCGCCGGGCGTCGATCTTCGGCTGGTAGTGCAGCGCCAGTTCGCCGCGCGCGATCGCCCGGCGCAGGTCCTGCTGCAGCGACAGCTGGGCGGTGGCGTCGGAATCCATGTGCGATTCGAACAGCGCATAGCCGTTGCCGCCGGCGCGCTTGGCGGCGTACATGGCGGCATCGGCGTTGGCGACGAGCTTGTCGCGCTCGCCGTGGTCGGGATACACCACGATCCCGATCGAGCAGGCGATCTGCACGGTTTTGCCGGCCACCTCGAACGGCTGGCCCAGCGCGTTGAGCAGCCGGTTCGCCACGGCGAGGCAGTCGGCCGGATCGTCCACGTTCTCCAGCAGGATCAGGAACTCGTCCCCGCCCACCCGCGCCACGGTGTCGCTGTCGCGGGCCTGCTGCCGCAGGCGTTCGGCGGCGCTGCGCAGGATCGCATCGCCGGCCGCGTGGCCGAAGGAGTCGTTGATGGGCTTGAAACCATCCAGGTCCACGAACATCACGGCCAGCCGCGGTGCGGCGCTCCGCTGCCGGCTGCGGTCCAGCAGCCGCAGCGCGTGGGCGAGCCGGTCTTCGAACAGCAGCCGGTTGGGCAGCAGGGTGAGCGGGTCGGCGAACGCCTGCTTCTGCAATTGGGCGTTGGCGGCCGTGAGGCGGGCGTTGCTTTCCTGCAGCGAGGCATTGAGCTGGCGCGCGGTGCTCTGCAGGCGCGCGTCCAGCACGGAGGTGAACAGGGTGCTCAGCAGCAGCATGCCGGTGGAGAGCACGACCATGGCCGTGAGTCCCGCACCGCCCAGGCCCCCGGCGCTCAGGCAGACCGCGCCCTCGGGGAACGAGGCCGCGGCCATGCCCGTGTAATGCATGCCGCAGATGGCGAGGCCCATCACCAGCGCGGCCACGGCCTGGTACCACGCCCGCCGCCGGTCCTGCCGCAGATGGATCAGCCAGCGGAAGATGAGCAGGGCCGTGGCGGAGGCGACCACGGCGATGGCGATCGACAGCACCACCAGTACCGGGTTCCAGATGATGTCGATCGACATCTTCATGGCCAGCATGCCGATGTAGTGCATGCCGCTGATGCCCGCACCCATGAAGGCCGCTCCGACCAGGATATGCCAGCGTCCCACGCGCGGCAGGCTCGCGAGCCCGAGCGCCATCGCCGACGCTGCTACCGCGGCGAGCCACGACGCCAGGGTGAACCCGCCGGTGAAGCCCAGGGCCACCGGCAGCTCGAACGCCTGCATGCCCAGGAAGTGCATGGCCCAGATGCCCGTGCCCATCACCACCGAGCCCGCCGCCCACCAGACCACGCCGATGTGCCGCTGCGCCGCATGCACGCGGCGCGCCAGATCCAGCGTGACGTAGCTGGACAGCACCGCGATCGCGAACGAGGAAGCCACCACCAGCGGGTCGTGGCGCGAGGGCATGAGTGCCGTGGCGTCGGGCAGGGGAGGAAACGACATGGACGGGAAAAAAGAGGCGGACCGCATGCGGGACCGGCCCGAAGTGTATCCATTCGTTACTTCCCCTGTCGGTGCGCGGGTTTACCCTGAGCCGCGGGATGAGAATCGTTCCGGCTGGCGTATGCTGGCGGGCACGCCGCCGCAGGCCGGCTGCCGGTGCCCGCACCGGGACCTGCGCGCTTTTCTCCATCCATCGGAATTCCACATGACCACCCGTACGGAACGCGATACCTTCGGCCCCATCGAGGTCCCCGCCCACCAGCTCTGGGGCGCGCAGACGCAGCGCTCGCTGCAGAACTTCGACATCTCCGGCGAGCGGCAGCCGCTGGAGATCCTGCGTGCGCTCGCGCAGGTCAAGCGCGCATCGGCCCGCGTGAACCACGCCCTGGGCCTGCAGGACGCGAAGAAGACCGAGGCCATCGTGGCCGCCGCCGACGAGGTGATCGCGGGACGCCACCCGACCGAATTCCCGCTCGTGGTGTGGCAGACCGGCTCCGGCACGCAGACCAACATGAACATGAACGAGGTGCTCGCCAACCGCGCGAGCGAAATCCTCGGCGGCGAGCGCGGCGAGGGCCGGCTCGTGCATCCCAACGACGACGTGAACCGCAGCCAGTCGAGCAACGACGTGTTCCCGACCGCCATGCACGTGGCGGCCGTGGAATCGCTCACGCACCGGCTGCTGCCGGCGATCGGCAAGCTCCGCGCCACGCTGGAGCAGAAGGCGGCGGATTTCGACGGCATCGTGAAGATCGGCCGCACCCATCTGCAGGATGCCACGCCGCTCACGCTCGGCCAGGAGATCTCCGGCTGGGTGGCGCAGCTGCGCCACGGCGAGCGCCATGTGCGCGACGCGCTGCCGCACCTGTGCGAACTGGCGCTGGGCGGCACCGCCGTGGGCACCGGACTGAACGCGCCCAAGGGCTATGCGGAAGGCGTGGCGAAGGAGCTGGCCGAGCTGACCGGGCTGCCCTTCGTCACCGCGCCCAACAAGTTCGAGGCGCTGGCTTCCGTCGACGCCCTGGTGCATGCGCACGGCGCGCTGAAGACGCTGGCCGCCAGCATGATGAAGATCGCCAACGACGTGCGCTGGCTCGCGAGCGGCCCGCGCAGCGGCATCGGCGAACTCACCATTCCCGAGAACGAGCCCGGCTCCTCGATCATGCCCGGCAAGGTCAACCCCACGCAGAGCGAGGCGGTGACGATGCTGGCCGCCCAGGTGTTCGGCAACGACGTGGCGATCAACATCGGCGGCGCCTCGGGCAATTTCGAGCTGAACGTGTTCCGCCCGATGGTGGCCCACAATTTCCTGCAGAGCGTGCGCCTGCTGGCCGACGGCATGGTGAGCTTCAACGACCACTGCGCCGTGGGCATCGAGCCGAACCGCGAGCGCATCCGCGAGCTGGTGGACCGGTCGCTGATGCTGGTGACCGCGCTCAACACGCACATCGGCTACGACAAGGCGGCCTTCATCGCCAAGAAGGCCCACAAGGAAGGCACCTCGCTGCGCGAAGCGGCCGTGGCGTCGGGCCACCTCACGGGCGAACAGTTCGACCAGTGGGTGGTGCCGGGCCACATGGTGGGGCGCTGAGGCCCCTGCCGCGCGCGGCCTAGGACTTGCGGGGCGTGCGCTTGCGCGCCCGCGCCGTGTCCTTGAGGAAGGCCATCAGCCGGCGCTCGACCGCGCTGAGGCCGCGGCCGCCCGCGCCGGTGCTGCGCTCGCCGATGCGCTCCCAGACCGCCTGCATGTCGGGCCCGGCGTCCGAGGCGAGCCGCGAGCCCAGCTCCAGCACGGCCGGGTGGATGTACGACTTCTTGCAGACCGCCGGCGTGTTGCCGAGCTGGCGCGCCACTTCGGCGAGGATGTGCTTCGCGGTGGAGACGGGGGCGCCCTCCGGCTGGGTGCAGGCGATGCGCGTGAGCTCCAGCGCCTGGGCGGTGCCGTGCCAGGTGCGGAAATCCTTGGCGGTGAAGCGCATGCCCTCGCCATCGCCGCCATCACCTTCACGGCCCTTGCCGCGCCCGTTGGCGATCTCGTGCAGGTAATCGTTCACGTCGCTGGAGCCGACCGTGTGCCGCGTGCCGTCCTCGTCTTCGTACTGGAACAGCTCCTGCCCCGGCAATTGCTGGCAGCGGCGCACCACGCGGGCCACGCGCGGGTCTTCCAGCGTGGCCTGCTGTTCCACGCCGCTCTTGCCGCGAAAGCGCAGCGTGAGCCGGCTGCCGCGCACGCCGGCGTGGCGGTTGCGCAGCGTGGTGAGGCCGTAGGAGCGGTTGGCGGCGGCGTATTCCTCGTTCCCCACGCGCATGAACGTGGTGTCCAGCAGCCGCACTATCGTGGCGAGCACCACGGTGCGCGAGAGGGCGGGCTCGCCGCGGCGGGGCTTCAGGTCGCGCGCCACCCGCGCGCGGATGCGGGGCAGGGCGCGGCCGAAGGCCTGCATGCGCTCGAACTTCGCCTCGTCCCGCTGCAGGCGCCACTCGGGGTGGTAGCGGTACTGGCGGCGGCCGCGCGCGTCCAGTCCGGTCGCCTGCAGATGGCCTTCCGGCAGCGGGCAGATCCAGACGTTCGTGTAGGCCGGCGGGATCGCCAGTTTGCGGATGCGGGCGATCTCCTCTTCGTCGGTCACCCACTGCCCGTCGGGCCGGCGGAACTTGAAGTGCTTGCCGCGCAGCACGCGGGTGAGGCCGGGCAGCGTGTCGGGCTGCACGTACCGCAGGCCGCCGGGCAGGCGCGCGGGACGGGGCCGGGACGTGGAAGAGGGCAGGGATTCGGCAGGGACGGACATGGCAGGCTGGAGTGCGGGACTGTGCACATCACACCCCGATCCGCGCCGCCCGTGTGTAGGAAGGACCGGAGCCTGCCGGTGGGAAAAAGGCGCCCCGGCGCCGTCAGTCCGCCGGAGGCTCGAAGGAAAAGCCGACCCCGTACACCGAGCGGATCCATTCGTGGTCGCTGCCGTCCGCGGCGCGCAGCTTGCGGCGCAGGTTCTTGATGTGGCTGTCGATCGCGCGTTCGTTCACGTCGAGCGTGTCGTCGTACGCCATGTCGAGCAGCTGGGCGCGCGAGAAGATGCGGCCGCGCTGGCTCGCCAGCGCCTGCAGCAGCCGGAATTCGCGCGGCGTGAGGGCCACCGGCGTGCCGCGCAGCATGACCTGCCAGAACGCCTCGTCGAGCACCAGGAGCGGGTCCTGCGCCGCGGCGGCGCTGGCGTCGCCGGCGGCGGTGCGGCGCAGCACCGTGCGCACGCGGGCCACCACCTCGCGCGGGGAGAAGGGCTTGCAGATGTAGTCGTCCGCGCCCAGCTCCAGGCCGATCAGGCGGTCGACCTCCTCCACGCGCGCGGTGACCAGGATGACGGGCCGGTCGGTATGGCGGCGGGCCTGGCGCAGCACGTCGAGCCCGTCCATGCCGGGCAGCATGATGTCCAGCAGGGTGAGGTCGGGCGGCGTCGGGCCGGACAGCCGCTGCAGCGCGGTGGTGCCGTCGGCCACGTGTTCGGCCTCGAAGCCCGAGTGGCGCAGGTAGTCGATCACGACGGCCGCGATATCGGGCTCGTCTTCGACCACGAGGATGCGTGGGGGAGCGTCGTTCATGGACGGGGAGTCTCCAGCAGGGGAAGGATGAGAAGGATGCGCAGGCCGCCGAGCGGCGAGGCCTCGGCGGTGATCCGGCCGCCGTGGGCCTGCACGATGGCCCGGCAGATCGCGAGGCCCAGGCCCGATCCGCCGGTGTCGCCCGCGGCCCGCGTGCGGGAGGCTTCGGCGCGGTAGAGGCGGTCGAACACGCGCGGCAGTTCGTGGGCGGGCACGCCGGGCGCGGTGTCGTCCCATTGCAGCACGAGCCGCGCGCCGCCCTCGCCGGAGGAGCGCTCGATGCGCGCCGCGATGCACAGCCGGCCGCCGGCCTCGGTGTAGCGCAGGCTGTTCTCCAGCAGGTTGAGGTACACGCGGTGCAGCTGGGCCGCATCGCCCCGCACCAGCGCGTCCGCGCTCTGAGCGGGGTCGGCGGCCCAGGCGTCGAGCGCCGAAGTGTCGAGCGCGATGGCGGCGTTGTCGAACCGGGCCTGCATCGAGGCGACCGCCTCGGTCAGCAGCGGAAGCGGGCGCACGGGCACCAGGGCCGCGGGCGTGGCCTCGCCGGCGGCATCCAGGCTGGCGCGCAGGTCGCCGACCAGCTGGATCAGCCGCATCACCTGCCGGTGCAGGCGCAGCGCGGTGCTGCCGTCGAACGGCCGGATGCCGTCCTGCACGGCCTCGATCTCGGCGCGCATCGCGGCCAGCGGGGTGCGCAGCTCGTGCGCCACGTCGCCAATCCACTGGCGGCGCGAGGCCTCCATGCCGGCGAGCTGTTCGGCCATGTCGTTGAAGGTGGATGCCAGGTGGGCCAGTTCGTCGTCGCCATCCACCGGCACGCGCGTGTCCAGCCGGCCAGCCGCCACCTGGCGGGCTCCGTTCACCAGCGCGCCCACCGGGGCGAGCCAGCGCCGCGCCAGCCACCAGGACAGCCCCAGGGCGAGCACCAGGCCGGCGGCGCCCGTCCAGGCCACGAACACCAGTTGCTGGCGCAGGAAGGCCTGGTCCGCATCGGTTTCCACGTCCAGCGGCGGCAGCAGCACGAGCTGGCCGATGGCCTCGCCGCGCGGGCCGCGCAGCACGCGCCGGGCGGAGCCGGGCTGCGGCTCCATGCCCGCGACGACGTTGCGCTGGCCGTCGATCAGGCCCAGCCGCATCGAGAGCGCATGGCCCGACGGGTCGGGCGGTGGCTGGGCCCCCGGTGGCCGGCCCGCCGCGGCGCCCTCGCCGGCGGGCGCACCCGCGGAGGGCGGCAGGCCGCCGTCGCCGGAGGCCGCGGGATCGCTGCTGCACATGGAGGACGCGCTGCCCGTACCCCGCTGCGCCGCGGATGCGCCGCTGCCGGTCCCCGTGCCCGGCCCGTCGCGTTTTTGGGGAGGCGTCGGGCCGAAGGTCGCCCGGGGCAGCTCGCCGGGCTTGTGCATCTGCCGCCAGAGTTCGGGCTGGGTGCGCAGCGTGTCCCAGCCGCCGTGCAGCACGTAGGCGCGCTCCAGCCGTACCGCGAGCCAGTCCAGCCGGCCCAGTTCGATTTCCGCGATGTAGGGGCCCAGGCCCCGCTGCAGGCCCAGCCGGGAAAATCCCATGAAGAGCGCCAGCAGCACGGCCAGCAGGATGCTGAGCGCGATGAAGGCTTTGCTTTGCAGGGTGAGGCGGGGCATCGGCGAACGGGGCGGAGCGGCGGTGTGTCAGCGGGCGGGCGGGGGGCCGCCGGCGCCCGGCGGGCCGCCCGCGGGCTGGGCCACGAGGGAACCGGCCATTGTGCGGCAAGTGCCCGGCAGTGTCTTGCCGTCCGGCATGGTGAGCGTGACGGACGCGCCTTCCGTCTGGCCCGTGCAGGCCGTGTACGCCTCGGGCGGGGGAGGGGGCGGCCGGTGGCCTTCCCCGGCAGCGGGTTGGGCGGTGGCCATGCCCGCGTAGAGAAGCGCCGCCACGGCGAAGGCTGCCAGCGGCAATTCGCACGCCGACGGTGCGGCCGCCGTGCGACTGCGGCGGCGGGCGGTGGCCGCCGGAACGGATGCGGTGGCAGGCAGGTCGTGGAAGTCGGGCGGCAGGGCCATGGGTTCTCCTGGAAAGTGGCGAAAAGCCCGACTGTGCAGGCCAATCCGGGAGAAAAATTGCGCCCTGCCGAGCGCCGCCGCTAGGGCGCCGCCACCTCCGGGGCCCTCGCATGCGCCCGTGCGATGTCCTGCGTGGCGGCCAGGAAGCGGTCCACGTCGGCCGGGGTGTGGCAGTGCAGCGGCGACACGCGTACCGCGCCCGCGATGCCGAACGAATCGAGCATGCGGCGCGAATAGATGCTCGCGGTGCTGCGCTCGTACACGGTGATGCCGCGCTGCGCGTATTCGCGCACGGCATCGGTGCATTCCAGGTGGTCGAAGCCGATGGCGATGATGAGGTCGCGCCGCACGAGGTCGTCGTGGTCGAGGAACACCTGCACGCCCGGCTGCGCCCGCAGCCCCTTGGGGCCGCCGTCGCCGCCGCCCGCGAGCAGGCGCCGCAGCAGGGCCCGCTCGTGCAGCTCGATGCTCTCGATGCCGGCCGCGAAGCGTTCGCGCCGCGGCGCATCGGCGGCCACCCCGCCGCCCTGGGAATGGGTGCCGATCCAGCACACGTAGTCCACGATCTCGGTCATCACCGCGAACTGCCAGGGCGAGGTGCTGCCCAGGTCCCAGTAGCCCGCGGGCTTTCCGGAAAGCTTGTGGTGCGGCAGCGCGGCCGCCCGGTCGGACAGCCAGGCGAAGCCCGAGCCGCGGCAGCCGAAGAACTTGTAGGGCGCGATGTTGATGCCGTCCACCGGCGCGGCCTGCAGATCGATCAGGCCGTGCGGCGCGTGCTGCACGGCGTCCACCAGGATGTACAGGTCGGGCCGGATGGCGCGCGCGGCGCGCACGATGGCGGGCAGATCGAGCTTGGCGCCCGAGATGTTGGAGGCATGGATCACGTTCAGCACGCAGGTGCCGTCGTCGATGAGCCGCGCGATCGCCTCCACGTCCACCCCGCCGGTGGCGGGATTGCTCGGCGCCACGCGCAATTCGCGCCCGGTCTGGCGGGCGTAGCGTTCCATGGCGTCGTAGGCGGACGGGTGCTCCAGCACGGTGGTGACCATGTTGGTGCCCGGCACGTTCTCGGCCACGGCTCGCACCATGTCGAACATCGCGCCGGAGGCGGTGAGCGCGGCGTACACGCTGCCGCCGCGGGCGTTGAGCAGCATGCGCAGGTCGTCCGCGCCGCGGGCCTGTACGTCCTGCAGCTCGCGCGCCGTGTCGTGGATGCGCTCGGTGTTGTCGGGCACCGCATCCACCTGGGCGAAGCGCTCCACCGCGGCGCGCAGGCGCAGCGAGCCGCCCGCGTTGTCGAAGTAAAGCCGCTCGCGGCCATGGTGGTCGCGGTCCACGTGCAGGAAGCGCCCGCGCACCTCGGCCATCAGCGCGGGCGGGAACAGCAGGCCCTGCGGGTAGGCGGCACCCGCGCCATGGATGTGGGCCGCGCTCATTGCACGCCCTTGTTGTTGGGGTTGCGGTAGGCCTCGCGCACCGCGTCGGTCATCGGGAAATTGAGGTTCACGTTGCTCGGCGGGATCGGCTGCGTGAACCAGCGCGCATAGAGCTTTTCCATTTCGCCCGATTGCATGAGCTGGGTGACGGCCTGGTCCACCACGGCCTGGAAGGCCGGATCGTTCTTGCGCAGCATGATCCCGTAGGGTTCCTGGCGCAGCACCACGTCCTTGAGGATGCGGTAGTCGCCCGGATTGGGGGCGGTGGCGATCAGGCCGGCGAGCTGCACGTCGTCGAGCACGTAGGCCTGCGCCCGGCCGTTGGCCAGCAGCAGGAACGCGTCGGCCGTGTCCTTGCCGGAGACCTCCTGCACGTCCATCTTCTCGGAGCGGCGCAGGCCGCGCAGCAGCTGCATCGAGGTGCTTCCGGCCACGGTGGCCACCGTCTTGCCGCCCAGGTCGGCGAGCGACTGGATGCCGGAGTCCTTCTTCACCGCGACGGTGATGTTGGTCACGAAATGGCTGGGCGCGAACGCCACCTGCTGCTGGCGGGCCACCGAGTTCGTGGTGGTGGCGCAGTCGAGGTCCACCGTGCCGTTCTGCATCAGCGGAATGCGGTTGGTGGAGTTGAGCAGCATGTACTGCACGCGCAGCGCGGGCAGGCCCAGCCTGGCCTTCACCGCATCCACGATCTTCAGGCAGATGTCGTTGGAGAAGCCCACCGGCTCGCCGCTGCCCGTCGGCTTGTACGAGAACGGAATGGAGCTGTCGCGGTTGCCGATCACGATGGTGCCGCTCTCCTGGATCTTGCGCAGCGTGTCGATCTCCTGGGCGGAGGCGGGGGCGGCCGCCAGCAGGGCCGCGAAGGCGGCGCACAGCGCGGGCAGGGCGGAAAGGATCGGTCGGCGGATGGTCATCGGGGTCTCCTGGGGTCACGGGGCCGGGCGGTGCCTGGGCTGGATGCATTCTGAAAGCCGCGATGATTGGAAAAAAGCGATTTTTTGTGCTCGAATCGCATGAGAAAAATCGATGTTGAATGCGGCGCTCCGAGAGCCTGCGCACCCCCGCACGCATTCCGCCGTGAAGAGGCCTTCCCCATGATGACTTTCAAGCAGCTTGAAGCGCTCTACTGGATCGTGCAGCTCGGCGGCTTCGGGCCGGCAGCCCACAAGCTGCACACCACCCAGTCGGCCGTGTCCAAGCGCATCCAGGAGCTGGAGCAGCTTTTCGACACGCCGTTGTTCGACCGCAGCCTGCGCACGGCGCGGCTGACGGAAAAGGGCGAGGAGATGTTCGTCATCGCGCGCAAGCTGCTCGATCAGCGCGACGCGGCCGTAGAGCAGTTCGGCAAGCCCGGCGTGGTCGAGCGGCGGCTGCGCCTGGGCGTGACAGAACTCACCGCGATGACGTGGCTGCCGCGGCTCGTGGCGCAGGTGCGCGCGCACTACCCGAAGGTGATCCTGGAGCCCGACGTGGACGGCAGCCTGCCGCTGCGCGACAAGCTCCTGGCCGACGAAGTGGACCTGGCGATCCTGCCCGACGCGTTCGACGACGCGCGCCTCGTCGCCACCCGCGTGGGCCGCGTGGACAGCGCGTGGATGGGCAAGCCCGGCCTGGTGCGCGCCCCCGGGCGTGGGCCGGTGCGCCTGCACGAACTCGCGCGGCACCGCATGCTGGTGCAGGGCAGCAATTCCGGCACGGGGCGCATCTACGACGCATGGATGGCGGAGCGCGGCGTGGAGCCCGCCGACTCGATCGTGGTGAGCAACCTCGTCGCGCTGACGGGGCTCGCCGTCTCCGGCCTGGGCGTGGCCTACCTGCCGCGGGATTGCCTGGCGCCGCTGGTCGAGGCCGGCATGCTCGAAGTGCTGCAGGTCGAGCCCGCGCTGCCGCCGGTGCCCTACGTGGCGCTGCACAAGGGCGGCCACCGCAGCGCGCTGGTGGCCTCGATCGTCATGCTCGCCCAGGCCTGCTGCGATTTCTCGCGCGTGTTCCAGACGGGCGGCGAGAGCGCCTGACAGGGCCCCACGCCGCGGGCGGAAGGGCGGGGCCGTGGGGCCGTACCGGGCGTGTGGCCCCCTAACGCGCAGCGGCTTCGCGGGCCTGCCGGATCCAGCCGTCGAACGCGGCCTGGTGCGCGCGGATCCAGCCGTCCACATGGCGCTCGATGTCGGCCTGCCGGGCCTGGCCGTTGCGCATCGCGAGGTTCTGCGCATTGATGTCGGCCACGGGCAGCTCCATCACTTCGAAGAGCTTCGCCGCCGCCGGGTTCCGGTCGGCGAAGGCCCTGTTCGCGACGATCTGCTGCACGTTCGGGATGAAGCCGTAGTTCTTGCCGTCCGGCAGCTTCGTGTCGATGCCGGCCTGCTCGCCGGGCAGCGAGGAGCGGGGCACCTGCAGCCACACCACGTCCCGGCCGGGGCGCAGCACGCCGCTCACCCAATAGGGCGTCCAGGTGTAGTAGAGGATGGGCTTGCCCTGCCTGTAGCGCGCGATCGTGTCCGCCATCAGTGCCGCGTAGCTGCCCTGCACGTGCGTCACCGTGCGCGAGAGCCCGAAATCCTTCAATTGGTGATCGATCACGCCTTCGCAGCCCCAGCCCGGGTTGCAGCCCGTGAGGTCGGCGCGGCCGTCGCCGTTGGCGTCGAACAGCGCGGCGATCTTCGGGTCCTTCAACTGGTCGATGTGCGTGATCCGGTACTGCTCGGCGGTCTTGCGGTCGATCAGGTAGCCCTGCACCGCATTGGGCGAGTAGGCGCCCTTGCGCCAGAGCTTCGCGTCGCCGCCGGCGTTCTTGTAGAAGTCGGCGTGCAGCGGATCCCAGTGATCGGCCATGAAAGTCGCGTCGCCGTTGGCGATCGCCACGTGGGCCGTGGCGTACTCGATTTCCTTGATGGGCTGCGTCTCGTAGCCGAGCTGCTGCAGCGCGCGCGAGACGAGCAGCGTCTGGAAGGTCTCCTCGGCGTTGGAGCTCTGCAGCGGCTGCACCTGCACGCCCTTGCCGGGCAGGGCGGCGGCATCCCCGGCGGCAGGCGCGGCCAGGGCGGGGGCCAGCGACAGCGCGCCCGCCAGGATGCAGGCGGCGGCGGCGGCGGTGCGGCGGGTGCGGTGCCCGAAGGATCGGAAGAGGGAAGGCATCGGTTTCTCCTGGAGTGCAAACGGGTGTGCGGGCTTCAGCGGGCGGCACCTGCGAGGGGCGGCGCGTCCTGCGCGGCGGAGGGGGCGGCCGCACCGGGCTGGACGGATGCGGCGGGCGTGCGGCGCCGCAGCGCGGCCCCCACCAGGCCCACCGGGCCCGTCTGCCACCAGTGGCGCGATCCGCGTTGGGGCTGGCCCAGCGCCTGCGTGATGCGGTCCAGCGTGATCGCGAGCAGCACGATGCCCAGGCCGCCCACGGTGGCCAGCCCCATGTCGAGCCGGCCGATGCCGCGCAGCACCATCTGGCCCAGGCCGCCCACGGCGATCATCGAGGCGATCACCACCATCGACAGCGACAGCATCAGTGCCTGGTTCACGCCGGCCATGATAGAGGGCAGCGCGAGCGGCAACTGCACCTTCCAGAGCATCTGCAGCGGCGAGGCCCCATAGGCCCGGGCCGCTTCCACCAGATCGGGCCGCACCTGCCGCAGCCCCAGGTTGGTGAGGCGCACCAGCGGCGGCAGCGCGAACACGATGGTCACCACCACGCCGGGCACGTTGCCGATGCCGAACAGCATCACCACGGGCACCAGGTAGACGAACGCGGGCGTGGTCTGCATCGCGTCGAGCGCCGGCCGCAGCAGGCGCTGCGCACGGTCGCTGCTGGCCAGCAGGATGCCCAGCGGCAGCCCGAGCACCAGGCAGAAGGCCAGCGAGGTGAGCACCAGCGACAGCGTCACCATCGCTTCCTGCCAGATGCCGAGCATCGCCACCAGCAGCAGCGAGACCACCGCCCCCAGCGCCAGCGCGCGCCCCGCGAACTGCCATGCCAGCAGGCCCACCACGGCGACCATGCCCAGCGTGGGCAGGCCGGTAAGCAGCGCATGCACGCCGCCGAGCGTGGCGTCCACCGGCGCGCGCACGGCCTGGAATGCGGGACGGAAGTGCTGAACCGTCCAGGTCAGGCCCTGGTTGATCCAGTGCTCCACGGGAAGCGATCCGTCCCAGAGCTGCGACAGGTGCAGACCTCCGGCCGCCTGCGACGGATCGGCCGCGCCGGCCAGCGCATCGTGGGGCAGCGAGGACGAAGCCGGGGCACCGGATGCCGCGTCGGGGGCCGCGTTCAGCCAGTCCGCGCCGCCTCCGGCATCGGCATCGGCTCCGGCGGCCGAGGTCGCGGCCCAGGGGTCGGCCGAGAGGTCGGCGGACGGCGCATCGGCCGCGGGCGGCTGCGGCGCGACCGCGGAAGCCACCTCGGCGGGGCCCTCGCCCGCGGCGGCCCAGGGGTTGGCGTCGGGTGCCGGCGCGGGCACCGGGCCGGCCTGCGCGATCTGGGTCGCCTGCGTGGTGTGGGCATGGAGGCCGCTGCCGGCTGCGGTGGCGGCGGCGGGAAGGGAATGCGTGGCGGTGGCGTTCATGCGAGGCTCCTGGCGGTGTCGGATTCGGCGGGGGCTGTGGCTGTGGCCGTGGCAGTGGCGAGCGCGGCGGCCGGCGCGCTGGGAGGCACCGGCGGCGTGTCGCGGTCCAGGAAGCGCAGCAGCGCCGTCTTGCTGACCACGCCCCGGAAGCGGCCGTCGGCCTCGACCACGGGCAGCGCGCAGGGCGCCTGGGCGACCTGGCCGAACAGGTCGGCCACGGGCGCGTCGGCCGGCACCGTGCCCACCTCCGGAATGAAAGCGTGCTGCAGCCCGAGCGGGCCCGAATGGCCATGCAGCGCGGCGCGCAGCGAATCGGCCGACACGGTGCCCAGGTAGCGCTGCGAGGGCGTGACCACGTACGCGAAGTTGTCGTCGTGCCCTTCGATCAGCTGCAGCGCGGGGCGGCAGCCGCGGTCGGTGTGCTCGCGCACCACGGTCAGCCGCTTGCGCGCGATGTCGCCGGCCTTGAACACGGCCGCCGCGTCCACGCCGCGCACGAAGCTGCGCACGTAGTCGTTCGCCGGGTTGCGCAGGATGTCGTCGGGCGTGCCCACCTGCACCACGTGGCCGTCCTTCATGATCGCGATGCGGTCGCCGATGCGCATCGCCTCGTCCAGATCGTGCGAGATGAAGACGATGGTGCGCCGGCGGATCTGCTGCAGCCGCAGCAGCTCGCTCTGCATCTCGGTGCGGATGATCGGGTCCAGCGCCGAGAACGCCTCGTCCATCAGCAGGATGGACGGATCGGATGCGAGCGCGCGCGCCAGGCCCACGCGCTGCTGCATGCCGCCGGAGAGCTCGTCGGGATAGCTCTGCCCCCAGCCGGCCAGGCCCACCTGCTCCAGCGCGGCGGCGGCCTGCCGCTGGCGCTCGGCGCGGTCCACGCCGGCCAGCTCCAGGCCGAAGGCGGTGTTGTCGAGCACCGTCATGTGCGGCATCAGCGCGAACGACTGGAACACCATGCTGATGTCCTTGCGGCGCAGCGCGCGCAGCGCGCGGTCCGACAGGCCGTTGATGTCGGTGCCCTCGACCAGGATGCGGCCGGCGGTGGGCTCGATCAGGCGGTTGAGCATGCGCACCAGCGTCGACTTGCCGGACCCCGAGAGCCCCATCACGACGAAGATTTCGCCGGCCTCGATGGTGAAGGTGGCGTCGAAGACGCCGATGGACTGGCCGGTGCGCGCCAGGATCTCCTGCTTGCTGCAGCCCTGGCGCACGAGCGCGAGCGCATCTTCCGGCGCGTCGCCGAATACCTTGAATACATGGTCGATGGTGATTTGCTTGGCCACGTCGTGGGTCCTCCCTCGGTTGGAACGGGTTGAACGAACACGCCCGGGGGGCGCCCTGATGGACAGGGCGCACCCGGGCACGGGCCGGTCCGCGGCGAAGACCTGATGCGGCGGCCCCGCGCGGTGCGCCCGAAGGGCATGCACCGGCGTTGCCGGAAGGAAGGGGGGCGGAGGAACCGGCCCGGGTTTGGCCCGCATGGCACGCGAAGGCGGTGCGCAAGGGCGAGGGGCGCGCGGCGGAGAGGTCGGGCTGCGAGGACTCCGCCGGTGCCCCGTGGGGCATCAGGGCCGGGAACCGGCCGAGGCGCCGGCAGCGGCAGCCTGGGCTGCGGCGGTGCCGGCGGGATGATCCAAATCCGCGGAACGGCGGCGTATCAAAAAACGCACGCGGGGCGGAGCCGGATTACCTGCGCTGCAGGTTGTAAAACACCGCTAAAGTGTAAGCATTTGGTGTTTTTGAGTCAAAACACCGGGTTTTACGGATGTGTTAAGCGCGGGCGCGACCGTGGCGCCGGGGTGCGGCCCGCGCAGCGGTGGTCAATGCTTCTCGTGCGAGACGTGCAGCAGCCGGTCCGTGTAGGCGATCGCGATGGCGCTGGCCAGGAACGCCACGTGGATGATGGTCTGCCACATCAGCACCTTGGTGTCGTAGTTGGCCGCATTGATGAAGGTCTTGAGCAGGTGGATCGAGCTGATGCCGATGATCGACAGGCCCAGCTTCACCTTCAGCACCGACGCGTTCACATGGCCCAGCCACTCCGGCTGGTCGGGATGGGTGTGCAGGTTGAGCCGGCTCACGAAGGTTTCGTAGCCGCCGACGATCACCATGATGAGCAGGTTGGAGATCATCACCACGTCGATGAGCGCCAGCACCACCAGCATGATTACCGTCTCGTTGAGCGCGACGATTTCCACGCCCGGCTTGTAGCCGATGCTGGTCACCAGCGCCTGCAGCGCCGGCTGGTGCCCGAAGGCGGCCTCCACCAGGTGCCAGAGTTCCACCAGGAAGTGCCAGACGTACACCCCCTGGGCGACGATGAGCCCCAGGTACAGGGGCAGCTGCAGCCAGCGGCTCGCGAAGATGAGCGAAGCGAGCGGGCTCAGGGCAGGCCCCTGCGGGCGCGGGACGGAGTCTTTGGGGAAGGCCATATCGGTGGGGAAGGGGATGGATGGAAACCCGGAGGGCGGGAGGATCGCGGCGGGATTCTAGGGCCTGCCGTAGAGCTGCCGCGCCGTGGGGCTGCTGCGCGGCGGGAGCGGGCCGGCACGCCGGTGCCGGGAGTAGCATGGAGGCCGTGCCGGCGGCAGGCCGGGCCCTGCGTGGCGCGCGCTGGCGGCATGCGTCAGTGGCCTGTAAGTGCGCCCGCCCACAGTACCGCCGAAAACCCGTTCCAACGACTCCCTGGAGACACAAGCAAATGAGTGCGTCAACGTCCACGATCGAATCCGTGCTGGTGGAAAACCGCGTGTTCCCCCCGCCCGCGGCCTGCGAGCAAGCCGCCCGCGTGTCCGGCATGGCCGGCTACGAGGCCCTGTGCGCCGAGGCCGAGCGGGACTTCGAGGGCTTCTGGGCGCGCCTGGCGCGCGAGAACGTGCAGTGGACCAAGCCGTTCACCCGCACGCTCGATGAATCCAACGCGCCCTTCTTCCAGTGGTTCGCCGACGGCGAGCTGAACGCCAGCGCCAACTGCCTGGACCGCCACATCGGCACGCCGGTCGAGAACAAGACCGCGATCATCTTCGAGGCCGACGACGGCGCCGTGACGAAGGTGACGTACAGGGAACTGCTGGAGCGCGTGGCCCGCTTCGCCAACGCGCTCAAGGCCGAGGGCGTGAAGAAGGGCGACCGCGTGCTCATCTACATGCCCATGACCATCGAGGGCGTGGTCGCGATGCAGGCCTGCGCGCGCATCGGCGCCACGCACAGCGTGGTGTTCGGCGGCTTCTCGGCCAAGGCGCTGCAGGAGCGCATCATCGACGCCGGCGCGGTGGCCGTGGTCACCGCCAACTACCAGATGCGCGGCGGCAAGGAACTGCCGCTCAAGGCCATCGTGGACGAGGCCCTGGCCATGGGCGGCTGCGACACCATCCGCAGCATCCTCGTCTTCCAGCGCACGGCCACGGCCTGCAACATGGTGGCGGGCCGCGACAAAACCTTCGAAGACGCCCTGGCCGGCCAGAGCGCCGAGTGCGCGCCGGAGCCGGTCGGCGCCGAACACCCGCTGTTCATCCTCTACACCAGCGGCTCCACGGGCAAGCCCAAGGGCGTGCAGCACTCCACCGGCGGCTACCTGCTGTGGGCCAAGCTGACCATGGACTGGACCTTCGACCTGAAGCCCCAAGACGTCTTCTGGTGCACGGCCGACATCGGCTGGATCACCGGCCACACCTACGTGGCCTACGGCCCGCTCGCCGCGGGTGCCACGCAGGTGGTGTTCGAGGGCGTGCCCACCTACCCGAACGCCGGCCGCTTCTGGCAGATGATCGAGCGCCACAAGGTGTCGATCTTCTACACCGCGCCCACGGCGATCCGCTCGCTCATCAAGGCGGCCGAGGCCGACAAGGCGGTGCATCCGTCCAGCTCCGACCTGTCGAGCCTGCGCATCCTGGGCAGCGTGGGCGAGCCCATCAACCCCGAAGCCTGGATGTGGTACCACAGGAACGTGGGCGGCGAGCGCTGCCCCATCGTGGACACCTTCTGGCAGACCGAGACCGGCGGCCACGTCATCACCCCGCTGCCGGGCGCCACGCCGCTGGTGCCGGGCTCCTGCACGCTGCCGCTGCCGGGCATCACCGCCGCCATCGTCGATGAGTCCGGCAACGACATCGCCAACGGCACGGGCGGCATCCTGGTCATCAAGCGCCCCTGGCCGAGCATGATCCGCACCATCTGGAACGACCCGGAGCGCTTCAAGAAGAGCTACTTCCCCGAAGAGCTCAAGGGCTACTACCTGGCGGGCGACGGCGCGGTGCGCAGCGCCGACCGCGGCTACTTCCGCATCACCGGCCGCATCGACGACGTGCTGAACGTCTCGGGCCACCGCATGGGCACGATGGAAATCGAATCGGCCCTCGTCTCCAAGACCGACCTCGTGGCCGAAGCCGCGGTGGTGGGCCGCCCCGACGACCTGACCGGCGAGGCCATCTGCGCCTTCGTGGTGCTCAAGCGCCCGCGCCCCACGGGCGACGAGGCCAAGGCCATCGCCAAGGAACTGCGCGACTGGGTGGCCAAGGAGATCGGCCCGATCGCGAAACCGAAGGACATCCGCTTCGGCGACAACCTGCCCAAGACCCGCAGCGGCAAGATCATGCGCCGCCTGCTGCGCTCCATCGCGAAGGGCGAGGCCATCACGCAGGATACGAGCACCTTGGAAAACCCCGCGATCCTGGACCAGTTGGCGCAAGCCAACTGATCCGGGAGGGCCATCGCAGATGGCCCGCGCACAGCGCTCGCGGGGTTTGACGGCACTCATATCGCCGAAGGCGATGTGGGTGACGGCAGAACCCTCTCCTTTGAGGCGCAGCATGGGACGGGTTCACTGGTCATAAAGTCCGTCCTACCCCTGCTGGCGGCGTGCACCTACCAGGGCCGCGCCCGGCATCGCAGCGCGCTGCCGGATCCTGTAGGACGGAATCTGTTTCATCCCTCCCGCCTCACCGGGAGCACCATGGCCGGGTTACAACCGGGTGGCAACGCCGCCGCGCTCTTGCAGGCGCAGTGCGGCGCCCGATACCTTTCCCGGAGAATAACCATGGCCTTCCGATCCATCGTCATCCTGCTCGTCGTCGCGGCCATCGCCGTGCTCGCCGCGCTCAACTGGACCACCCTGGCGACGCCCTCGGCGATCTCGCTGGGCTTCACCTCGTTCCAGGCGCCGCTCGGCCTGCTGATGCTGGGGCTCACGGCGCTGCTGGGCGTCTTCTTCATCGCCTACGTGCTGTCGCTGCAGGGCTCCGTGCTGCTGGAGACGCGCCGCCACGTCAAGGAAATGCAGGCCCAGCGTGAACTGGCCGACCGTGCCGAGTTGTCGCGCTTCACCGAGCTGCGCACCTATCTGGAATCGCAACACCAGCAGGGGCAGGCCGCGCTGCTCGCGCGCATCGATGCGCTGGAATCGCACTTCGCCGCGCGGGCCCAGGAGTCCGACAACGCCACGGCAGCCTATGTGGGCCAGCTGGAAGACCAGATGCGCATGCGCCGCGATCCGGTGCTGTGAGCGGACCGGGGGTTTCCGCCCACGCCCCCGCGGCTGCACGACGGCCAAGCAAAAGCCGCCCGGAAGGGCGGCTTTTTTCGTGCCAGGCGAGACAAATTACTTGAGCGAAAGCACCCACGCCGCCAGTTTCTTCGCCTCGGCCTCGTTGACCTGGGAGTTGGCCGGCATGGGCACCGGGCCCCACACGCCCGAGCCGCCCTTCATGATCTTCACGGCCAGCTTGTCGACGGCGTCCTTCTGGCCGGCGTACTTGGCCGCCACGTCCTTGTAGGCGGGGCCCACCAGCTTCTTGTCCACGGCATGGCAGGCCATGCAGTTCTTGGCCGTGGCCAGCGCCTGGTCGGCCAGGGCGGGCGCGGCGGCGGAGAAGGCCAGCAGGAGGAGGGGGAGCGTGCGCTTCATCGGGTGACTTTCGGTGGGTTAGTATGCGGCTCAATGAAATTGTAGTGGCCGGGGTTGACAGGACGGGCCGGAGGGTTCTTTTCCGGAGACCCGTTCTGGCCGCCACCGCCCCGTCCTGGAGGTGGCACCATCATGTATACCCTGGCTCTCGGAATCCTGCTGGTGCTGCTCAAGTACCTGGAGGTCGGGCCCGTCGCCACGTGGAGCTGGTGGTGGGTGCTGTCGCCCTTCGCCGTCACCGCCGCCTGGTGGGCCTGGGCGGACGCCACCGGCTACACCAAGCGCCGCGCCATCGAGAAGATCGACCGGCGCAAGCGCGACCGCATCGACCGCAACAAGGAAGCCATGGGCGTGCGACCGCGCCGCAAATAGCGGGCAAGCCGGCGCGGGGGTGCCGCGCCCGGGCGGCCCGGCCAGGGCCTGCAGCCCGGCAGGGAAGGGCGGTGGAGGATAATTCGGTGTCGCCCGCGCGCGAGCGACCGAGCCCTCCAACCGCTTTCTCCCGACCCACGATGCCCGCATACCGTTCCAAGACCTCCACCGCCGGACGCAACATGGCCGGTGCCCGCTCCCTGTGGCGCGCCACCGGCATGAAGGACGACGACTTCAGCAAGCCGATCATCGCGGTGGTCAATTCGTTCACCCAGTTCGTGCCGGGCCACGTGCACCTGAAGGACCTGGGACAGCTCGTCGCGCGCGAGATCGAGGCGGCCGGCGGCGTCGCCAAGGAATTCAACACCATCGCGGTCGACGACGGCATCGCCATGGGCCACGACGGCATGCTGTATTCGCTGCCCAGCCGCGACATCATCGCGGACTCGGTCGAGTACATGGTGAACGCGCACTGCGCCGACGCGATGGTCTGCATTTCGAACTGCGACAAGATCACGCCCGGCATGCTGATGGCCGCCATGCGCCTGAACATTCCCGTGGTGTTCGTCTCCGGCGGCCCGATGGAGGCCGGCAAGACGCGCCTGGCCAACCCGGTCACCAAGACGATCGAGTTCAAGAAGCTCGACCTGGTGGACGCGATGGTGATCGCCGCCGACGACAAGTACTCCGACGCCGACGTGGCCGAGGTGGAGCGCTCCGCCTGCCCGACCTGCGGCTCCTGCTCGGGCATGTTCACCGCCAATTCGATGAACTGCCTGACCGAAGCGCTGGGCCTGTCGCTGCCCGGCAACGGCACCGTGGTGGCTACGCACGCCGACCGCGAACAGCTCTTCAAGCGCGCCGGCCGCCGCATCGTCGAGCTGGCCAAGGAGTACTACGAGCAGGAGAACGAACGCATCCTGCCGCGCTCGGTGGGCTTCGACGCCTTCGAGAACGCGATGACGCTGGACATCGCCATGGGCGGCTCCACCAACACCATCCTGCACCTGCTGGCCATCGCCCGCGAAGCGGAGATCGACTTCACCATGGCCGACATCGACCGCCTCTCGCGTTCCGTGCCGCAACTGTGCAAGGTGGCACCCAACACCAACAAGTACCACATCGAAGACGTGCACCGCGCGGGCGGCATCATGGCCATCCTGGGCGAGCTGGCGCGTGCCGGCAAGCTGCACACCGACGCGCCCACGGTGCACGCGAAAACGCTCGGCGAAGCGCTGCAGCAGTGGGACATCGCGGTCACGCAGGACGAGGCCGTGCGCCATTTCTACATGGCGGGCCCCGCCGGCATCCCCACGCAGGTGGCGTTCAGCCAGAACACGCGCTGGCCCAGCCTGGACCTGGACCGCGCCGAGGGCTGCATCCGCTCCTATGAACACGCCTTCAGCAAGGAAGGCGGCCTGGCGGTGCTGACCGGCAACATCGCGCTGGACGGCTGCGTGGTCAAGACGGCGGGCGTGGACGAATCCATCCACGTGTTCGAAGGTTCCGCCCACGTCACCGAATCGCAGGACGAGGCGGTGGAGAACATCCTGGCGGGCAAGGTGCAGGCCGGCGACGTGGTGATCGTGCGCTACGAAGGCCCCAAGGGCGGCCCCGGCATGCAGGAAATGCTCTACCCGACCAGCTACATCAAGTCCAAGGGCCTGGGCAAGGCCTGCGCGCTGCTGACCGACGGGCGTTTCTCGGGCGGCACCTCGGGCCTGTCGATCGGCCACTGCTCGCCCGAGGCGGCGGCCGGCGGCGCGATCGGCCTCGTGCGGAACGGTGACCGCATCCGCATCGACATCCCGAACCGCACGATCGACGTGCTGCTGAGCGACGAAGAACTGGCCCGCCGCCGCGCCGAGCAGGACGCCCGTGGCTGGAAGCCCGCGAAACCGCGCCCGCGCAAGGTGTCGGCCGCGCTCAAGGCCTATGCCAAGCTCGTGATGTCGGCCGACAAGGGCGCCGTGCGCGACCTGTCGCTGCTGGACGACTGACCGCTTCCCGCGGGAGCAAAAGAAAAGCCGCACCGTCGCCGGTGCGGCTTTTTTCCATGGGCGGCGCGCGGCGGGCGCTGCCGGAATCAGGGCGTGCCCGAAGCGGTCTGCGACTGCAGGTAGTTCTGCAGGCCCACGCGCTCGATCAGGCCGAGCTGCTTTTCGAGCCAGTAGGCGTGGTCCTCTTCCGTGTCCTTGAGCTGCGCGAGCAGGATGTCGCGGCTCACGTAGTCGCGCGCGCCTTCGCACAGGAACACGCCGGCCTGCAGCGCGGCGCGCACCTCGTACTCGGTCTGCAGGTCCTTGCGCAGCATCTCGGGCACCGTGGTGCCGGGCGTGAACTCGCGGGGGCGCATGTCGGGCAGGCCACCGAGGAACAGGATGCGGCGCAGCAGCGCGTCGGCGTGCTGTGTCTCTTCCTCCATCTCGTGGTGGATGCGCTCGTAGAGCTTCAGGAAGCCCTGGTCCTCATAGATCCGCGAGTGGATGAAGTACTGATCGCGCGCGGCGAGTTCGCCGCGCAGCAGATCCTTGAAGTAGTCGATGACCTGTGGGTTGCCCTGCATGTGCTGTTCCTGATTTTGCTTTTTTCAGCTGCGGAGTATCGCGCGGGCAGGGACATTTGTCGTGAAAGTCCCCGGCGCCATGGTATGCATGCGCACGGGGATCAGAAGCGTTCGCGTTGGAGGGACTTCAGAAATCCACCGCCGCCGACAGCATCAGCGTGCGCGGCGCGCCCACCGTCACGTAGTTGCTGACCACCCAGTAGTTCTTGTCGAACGCGTTCTCCAGGCTCGCGCGGAAAACCACCGGCTTGTTGGCCACCCTGGTGGCGTAGCGGGCGCCGATGTCCAGGCGCGTCCAGTTGCCCACGCGCAGGCGGTTGGCGGCGTCGGCGTACACGGACGAGGTGTGGATCACGCGGCCGTTCAGGCTCAGGCCCGGCACCCAGGGCGTGTCCCAGTCGAGGCCGAGGTTGAAGGTGCGGTCGGGCACGCCCGCGGCGTCGTTGCCCTGGTTGACGCCGCCCGCGGTGCGCGTGAGCTGGGCGTCGTTGAAGGCGGCACTGGCCATCAGCCGCAGGCCGCGCTGCACTTCGCCGTAGGCCGTCAGCTCCAGGCCGCGGTTGCGCTGTTCGCCGCCGAAGCTGTAGATGTTCGTCACCGGGTCGGTGAAGGCGCTGGGCCGCTTGATCTGGTAGATGGCGGCCTGGGTGGTGATGCGGCCCCAGTCCACCTTCACGCCCACTTCGTGCTGCTTGGATTTCTGCGGCGCGAAGGTTTCGCCCGCGTTGGCGGTGTCCACGCCGGCCGTGGCGCCGCGCGTGAGGCCGGCGGTGTAGTTGGTATAGACCGAGATGTTCTTCGCGGGCTTGAACACCAGGCCGGCGAGCGGCGTGACGGCGCTTTTCTTGTAGTGGCTGGTGGCGGCACCGCTCGCCGGGTTGAAGTTGTCCTGCTCCATGCTCTGGTCGCGCAGGCCGAGCGTGACCAGGAAGCGGTCGTTCGCGAACGACATCGTGTCGGCCACGGCGATGCTGTGCTGCTTCGTGACCGAGCTCTTGCCCGGCGCGCCGCGGGCGACGGTCATCGGGGGCAGGGGCGCCGGGTCGTACAGGCTCGAGGGGTTCGTCGTGGCCGAGGTGGCGTAGAAGTAGCCGGTCTCCTGGTCGAGGTAGTTCACGCCCACGGCCAGCGTGTGCTTCACGTCGCCCGTGGCGAAGCGGGTGCGCAGGCCGGCGTCGGCGGCCTTGGATTTGGTGTACTGGTCGTAGTAGGCGTTGGAGACGTTGAAGGCGCCCGCGGCGTTCGGGCGGCCGCTCGGGAAGGTCTGCTCGTAGTCCAGATCCATGTAGCCCACGCTGCCGTACACCGTGGTGCTGTCGCTGAGGTCGTGCTCCAGGCGCGACATCACGGTCTTCACGTTGTCCTGCAGCTTCGTGCCGGGGTAGAAGTTGAGGCGCGCGTCGGGCACGGCCGGCACCGCGGTCGCCGTGCCGGCGAAGTTGGTCTGCGGCCGGAACTCCTTCGTCTCGCCGCGCGTGGCGAAGGCGTCGAGCGACCAGCGCGTGCGCGCCCCGGCATAGTCGAGGCCGATGGAGCCGAGGTTGAGGTTCTGCCTGCCGCCGTCGATGTTGCCTTCGCCGCCGCGCACGAGGCCGTTGACGCGCACGCCCCACTGGTTGTCCTCGCCGAAGCGGCGGCCCACGTCGATGTGCGTGCCGAACTGCGCTTTGCCCATGTAGGTGCCGGTGACGCGCGTGAGCGGAATGTCGGAGGCGCGCTTGGTGACCACGTTGATGCTGCCGCCGATGCTGCCATTGGGACCGACGCCGTTGGCGAGCGCGCCCGGGCCCTTGAGCACTTCCACGCGTTCGATCATCTCGAGCGGCACGCGCGTGGAGGGCGCCAGGCCGAACAGGCCGTTCATGCTGATGTCGCTGTTGGAGACGGTGAAGCCGCGGATCTGGAAGTCGTCGCCGAAACCGCCGCGCGAGGTGAGCGTGCGCACCGAGGCGTCGTTCATCACCACGTCCGCGACGCTCAGCGCCTGCTGGTTCTGGATCAGTTCCGAGGTGTAGTTGGTGGTGCTGAACGGCACGTTCATGAGGTCGGTCGTGCCGAGGATGCCCAGGCTGCCGCCGCGCGCGAACTGGCCGCCCGAGTAGGTCTTCTGCAGCCCGCCGATGGCCTCGGCCTGTTCGGAGACCACCACCTCGTCCAGCGCCGTGCGGCTGGTGGCTTGCGCGGCCGCACCGGCGGCGGCGACGGCGAGGCCCGCGCCGAGGCAGCCGCGCAGCACGAGGGCGAGCGGTGTGGGGGTGAAACGGGGTGCGTGGCGGGAGGAGGCGTGGCGGGAGGGGCGGCGCGGAGCGGTCATGGTGCGGGCAGGAAAGCAGAAAAGAGCGGGGAGGCCAGGAAGCCGGGACCCGGGCGATCGGGGATGCGCCGGGCCGGCGGCATCGCGCGATGCGGTGCGGCGGGCGTGCGCATTCCCGTCCGGCGCGCCGAGGCGCCAGCCGGCCTGGTTTACTGAATGCGGAAAACAATGAGAATTGTTATCAATTATTTCTTGTGCGCGGGCGGATTCGCGGGTCCTTTCGCCGGATTCCATTTCCGGCTCGACCATGCGCGGGCTGCGGTTGCCGCCGCCCGGAGCCCGCCGCCCCCGGACGCGGCGGGCACAATACCGGCCACCATGCTCATGTACCCGCACATCGATCCCATCGCCCTGCAGATCGGGCCGCTCGCCATCCACTGGTACGGCCTGACCTACCTCGCCGCGTTCGGCCTCTTCATGTTCCTGGGCATGCGCCGGCTGCGGCACGAGCCCTATGCGTCGATGACCGGCGCGCAGGCATGGACGCGCAAGGACGTGGAGGACATCCTCTTCCTCGGCGTGCTGGGCGTGGTGGTGGGCGGGCGGCTGGGCTACTGCCTCTTCTACAAGCCGGGCTACTACCTCGGCCACCCGCTGGAGATCTTCTACATCTGGCAGGGCGGCATGAGCTTCCATGGCGGGCTGCTGGGCGTCATCCTGTCGATGGTGTGGTTCGCGCGCTCGCGCCACCGGCCCTGGCTGCAGGTGGCGGATTTCGTGGCGCCCTGCGTGCCGACCGGCCTCGCGGCCGGGCGCGTGGGCAACTTCATCAATGGCGAACTCTGGGGCCGGTTCTGCGATCCGTCGCTGCCCTGGGGCATGGTGTTCCCGCAGAGCGGCTCGATGCTGCCGCGCCATCCGTCGCAGGTGTACCAGTTCCTGCTGGAGGGCCTGTTGCTCTTCGTGCTGCTGTGGCTGTATGCGCGGCGCGAGCGCCGGCAGGGCGAGGTGGCTGCGGCCTTCCTCGTGGGCTACGGCACCTTCCGCTTCATCGCCGAGTATTTCCGCGAGCCGGATGCGTTCCTGGGCATCCTGTCGCTCGGCATGAGCATGGGGCAGTGGCTCTGCGTGCCGATGATCGTGGCGGGGGTGCTGCTGTGGACGTGGGCGCGGCGCCAGCCGCAGCGCGTGGCGGCGGCGCACTGAGGGTTCCAGCGCGGCACGGCTGTTCCGCGCAGGCAACGCACTGGATCCGGGTGGAAATCCTACGTGGATGTCCGCCTCCACCTGTTCATAATTATGAGAAATTACGGCGAGGGCGCCGCTGGCTTGGTCGCTGGCTTCCATGGCATCCCGCCGCTCTTCGGCTCATTGAAAGGCCTTCCCGGGCATTCGTGTCATGCGCCTACCGACCGCCTCCCTGCACGACAACGTCGCGGAACGCCTGCGCGAGCAGATCTTCGCGGGGGAGTTCGCGCCCGGTGCCTTCCTCGATGAGACGGCGCTGTGCGAGCGGCTCGCCATCTCGCGCACGCCGCTGCGCGAAGCGCTCAAGGTGCTCACGGCCGAGGGGCTGCTGCGCCACGAGCCGCGGCGCGGCTGCTTCGTGGCCGAGGTGACGGAGCGCGACCTCGACGAGATCTTCCCCGTGATCGCGTTGCTGGAGGGCCGCGCCGCGCACGAGGCCACGGTGCGTGCCGGCATGGCCGACGTGGCCGCGCTGGATGTGCTGCACGAGCGGCTGCAGGCGCATGCGGCGGCCGGGCGCATCGCCGAGTACTACGCCGCCAACCACGCCATCCACGAAGCCATCATCGTGCTCGCCGACAACCGCTGGCTGGCCCAGGTGATCGGCGATCTGCGCAAGATCCTGCGCCTCGCGCGGCTGCAGCAACTGCATGCGCCCGGCCGGCTGCAGCAGAGCCTCGCCGAGCACCTGGCGGTGTTCGCGGCGCTGCGCCGCGGCGATGCCGAGGCCGCCGAGCAGGCCATGCGCGACCATCTTCTCGCACAGCGCGTGGCGCTGCGCGACATCGCCCGCCACCACCACTCCAGGATCGCACCATGAATGCCGCCTCCGAATGGATCACGCGCAGCGTCTCCCGCCTGCGCACCGAAGCCCCGCTCGCCGATCTCGATGCCGCGGGCACCGAAGGGGGCGGCCGCCCGCCCGCGGAGGCCGCCCCGGCACCCGCGCCGTCCAAGGCGCCGCCGCCGCGTTCCACGTCCGAGCGCATGGCCGCCACGCTGCGTCGCGCGAACGAGGCGCTGTCCCCGCGCGCGCTGCGCCGGCTGCTGGCCGACCTGCAGGCGGTCGCGGCGCCGCAGTCGAGCGAAGTGGAAGGCGGCCGGCAGGCCGAGGCGGTGGCCGCCTGGTATGCGGAGGCCAAGCCGGAAGAGCGCCGCGACATGTGGCTGCTGATGTGCGAGCAGTTCGCGCCGGACGCCACGCGCTTCAGGACGGCGCAGAAGCGCTACGAGGCCGCCGCCGGCACCGAGGACGAGGCCCATGCGGAGGTGCACCTGCGCCGCGCGCTGGTGTCGCCGCGCACGCGGCTGCTGCAGCGCTTCGCGGTGTTCCCGCAGGGCATGCGCTTTCTCGTCGATCTGCGCGCCGAACTGCTGCCCCAGCTCAAGGGCGACAAGCGGCTGCTGCCGCTGAATGCGGAGCTGGAGCAGCTGTTCTCGACCTGGTTCGACGTGGCGTTCCTGCAGCTGCAGCGGCTGTCGTGGGACTCGCCCGCGTCGCTGCTGGAGAAGCTCATCAAGTACGAGGCGGTGCACGACATCCGCAGCTGGGCGGACCTGAAGAACCGGGTGGGCAGCGACCGCCGCTGCTACGGCTTCTTCCATCCGCGCCTGCCGAACGAGCCGCTCATCTTCGTGGAGGTGGCGCTGGTGAACGAGATCTCGGACAGCATCACGCCGCTGCTCGACGAGGACGGCGCGGCGGTGGACATCGCGCGCGCCAACACGGCGATCTTCTATTCGATCAGCAACACGCAGACGGGACTGCGCGGCGTGAGCTTCGGCGACTCGCTCATCAAGAACGTGGTGGAGACGCTGTCGGCCGAGTTCCCGCGGCTGCGCACGTTCGCCACGCTCTCGCCGATTCCGGGTTTCCGCGCATGGTTCGGCAAGCACTGCGCGGGCATGCTCGAAGCCATGGACGACAAGCGCCGCGCCGAACTGGGCCGTGCGATCGGCGCGGAGGCACCGCAGGCCGCGCAGGTGATCGCCGCGGCCGAGAAGGCGCTGGAGCTGCCCGTGAAGTCGCCGCTGCGGCAGTGGGTGCTGCACTGCGCGGCGCGCTACCTGGGGCGCGAGCTGCAGGACGGCCGCCCCGTGGATGCGGTGGCGCGATTCCACCTCGGCAACGGCGCGCGCGTGGAGCGGCTCAACTGGGCGGGAGACCCTTCGCCCAAGGGGCAGAAGCAATCGTTCGGCCTCATGGTGAACTACCTCTACGACCTGAAGCGCATCGACAAGCACCGCAGCCTGCTCGCGCAGGGCCGCGTGCCGGTGTCGGGCGACATCGAGAGCCTGTGCCGCGACTGAGGCATCGCGCTCCGCTCCGCCCGGCCGGTGGAGCGGTGGAGCGGTGGAGCGCTCGGCGCCTGCGGCACGGCCGTTGTGGGTGGTCCACGGGTTTTGAAAGGCGGCAGGGCCTGTGCCGCCCTTGCGTATCGGATCGGAAGAAGAGACGAAAGAGTGCCCCCGGCGGGCGCGGCGCTCCGGCGGCGCGGCCGACCTCTACAACGACGACAGGAGACAAGACCGATGCCAGTGATTCCTTCCCAGGCGCCCGATGCGGCGTTGCACCGCCGTGCCGTATTGCGCGGCGCCGCCGCCACGGGCCTCGCGCTCGCGGCGGGGCGTGCCTTCGCGAACGACCCGTGGCCGGCCAAGCCGGTGACGCTGGTGGTGCCGTTCCCGGCCGGCGGGGGCACCGATGCGTTCGCCCGGCCGCTCGCCGCGCAGTTCGCCAAATCCACCGGCAAGACGCTGGTCATCGACAACCGCGGCGGCGCGGGCGGCACGGTGGGCGCGAGCTACGCGGCCAAGGCCGTGCCCGACGGCTACACGCTCTTCATGGGCGGCACGCACCACGTGATCGCGCCGTCGATGTACCCGCGCCTCGACTACGACATCGAGAAGGACTTCATCCCGCTCGCACTGCTCGCCAATGTGCCGCAGGTGCTGGTGGTGAACCCGCGCAACGTGCCGTTCACCGCGTTCCCGGCGTTCCTCGACCACGTGCGGCGCAATCCGGCCAAGCTCAACTACGCCTCGGCGGGATCGGGCACCTCCCACCACCTGGCCGGCGAGCTCTTCAAGCTGCAGTCCAACACCTTCATCACGCACATCCCGTACCGGGGCGCGGGGCCCGCGCTGCAGGACCTGATCGGCGGCAACGTGGACATGATGTTCGACGGCCTGGGGTCGTCCGCCGCGCACATCAAGGGCGGGCGCATCCGCGCGCTGATGGTGTCGGGCAAGCAGCGCAACCCGGCGTTCCCGGACGTGCCCTGCGCGGCCGAGGTGGGACTGCCCGACTACACGGTGACCACGTGGTACGGCCTCTGGGCGCCGAAGGGCACGCCGGCGGACCTGCAGGCGCGCATCGTGGAGGAGGTGCGCCGCATCGGCACGGCCGACGACATCAAGGCCGTGTGGGCGAAGAACGGCGCCGACTACGGCGGCCTCACGCAGGCGCAGTTCGGCACGATGGTGGGCGCGGAGGTGAAGCGCTGGGCCCAGGTGGTGAAGGCCTCGGGGGCGAAGCTGGAGTGAGCCTCCCCTGAGGTACGGCGTCTGCTCGCATGGGCCTGCTCCGCGGCCATCGGACGAGCGGCGCCGTGGTGGTCCGTGCGCCGCTGGGCGGAGTGGCCTGGGAGGGTGGCAGTGGTCTTTGCAGAACGAGGGGATATGAATGGCGGGTGAGATCGGAGTGGTGTGGCCGGAGGGCGCGGCTCAGGACTGGCGGGGCATCGTGCGTGTCACGCTGCGGAATCCGGGGCGGCTCAATGCCATGTCGCGGGCGATGTGGCGGGAGTTGCGCGAGGTGTTCGAGGCCATCCAGGCCCGGGCGGATGCGCGCGCCGTGCTGATCGAAGGGGAGGGCGAAGCCTTCTGCGCGGGCGGCGACATTTCCGAATACCCGTCGTTCCGGTTCAACCCGGACAGCCTGCGCGATTTCCATGAAGGCGACGTGTGGGGCGGGCTGTCGGCGATGCTGGAGTGCGACGTGCCGATCGTGGCCGCGATCCGTGGTGCCTGCATGGGTGCGGGCGTGGAGATCGCGGCTTGCTGCGATGTGCGGTTCGCCGCGGAGTCCGCGCGCTTTGGTGCGCCCATCGCCCGGCTCGGGTTCCCGATGGCGCCGCGGGAGGCTGCGCTGGTCGCGCAGGCCGTGGGCGATGCGCTGGCTCGCCGCATGCTGCTGGAGGCGGCCACGTTCGGCGCCGAGCCCCTGGCTGCGCAGGGGTTCCTTGCGGCCGTGGTGGCGGATGGCGCGCTGGACGCGCACGCCTGGGCGGGCGCGGAGCGCATCGTCGCGCTGGCGCCCCAGGCGGCACGGCTCAACAAGCGGACGCTGCGCGCGTGCCGGCAGCCCGGAAACGGCGACGGCATGCAGGCCGCACCCGATCCTTATGCCTATGCGGCCGGTGCCGAGCACCGGGAAGGCATCGCGGCCTTCCTGGAGAAGAGGGCGCCGCGGTTCTGAGGCACGCACCGGCCACGCCTTCCTGCTCACCCTCCTTCCACGTTCCACGTTTCCTCTTTTTCTTTCTTTTTTCTTTCTTTCTGTCTTCCGCAACCATCCGCCCCACCATGTCGTTTCAACCGCTCGCATCGCCCGTTCCCACGCCGAATCCTGCAACGGCCGCTGGATCACAGAATCTCTACAGCACCCTGCGCTCTGCGTTCCCCGCGGACCTCGATGCCACCGCCGTCGAGGCCACGGCCCCCGACGGCACGCCGCTGCACTACAGCTGGCGCGACCTGGACCGCGCCAGCGCCCGCATGGCCAACCTGCTCGCGTCGCTCGCGCTACCCGAAGGCAGCCGCGTGGCCGTGCAGGTCGAGAAGTCGGTCGAGGCCATGATCCTCTACCTCGCCACGCTGCGCGCGGGCTACGTGTTCCTGCCGCTGAACACGGCCTACCAGAGCGGCGAGATCGAATACTTCATCGGCAATGCCGAACCCGCCGTGGTGGTGTGCACGCCGGCGAATTTCGGCTGGGTGTCGAAGATCGCCTTCACCGCCGGCACGCAGCACGTGTTCACGCTGGGCGAGGACCGCAACGGCAGCCTGCTGGAGCGCGCCGCGCACCAGGGCGACGAGCACACGCCCGCGGCCCGCTCGGCGGGCGACCTCGCCGCGATCCTCTATACGAGCGGCACCACGGGCCGCAGCAAGGGCGCGATGCTCACGCACGGCAACCTGCAGTCCAACGCCGAGACGCTCAAGGACTACTGGGGGTGGACGGCTACCGGAGGGCCTGAAGGCCGTGGCGACGTGCTGATCCACGCGCTGCCCATCTTCCACGTGCACGGCCTGTTCGTGGCCATCCACGGCGCGCTGATCAACGGCAGCAAGATGGTCTGGCTCGCGAAGTTCGACCCCAAGGCCGTGCTCGCCGCCATGCCGCGCGCCACCGTCTTCATGGGCGTGCCCACGCTCTACGTGCGCCTGCTGGCCGAGCCCGGCCTGACGCGCGATGCCGCGCGGAACATGCGCCTCTTCATCGCCGGCTCGGCGCCCCTGTTGATCGAGACCTTCAAGGAATGGCAGGAACGCACCGGCCACACCATCCTGGAGCGCTACGGCATGAGCGAGACCATCATGCTCACCAGCAACCCGTATGCGGCCGATGCGCGCCACGGCGGGCAGGACGAGCGCCGCGGCGGCACGGTGGGCTTCCCGCTGCCGGGCGTGGGCCTGCGCGTGGTGGACGACGCCGGCCAGCCGCTGCCCACGGGCGAGATCGGCAACATCCAGGTGCAGGGCCCGAACGTGTTCGCGGGCTACTGGCGCATGCCCGAGAAGACGCAGGAGGAATTCGCCACCGATGCGCACGGCGGGCGCTGGTTCAAGACCGGGGACGTGGGCCGCGTGGACGACCGCGGCTACGTCAGCATCGTCGGCCGCAGCAAGGACCTGATCATCAGCGGCGGCTACAACGTCTACCCGGCGGAGATCGAGGGATACATCAACGAGATGCCCGGCGTGGCCGAAAGCGCGCTGGTGGGCGTGCCGCATCCCGACTTCGGCGAGGTGGGCGTGGCGGTGGTGACCCCGAAGCCGGGCGCGCAGCTCGACGGCGACGCGATCGTCGCGCAGCTCAAGGGCCAGTTGGCCAACTTCAAGGTCCCCAAGCGCTGCTTCATCGCCGCCGAGCTGCCGCGCAACACCATGGGCAAGGTGCAGAAGAACCTGCTGCGCGAGCAGTACAAGGGGTTGTTCGGCTGAGCTGGCGCGCGCCGGCAGGCGTCAGGCGGCCTTCGGTGCATCCTCCGTGCAGAAGATGCATTCGGCCGCCGGCGCTCCCGCGGCCGTGCCGTGGCTGCAGCAGTGCTCCAGCCACGCGGCCACGAGCTTGTAGACCGACAGGTTGGTGCGGGCCGTGGGCGCGCACAGGTAGTAGCCCAGCGGGCTCTCGAACCGGCGCCGCAGGGGCTCCACCAGTGAGCCGGCCTGCAGTTCGTCTTCCACGAGGCAGGTGGGCACGATGCCCACGCCGAAGCCGGACACCGCGGCGCGGATGATGAGCGAGTAGAGGTTGAAGCCCGGCCCGAAGCGGCTGCCGGCGGTGTCGCACTGGTGCGCCTCCATCCAGTCGTGCCAGGCGAGCGGCACCTCGATGTGCTGCAGCAGCGTGGCGTGCTGCAGATCCTGCGGGGTGCGCAGGCGCAGCGTGTCGCGCAATTGCGGACTGCAGACGATGCTGGTCTCCTTGCCGATCAGGTAGCGGGCATTGGCGCTCGGCCAGTTGCCGTAGCCGTACTGGATGGCCGCGTCGAATTCATGCGGCACCGCGAAATCGTGCGCATGCTGGTAGCGCACGAAGTTGAGCGCCACCTGGGGCAGGGTGCGCTTGAAGTGGCCCAGCCGCGGGAACAGCCACTGCGCCGCGAACGTGGGCGGCACCGAGAAATTGAGCGCGCCGCCGCTGCCGCCGTACGACATGAGCTGCGCCGTCGCCGACTCCAGCGCCGCCATCGCGGGCCGCGTGGCGTTGAGATACGTGGCGCCCGCATCCGTCAGCTCCAGCCCGCCCGCCTTGCGGATGAACAGCTTCTGTCCGAGGTAGTCCTCCAGCGATGCGATGTGGCGGCTGATGGCGCTCTGCGTCACGCACAGCTCGCGCGCGGCCATGGTGAACGCCTGGTGCTTTGCCGCGGAGTGGAAAGCGTTCAGTTCGGAAATGGTCGGGCAGAGGCGGCGCATAGGGCGTATGAGTACTGCTCATGGGACAGTGAGATTTTAGGCGTTGCAGCCGGGTGGCTCTGGCCCGATAAATGCGTCCGTGACACCCGTGTGACTCCCGTGCGCCCGACGCAGCCGCCCTCGCACCAGCGGGGTGCGGCACCGCCTGCGGCTCCGGCCGCGACCCGCGGCGCCATGAGTAATTGCGAAGCCGATCCCTTCTATCCAACGACATCCTTCATGACTTCCCTGCTGATCGAAAACAGCCGCGTCCTGGACGTGCACGCGCTCACGCTGCGCTCCGGCGTCTCGGTCCTGGTGACGGACGGCCGCATCGCCGCGGTGGGCGAGCAATTGCAGCCGCCGGAGGGCACGCAGAAGATCGATGCCCGCGGCATGACGCTCATGCCCGGCCTGATCGACTGCCACGTGCACGTGGTGGCGTCCTCGTTCAACCTGGGCACGGTGGCGAAGATGCCGAACGTGTTCACCATGCTGCGTTCGCTGCCGATCATGCGCGGCATGCTCGATCGCGGCTTCACCACGGTGCGCGATGCGGGCGGGGCGGACTGGTCGCTCGCCGAAGCGGTGCGCACGGGCCTGGTGCAGGGCCCGCGCATCTTCCCTTCGGGCAAGGCGCTGTCGCAGACGGGCGGCCATGCGGACTTCCGCCAGCGAAGCGACGACTTGGACGTGTGCTCGTGCGCGTACAAGCTGGGCAACATCGGCCGCGTGGTCGACGGCGTCGATGCCTGCCGTCTCGCGGTGCGCGAGGAGATCCTGAAGGGCGCCACGCAGATCAAGGTCATGGCCTCGGGCGGCGTGGCCTCGCCCAACGACCCGATCGGCAACCTCGGCTACTCCGAGGCCGAACTGCGCGCCATCGTCGAGGAGGCCTCCAACGCCAGCACCTACGTGATGGCCCATGCCTACACGCCGCGCGCCATCGCCCGCGCCGTGCGCTGCGGCGTGCGCACCATCGAGCACGGCAACCTGGTCGATGCGGCCACCGCCGACCTGATGGCGGAGATGGGCGCGTTCATGGTGCCCACGCTCATCACCTACGAAGGCCTCGCGAACGAGGGCGAGCGCTACGGCCTGCCGGCGGTATCCATCGCCAAGATCGACGCGGTGCGCGGGCAGGGCAGGCAGGCGATCGAGATCCTGGCCAGGGCCGGCGTGAAGATGGGCCTGGGCAGCGACCTGCTGGCCGAGACGCACTACCTGCAGTCCGACGAGCTGCGCCTGCGCGCCGAGGTGCTGGGCAACGGCCCGGTGCTGCAGCAGGCCACGCTGGTGGGCGCCGAGATCCTGGGCCAGCAGGGCCAGCTCGGGGAGATCACCCCGGGCGCCATCGCCGACCTGCTGCTGGTGGACGGCGACCCACTCGCCGACATCGCCTGCCTGCTGGGCCAGGGCGAGCGCATCCGCGCGATCGTCAAGGACGGCGCCTTCGTCAAGAACACACTCTGACTTCCAACCCGCATCCAGACCGGAGACACACCATGCAACGTAGAAACCTCATGAAGCTCGGCGGCGCCGCGGCCGTCCTGCAGTGCCTTCCCTCCCTCGGCTTCAGCCAGCAGGGCGATGTGTTCCGCATCGGCTCGCTCACGCCGATCACGGGCGCGGGCAGCCCCTACGGCCCGGGCATGCAGCAGGCGATCCGCCTGGCGGTGGACGAAGTGAATGCCGCCGGCGGCGCGGGGGGGCGCAAGCTGGAACTCTTCACCGAGGATTCGCAGACCAAGCCCGACGCCGCCGTGCTCGCCGCCAAGAAGCTCATCGAGGTGAACAGGGTGCAGGCGGTGCTGGGCACCTGGGCCTCGGGCGTGTCGCTGGCCGTGCTGCCGCTCACCGAGGCGGCCGGCATCATCGAGATGAACGTCTCGGGCGCGCCGGCCATCTCCACGCTCGACACCAAGGACCTGGTCTGGCGCTTCCAGGCGACCAACGACCGCTTCGGCGCGGCCTTCGCCGAGATCTGCGCCAAGCGCGGCTTCAAGCGGCCGGCCACGATGGCGTTCAACAACGCCTCGGGCCTGGGCAACGTGGAAGGCTTCACGCGCGTGTGGGAGAAGCGCGGCGGCAAGGTGGCGGCCCACGTCACCTACGAACCCAGCCGCCCCAGCTACCGCAGCGAGCTGCAGAAGATCCTGGCGGCCAAGCCCGACGTGATCGTGATGGGCTCGTACCTGCCGGATACCACCATCATCCTGCGCGAGTGGTTCCAGTCCGGCGCCGAGAACAAATGGGTCATCCCGGGCTGGGCGGCCAACCCCGACCTGGTGAAGGCCCTGGGCCCCGAGGTGTGCGAGGGCATCATCTCGGTGGACACGGTCTCCAACGAAAAGAGCCCGTCGTTCGCGAACTTCGACGCGGCCTTCACCAAGGCCACCGGCAAGTCCGCCGCCACCAACATCTACGCCGCCATGGCCTACGACATGGTGATTTCGCTGGCGCTGGCGATGGAAGCCGCGGGCGCCAAGGCCACGGTGGAGCAGGTCAACGCGAAGATCCGCGACGTCTCCAACGCGCCGGGCACCGCCGTCCACACCTTCGCGGAAGGCAAGGCGCAGCTGGCCAGGAAAGCCAAGGTGAACTACGAAGGCGCCTCCAGCAAGCTCGACTTCGACAAGTTCGGCGATGCGACGCCGGACTTCGGCGTGTACGTGATCGAGAAGGGCCAGCTGGTGCGCCGCGACGTGGTGTCCATCTCGGTGTGATCTTTTTTACTGCTTCCGAAAGGCAATGGCGGGGCGCCCACGGCACCCGCCAGGGACGATGCACGAGATGACGCAATGACCTGGATCGACTTCGCGAACCTCCTGATCAACGGCTTGATCGAGGGCCTGGTGGTGGCCCTGCCGGCGCTGGCCATGACCCTGGTGATGGGCGTGAACCGCTTTCCCAACGCCGCCACGGGCGACCTGATGACCACCGGCGCCTACGCCGCGGTGGCGGTGCAACTGCTGGGCGGCGTGCCGCTGTGGCTGGCGGCCATCGCCAGCGTGGCGGTCACGGCGGTGGTCTCGGCGGGCTCCTACCAGCTCATCTTCCGCAAGCTGGCGGGACGGCCGATGGTGGCCTCCATGCTCGCGGCGATCGGGCTGGGCTTCCTGCTGCGCAGCCTGATCTCGTTCTTCGCGGGGCACGACCAGCGCACGTTCGAGATGCCGCTGGTGCGCGCCTGGAACTTCGGCGGCATCCGCATCCTGCCGACCGACCTGCTGATCGCGGCCATCGCCGCCGCGTGCCTGGCGGTGGTGTTCGTGCTGATCTACCGCACCAGCTTCGGCCGCCAGCTGCGCGCCGTGGCCGACAGCGCCGACCTGGCGCGGGCCAGCGGCATCCGTGCCGGCGGGCTGATGCTGTGCCTGTGGCTGCTGGTGGGCGCGCTCTCGTCCATCGGCGGCGTGCTGCTGGGCATGAAGGCCATCGTCACGCCCGAGATGGGCTGGGAGAGCCTGATTCCCGCGTTCGCCGCCATGGTGCTCGGCGGCATCGGCAGCCCGGTGGGCGCGGTGCTGGGCGCGCTGGTGCTATGCGTGGTGCAGGAGCTGTCGGTGCCGCTGCTGGGGCCGTCGTACAAGCTCGTGCTGTCGTTCGTCGTGCTGGCGCTGGTGCTGCTGCTGCGCCCCGCGGGGATCATGGGCCGCGTGCAACTGGTGCGCTGAAAGGAGCGAAGAACAACATGCTTGCCTATCTCTGTGCCATCGGCATCGTGGCCCTCATCTACTGCCTGCTGGCGCTCGGCCTGAACCTGCAGTTCGGGCTGACGCGGCTGGTCAACTTCGGCGTGGTGGCGTTCTTCGCCGTCGGCGCCTACACCTCGGGCCTGCTGTCGCTCCAGGGGCTGCCGCTGCCGGCATGCTTCATCGCGGCGGGCGTGCTCTCGGGGCTGCTCGCGCTGCCGATCGGGCTGCTGTCGCTGCGGCTGCGCGACGATTACCTCGCCATCGTCACGCTCGGGTTTTCCGAGGCGGTGCGCATCACGATCCAGCAGGAGAGCTGGCTCACCCACGGCGTGCAGGGCCTGCCGGGCCTGCCCAAGCTGTTCGCGGCATGGGGCCCGGGCGTGTCCGACACGGCGATCTTCGCGGTGCTGGCCTTCATCGTGGGCCTGGTGTGCTGGGGCACGGTGCGCCTCACGCGCAGCCCCTTCGGCCGGCTGCTGAAGGCCATCGGCGACGACGAGGCCGCGCTTTCCGCGCTCGGCAAGGACCCGGCGCGCTTCAAGGTGCAGGTGTTCATGCTGGGCGCGGCGCTGGCCGGCGTGGCGGGTGCCTTCTACGCGCACTTCATCACCTTCATCACGCCCGAGCAGTTCATCCCGCTGATCACCTTCTACGTGTGGATGGGGCTGGTCATGGGCGGTTCGGGCACGGTGCGCGGTGCCATGTTCGGCTCGCTGCTGCTGATGGTGTTCCTGGAAGGCTCGCGCTTCGCCAAGGACTGGGTGCCCGGCGTGTCGGAGGTCGGCATGGCCAGCCTGCGTCTGGCCGCCGTGGGGCTGGCGCTGATCCTGGTGACGCTCTACCGGCCGAACGGCCTGTTCGGAGGCCCGTCGAAATGAGCATGCTGCAAGTGGAGGCCGTGACGCGGCTGTTCGGTGGCTTCAAGGCGGTGGACGGTGTCTCGCTGCAATTGGCCGATCGGGAGATCCTGGGCATCGCCGGCACCAACGGCGCGGGCAAGAGCACGCTGTTCGCCGCGATCGCGGGCCAGCAGCCGGCCAACGCCGGGCGCATCGCGTTCGCGGGGCAGGACATCACCCGCATGCCGCCCTACCGGCGGGCGCGGCTGGGGCTGGTGCGCACCTTCCAGATCCCGCGCGAATTCAAGAGCCTGACGGTGCACGAGAACCTGATGGCCGCGGCCGCCAACCCGCAGGGCGAGCGGCTGCTGAACGCCTTCTTCCAGACGCGCGGCCTGCGCGAACACGAGGAGCAGCTGGCGGCCAAGGCCGACGGCATCCTCGCGTTCCTGAACCTGGCGCGCGTGCGCGACGTGCCGGCCGGCGGCCTCTCGGGCGGGCAGAAGAAACTGGTGGAGCTGGGCCGCGTGCTCATGCTGGACCCGCGCTGCATCCTGCTGGACGAGCCCTTCGCGGGCGTGAACCCGGTGCTGATCGACGAGATCTGCGAACGCGTGCGCGCGCTGCAGGGCCGCGGCATCGCCTTCATCGTCATCGAGCACCATCTGCAGGCGCTCAAGGCGCTGTCGCACCGCATGATCGTGATGGACCGGGGCCGCATCCTGGCCGAGGGCGATCCGCACACGGTGCTGGACGACCCGCGCGTGCAGGAAGCCTACATGGGAGGGGTGGTATGAGCGCAGCGGCCATGAACAACGAGACCCACGGCGAGAGCCTGCTGCGGATCGGGCAGCTGCGCGGCGGCTATTCGGAGGTGGACATCATCCACGGCATCGACCTGGCCGTGGCGCCGGGGCAGATCGTGACCATCGCCGGCACCAACGGCGCGGGCAAGTCCACGCTGGTGAAGGCGCTGCTGGGCCTGCTGCCGCGCGTGGCGGGCAGCATCCACCTCGATGGCCGCGACATCACGCGCCTGTCGGCGGAGGACCGGTTCGACGCCGGCCTCGCCTACGTGCCGCAGGTGGCGAACGTGTTTCCCTCGCTCACCGTGCGCGAGAACCTGCAGGTGGTGCGCGGCGTGAAGCACCTCCGGCAGCGCATGGAAGAAGTGCTGGCCGATTTCCCCGCCCTGGTGGAGCGGCTGCCGCAGCCGGCCAGCAACCTCTCGGGCGGCGAGCGACAGCAATTGGCCTTCGCCCGTGCGCTGATGCCGTCGCCGCGCATCATGGTGCTGGACGAGCCCACGGCAGCGCTCGCGCCGTCGCTGGTCGGCAAGGTGTTCGACATGGTGCAGAAACTGCCCGCCGCCGGCGTGGCCGTGCTGATGGTCGAGCAGCGCGCGCGGCAGGCGCTGGCCATCAGCCAGCAGGGCTACATCCTGGACCAGGGCCGCTGCGTGCTGCACGGCCCCGCACAGGAGCTGCTGGAAGACCAGCGCATGGCGCAGCTGTATCTGGGCAGCCACTGAGCCACCCGCACGGCGGCGCGGCTTCAGCGCAGCACGAGCACGGGCACCGTGGAGTGCGTGAGCACGTGCTGGGTCTCGCTGCCCAGCAGCAGGCGCTTGACGCCCTTGCGGCCGTGCGAGGCCATCACGATCAGGTCGCAGTCGTGCTTGGCGGCCGCGGCGATGATCGCCTCGGCGACGAGGTCCGACTTGGCCACCACGGGCTTGACCTTCACGCCCTGCGCATCGCCCAGCTGCCGGATGCCGTCCAGCAGTGCCTGGGCGCCGGCGGCCCACTGGCTCTCGATGCGCCGCGCCTCGGCGGCATCCACCGGCGAGCCGCCCTCGAAGTAGCTGCGCGGGTAGCGCGGCACGACCTTGAGCGCGACCACGCGGCCGCCAGAGATCCGGGCCAGCGACAGCCCGTGGTCGACGGCTTTGCCGGACAGGTCGGAGCCGTCGGTGGCGATGAGGATGCGGCGGTAGGACATCTTCGTTCTCCTGGAAGAAATGGGGAGATGGCGCGGCCGGTACGGCCTTGGCGCATACCTGCAGAGTAGGGCGGGAAGGTTGCGCGTGTCTTGACATGGGTCAACGTGGACCGGCGCCATGGGGCCTAGCCTCCCGGCCATGATTTCCGATCCTTCCGTGCCGCCGGCCGCGGCCGATTCCGCCGCCGCGCTGCTCGACGATCCGCAGGAATGGTCCGCCTTCGGCCGGCCGCTCCCCGTGCCGGGCGGCACGCCCGATGGCGCACCGCCCGGCGCGGCGCAGCAGGGCGTGTGGGAATCGCACGTGGTGCTCGGCGGCATGCACTGCGCGGCCTGCGCGCTCACCGTGGAGGATGCGCTGCGCGCCGTGCCTGGCGTGCAGCAGGCCGAGGTGAGCGCGGCCACGCACCGCGCGCGCGTGGTGTGGGATGCGGGGCAGGTGCGCCCGTCCGGATGGATGGCCGCCGTGGCGCGCGCCGGCTACCCGGCCCTGCCGGCCTTGGACGCCTTCGCGCGCGAGCAGCGCCGGCGCGAGGGCCGCCGCGCCCTGTGGCGCTGGCTGGTGGCGGGCTTCTGCATGATGCAGGTGATGATGTACGCATGGCCCGCGTACGTCGCGCAGCCGGGCGATCTCACGGCCGAGATGGAACGGCTGCTGCGCTGGGCCTCGTGGGTCATCACGCTGCCGATGATGATCTTCTCGTGCGGCCCGTTCTTCGCGAGCGCGCTGCGCGACCTGCGGCTGCGCCGCGTGAGCATGGACCTGCCCGTGGCGCTGGGCATGGGCATCACCTTCGCCGTCAGCACGGCCGGCACCTTCGATCCGGCGGGCGTTTTCGGGCGCGAGGTCTATTACGACTCGCTCACCATGTTCGTGTTCTTCCTGCTCACGGGCCGCTGGCTGGAGATGCGTCTGCGCGACCGCACGGCGGGTGCGCTGGAGGCGGTGATGAACCGCCTGCCCGACAGCATCGGGCGGCGCGGCGCCGACGGCACGTTCACGCGCGTGGCCGTGCGCCGGCTGGCGGCGGGCGATGTGGTGCGCGTGCTGCCGGGTGAGGCTTTTCCGGCCGATGGCCGCATCGCGCGCGGCAGCACGCAGGTGGACGAGGCCCTGCTCACGGGCGAATCGACGCCGCTGCCGCGCGGCGAAGGCTCGGCCGTGGCGGCCGGCAGCTACAACCTGCGCGCGCCCGTGGAGGTGCGCATCGAGCGCGTCGGCGGCGACACGCGGTTCGCGGAGATCGTCGCGCTGATGGAGGCCGCCTCCGCGCAGAAGCCGCGGCTCGCGCAGCTGGCCGACCGCATCGCGCGGCCGTTCCTGCTGGGCGTGCTGCTGGCCGCCGGCCTGGCCGCCGCCTGGTGGTGGCCCACGGACCCGGAGCATGCGCTGATGGTCGCGGTGGCGGTGCTCATCGTCACCTGCCCGTGCGCGCTGTCGCTGGCCACGCCGGTGGCGATGCTCACGGCGGCCGGAGCGCTCGCGCGGCAGGGCGTGCTGGTGCGCAATCTGCAGGGCCTGGAGGCCCTGGCGGCCGTGGACACGGTCGTGTTCGACAAGACCGGCACGCTCACGCAGGACGGCATCCGCATCGCCGGCGTGCACCCGGCGCCGGGCTTCGCGCCGGCCGATGCGCTGGGGCTGGCGGCGGCGCTGGCGCGGCACTCGCTGCATCCGCTGTCGCGCGCGCTGGTGGAAGCGGCCGGGCCGCACGGCGAGGGCGCCGCTGCGCGCTGGAAAGTGAGCGACGTGCGCGAGGTGGCGGGGCAGGGCCTCGTCGCGCGCGTGGACGATGGCGAAGGCCGGCTCGCGCCCGCGTTGCTGCGGCTCGGCCGGGCGGCGGAGAGCGAGCCTGAATCAGTGCAGCAGATGGCGTTGTGCGCGGAGCCGCTGCCGGAAGGCACGGCTGCGGTGGTCGACGCGGACGGCACGCCGCACGCAGCCTGGCCCGCCGAGATCGCGCGCTTCGACTGGCGTGAAGACCTGCGCGCCGATGCGGCCGGCGTGATCGCCCGCCTGCGCGGTGCCGGCATCGCGGTCGAGTTGCTTTCCGGCGACCGGGCCGATGCCGTGGCGCGCGTGGCCGCGAGCGCGGGCATCGCGGTGGCGCGGGGCGACTGTTCGCCGCAGGACAAGCTCGACCGCATGCGCGCGCTGCAGGCCGCGGGGCACCGCGTGGCGATGGTGGGCGACGGGCTCAACGACGGGCCGGTGCTCGCTGGCGCGCACGTGTCGTTCGCCTTCGGCCGCTCCGTGCCGCTCGCGCGCTCGCGCTCGGACTTCGTGGTGATGGGCGACCGGCTCGCGATGGTCGAGCGCAGCGTGCGGCTCGCGCGGCGCACGCTGCGCGTGGTGCGGCAGAACCTCGCCTGGGCCGCGGCCTACAACGCGCTGTGCGTGCCGCTCGCGGTGGCGGGCTGGATGCCGGCCTGGCTCGCGGGCCTGGGCATGGCGCTCAGCTCGCTGCTGGTGGTGGCCAATGCGGCGCGCCTCGCACGCAGCGGGCGCGGGGAGGGCAACGGGCCGGACACCCCGGCCACCGCACCGGGCGCGGCCGTGCCGCAGGCCGGCGCAGCGCTCGCGCAGGGAGCCGTGTGATGGACATCCTCTACCTGCTCATTCCGCTGTCCGTCGTGCTCGTGCTGCTGATCCTCGTGGGCCTCTGGTGGGCCATCGACCGCGGCCAGTTCGAGAACGTCGAGCAGGAAGGCGAACGCATTCTTCGGGACGATTGATGCTCGTCAAATGCTCCCTGCCTCCCTCTCGTCAGAATTTGTAAGCAAACCAAAGAGGTGCCCGATGGATTCTTCTGTCTCGAACGCCGCGCACTACAACGACACGGTCGTGCGGCAGTTTTCAATCATGGCCGTCGTGTGGGGGGTGGTCGGCATGCTGGTCGGCGTGCTCATCGCCGCCCAGCTCGCCTGGCCTGAACTCAACTTCGGCGTTCCGTGGCTCAGCTACGGCCGCCTGCGTCCGCTGCACACCAACGCGGTGATCTTCGCGTTCGGCGGCTGCGCGCTGTTCGCCACCAGCTACTACGTCGTGCAGCGCACGGGGCAGGTGCGCCTGTTCGCGGGCCGGCTCGCCTCGTTCACCTTCTGGGGCTGGCAGGCGGTGATCGTGGCCGCGGCCATCAGCCTGCCGCTGGGCTACACCACGGGCAAGGAATACGCCGAGCTCGAATGGCCCATCGACATCCTGATCACGCTCGTGTGGGTGTCGTACGCGATCGTGTTCTTCGGCACCGTGGGCAAGCGCCGCGTGCGCCACATCTACGTGGCCAACTGGTTCTTCGGCGGCTTCATCCTCGCGGTGGCTCTGCTGCACGTGGTCAACAGCGCGGAAGTGCCAGCGGGCTGGATGAAGAGCTACTCGGCCTATGCCGGCGTGCAGGACGCGATGGTGCAGTGGTGGTACGGCCACAACGCCGTGGGCTTCTTCCTCACCGCCGGGTTCCTGGGAATGATGTACTACTTCATCCCCAAGCAGGCCGGCCGCCCGGTGTACAGCTACCGCCTGTCGATCGTGCACTTCTGGGCGCTGATCTTCACCTACATGTGGGCCGGCCCCCACCACCTGCACTACACCGCGCTGCCCGACTGGACGCAGTCCGTGGGCATGGTGTTCTCGCTGATCCTGCTGGCCCCCAGCTGGGGCGGGATGATCAACGGGATCATGACCCTGTCGGGCGCCTGGCACAAGCTGCGCGACGACCCCATCCTGCGCTTCCTGATCGTGTCGCTGTCGTTCTACGGCATGGCCACGTTCGAGGGCCCGATGATGTCCATCAAGACGGTGAACGCCCTGAGCCACTACACCGACTGGACCGTCGGCCACGTGCACGCCGGCGCGCTCGGCTGGGTCGGCCTGATCACCATGGGCTCGCTGTACTACCTCGTGCCGCGCCTGTTCGGCCGCGAGAAGATGCACTCCATCAAGGCGATCGAGCTGCACTTCTGGATGGCCACCATCGGCATCGTGCTCTACATCGCCGCCATGTGGATCGCCGGCGTCATGCAGGGCCTGATGTGGCGCGCGGTGAATGCCGACGGCACGCTCACCTACACCTTCGTCGAGAGCGTCAAGGCCACCTATCCCTTCTACGTCATCCGCTTCGCCGGCGGCCTGCTCTACCTCGCGGGCATGGTGGTGATGGCCTGGAACGTATGGAAGACCGCCATGGCCGGCCGCTCGGTCAAGGTGCAGATCCCGGCCGTGGCACCCGCCCACGCCTGAACCCCTGGAGCGCTTTCATGTCCGACAACACAACGACAAAAGCCGGTTTCTCCCACGAGAAGATCGAGACCAACAACTTCCTCATGATCGTGCTGATCGTGCTGGTGGTGGCCATCGGCGGCCTGGCGGAGATCGTGCCGCTGTTCTTCCAGAAGTCGACCACCGAGCCGGTCGAGGGCGTGCAGCCCTACACCGCCACGCAGCTGCTGGGCCGCGACATCTACCTGCGCGAGGGCTGCTACAACTGCCACTCGCAGATGATCCGCCCCTTCCGCGCCGAGACGCTGCGCTACGGCCATTACTCGGTGGCGGGCGAGTTCGTGTACGACCACCCCTTCCAGTGGGGCAGCAAGCGCACGGGCCCGGACCTGCACCGCGTGGGCGGCAAGTACAGCGACGAGTGGCACCGCATCCACCTGAACAACCCGCGCGACGTGGTGCCCGAGTCCAACATGCCGGCCTATTCCTGGCTGGAGAAGACCGCGGTGGACCCGTCCGTCGCCGCGCCCCGCATGAAGGCGCTGCGCGTGGCCGGCGTGCCCTACACCGACGAGCAGATCGCCGGCGCGGCCGAAGAGGTCAAGGGCAAGACCGAGCTGGACGTGCTGGTGGCCTACCTGCAGGTCATGGGCCGCGCGCTCAAGTAACGGGAGGCCGCCATGGACATCACCACGGTGCGCATCATCGCGACGCTGGTTTCGTTCGCGCTCTTCCTCGGGATCCTGGTCTGGGCGTTCTCGCGCGGCAACCGGTCCCGTTTCGAGGAGGCCGCGCAGCTGCCGTTCGCCGAGCAGGACGCTCCCCTGAATTCTTTGAAGAACGAGAAGAACCATGAGTGACTTCACCCACAATTTCTGGTCGGTGTACGTCGTCGCGCTGACCCTCGGCGGCATCGCCGGCTGCCTCATCCTGCTGTGGATCACCTCGCGCAAGAAGGTCGAGCCGCGTGCGGACAACACCACGGGCCACGTCTGGGACGGCGACCTCACCGAGATGGACAACCCGATGCCGCGCTGGTGGATGTGGCTGTTCGTCATCACCATCGTGTTCGGCCTGGGCTACCTGGCCGCCTATCCCGGCCTCGGCCGCTTCACCGGCCAGCTGGGCTGGTCGCAGCGCGGCGAGTACGAGAACGAGATGGCCAAGGCGAAGGCCGAGCTGGAGCCGCTGTATGCCCGCTTCGCGGCGATGTCGACCGAGCAGGCTGCCGCCAGCCCCGAGGCGATGGCGATCGGCGAGCGCCTGTTCATGAACAACTGCTCGCAGTGCCACGGCTCCGATGCGCGCGGCAGCAAGGGCTTCCCGAACCTGGCCGACGGCGACTGGCTGCATGGCGGCGCGCCCGCCAACATCCGCGAGACGATCGAGAAGGGCCGCATCGGCATGATGCCGCCCATGGCCGCGGCCGTCGGCTCGCCCGAGGACGTGCGCAACCTCGCGCACTACGTGCTGAGCCTGTCGGGCAGCCCGCACGATTCGCTGCGCGCCTCGCTGGGCAAGTCCAAGTTCACGGCGTGCGCTGCCTGCCACGGCATGGACGGCAAGGGCAACACCGCGCTGGGCGCGCCCAACCTGACCGACGATGTCTGGCTGCACGGCTGGGGCGAGGGTGCCATCACCGCCATGATCAACCACGGCAAGACGAACCAGATGCCCGCGCAGGCCGGCAAGCTCACCGATGCGCAGATCGGCGTGCTCACCGCCTACGTGTGGGGCCTCTCCAACCGGCCGGGCGCGAACACCGCAGCGGCCGCTCCGGCCCGCTGAACGAAGGGACCGCACGGGGAGCGCCGCCGGCCGGCGCGCCGCTCCCTTTTCGGCCCCGATGCGCGATGCGCAACGACCCGCTCCCACGACACGAGACCGCCGGCCGGCAAAGCAAAGCAGAACCCCATGAAGCCCCCTGACGGACAGCCGCGCAAGGTCATCCCGATCGCCCCCGTTCCGGCGGACGGCGGATCGGCACAGGCCGAAGTCGTCTCCCTCTACGAAGCCCAGAAGAAGATCTACCCGCGGTCCATCGCCGGCGTGTTCGCGCGCTGGCGCTGGGCCATGGTCGCTTTCACGCAGCTGGTGTTCTACGGTCTGCCGTGGCTGCAGTGGGGCGAGCGGCAGATGGTGCTGTTCGACCTCGGCGCGCGGCGCTTCTACCTGTTCGGGCTGGTGCTCTACCCGCAGGACTTCATCTACCTGACGGGCCTGCTCATCATCTCGGCGCTCTCGCTCTTCCTGTTCACCGCGGTGGCGGGCCGGCTCTGGTGCGGGTTCGCCTGCCCGCAGACGGTGTACACCGAGATGTTCATGTGGATCGAGCACAAGGTGGAGGGCGACCGCAGCGCGCGCCTGCGGCTCGACAACGGACCCTGGACCTTCGAGAAGGTCCGCAAGAAGGCGCTCAAGCAGTTCCTCTGGATCGCCGTCTCGGCATGGACGGGCTTCACCTTCGTGGGCTACTTCGTGCCGATCCGCGAACTGGGCGCAGAGGTGATGGCGCTGCAGGGATCGTGGCAGCTCTTCTGGGTGGCGTTCTACGGTTTCGCCACCTACGGCAACGCTGGCTTCCTGCGCGAGCAGGTCTGCAAGTACATGTGCCCGTACGCGCGCTTCCAGAGCGCGATGTTCGACAAGGACACCCTCGTCGTCACCTACGACGACGCGCGCGGCGAGCCGCGCGGCCCGCGCAACAAGTCGGTGGACCACCGCGCGAAGGGCCTGGGCGACTGCATCGACTGCACTCTGTGCGTGCAGGTCTGCCCGGTGGGCATCGACATCCGCAACGGCCTGCAGTACGAATGCATCGGCTGCGGCCTCTGCGTGGATGCGTGCAACACCGTGATGGACAAGATGAAGTACCCGCGCGGGCTCATCCGCTACTCCACGCAGAACGGCGTGGCGAACCGCTGGACGCAGTCGCAGATGCTGCGCCGCGTGCTGCGGCCGCGCGTGCTCATCTACACCGCCGTGCTGGTGGCGCTCAGCGCCGGCATGATCACGAGCCTGGCGCTGCGCACGCCGCTCAAGGTGGACGTGGTGCGCGACCGCGCGGCGCTCTCGCGCATCGTCGCGGGCGGGCGGCTGGAGAACGTCTACAGCCTGCAGATCATGAACGCGACCGAGGCGCCCCAGCGCTACCGCATCGCGGCCACGGGCATGGAAGGGCTGGTGGTGGCGTCCGACGCCGAACTGGAGATCGGCGCGGCGCAGTCGCGCTGGGTGGCCGTGCGGCTGCAGATCCCCTACGGCTCGGCCGCGCCGGGATCGCATCCGGTGGCGTTCGACATCGAGGCACTGGGCACGCATGCCCACGTGCGCGAGAAGTCCATCTTCCTCGTGCCGCGCTGAGCGGCATGCAGAGGGTGGGGATTGGTGTTATTCGGTATTGGCGTGCCCCGCGACCGCATGGTGTGATGGGCGCGCGACGAGGAAGAAGGAGCCAGATCATGACGACAGCAACCCATGCAGCGGCGACGGCCGGCGGCAGCGCGGCCGGCACGGCAGCCCAACCCTGGTGGAAGTTCGGCCACGTGTGGATGGTGATCGCGGGCCCCGCGATCGTGGTGGTGGCCGGCACGGCCACCGCATGGCTCGCCGTGCGCCAGCCCGACCCGGTGGTGGCCGAGGACTACTACCGCCAGGGCATCGAGATCAACCGCACGCTCGCGCGGGAACGCGCGCGTGCCGGCATGGAGCCGGCGATGAAGGCACGCAACCACGCCGCCACGCCGCAGCAGGACCAGCCGCGCTGAAGTGGCCTCGCCCCGGCGGGCCGCCGCTTCCGGTAGCAGCAGATGCAACGCAAAGGAGGAGATCGCGATGAAAGCCCAGCGCCTGATGTGGATCGCCTGGCCCGCCTTCCTGGTGGCCGGCCTGATCGAAATGGTGGTGTTCGCCTTCGTGGACCCGGCCGCCCTGCACTGGGCCGACCAGCCCCTCGCCCTCTCGCGCGAGGGCGTCTACACGGTGGCGTTCTTCGTGTTCTGGGCGCTGTGCATGCTCTCGGGCGCGCTCACCACGCTGCTGTCGATGTCGCCGTTCGAACTCAACCGCTGCCCCGTGCCCACGGGGGAGCGCCCGCTGGAATGCGGCAAGTTCATGCAGTGATGCGCACAAAGCACGGTCGTCGAACACGCATTGCCTCACCCGCCAAAAGGCCGCGGAGCAGGCCATGCCGGCAGACGCCGTGGAGCGGGCTTCGCCCGGCCACCGGCGCCTCAGGGGGATGTCAGTGGCAAGCCTGGCTGTTGACTATCCGCTTGAGCGCATCCGGCTCGACGATGCGCACGTGCCGCTGCTTGACCTCGACGATGCCTTCCTCGACGAACTTCGAGAACGTGCGGCTCACGGTCTCCAGCTTGAGGCCCAGGTAGCTGCCGATCTCCTCGCGCGTCATGCGCAGCACCAGTTCGGACTGCGAGAAGCCGCGCGCATGCAGGCGCTGCACGAGGTTGAGCAGGAACGCGGCCAGGCGCTCCTCGGCGCGCATGCTGCCGAGCAGCAGCATCACGCCGTGCTCGCGCACGATCTCGCGGCTCATGATCTTGTGCACGTGGTGCTGCAGCGCGGTGACCTCGCGCGACAGCTCCTCGATGCGGTCGAAAGGCATCACGCAGACCTCGGCGTCCTCCAGCGCGACGGCATCGCAGGTGTGGTGGTCGCTCACGATGCCGTCGAGCCCGATGATCTCGCCGGCCATCTGGAAGCCCGTCACCTGGTCGCGCCCGTCCTCGGTGGCCACGCAGGTCTTGAAGAATCCCGTGCGGATGGCGAAGAGCGACGTGAAGGCCTCGCCGTTGCGGAACAGCGTGGCGCCGCGCTTGACCTTGCGGCGCGTGGCCACGATGTCGTCGATGCGCTGCAGCTGCTGGTCGTTCAGGCCGAGCGGCATGCAGAGTTCGCGCAGGTTGCAGTTCGAACAGGCGACCTTGATGGTGTGAGGATTCATGGATGAGTGGCCTTCCCTTCGAGGCATTCCGGCCACTGCACGACTGCCGTGTACGGAGTGGACACGCGGTCAATGTGGCATACAACTGTGATGCGTCAATTGTGGCAGCGACACGCTTCCAAATGCTTGACCGATGTCAAGGACGCGGGCGCGGCACCTGGTGCACATTGTGGACCGACAAGGAATTCCGCACCATGAACGCTGTGACTCCCGAGCTTCTGCGCCGCTTCGACGTGCCGGGGCCCCGCTACACCTCCTATCCGACCGCCGACCGCTTCGTGGAGGCCTTCGGCCCGGACGAGTACGTGCTGGCCCTGCAGCAGCGCCGGCTCGGCTCGGCCGCCAAGGCCGTGCCGCTCTCGCTCTACGTGCACATCCCGTTCTGCGAATCGCTGTGCTACTACTGCGCGTGCAACAAGATCATCACGCGCCATCCCGAGCGCGCCGACGTCTACCTGCGCTACCTGAGCCGCGAGATCGATCTGCACATGGCCCACTGCGCGCCGGGCCAGGCCGTGAGCCAGCTGCACATCGGCGGCGGCAGCCCCACCTTCCTGAGCGACGACGGGCTGCAGGAACTCATGAACATGCTGCGGCGCAGCTTCACGCTCGTGCCCGGCGGCGAATACTCGATCGAGGTCGATCCGCGCACGGTGGACGCGCAGCGGCTCGCCAGGCTCGCGCAGCTCGGCTTCAACCGGCTGAGCTTCGGTGTGCAGGATTTCGACCCGGCCGTGCAGAAGGCCGTGCACCGCGTGCAGCCCGCCGAGCAGGTGTTCGCGCTCGTGCAGGAGGCGCGCCGGATCGGCTTCGAGTCGATCAACGTGGACCTGATCTACGGCCTGCCCCGGCAGACCCCCGAATCGTTCGACCGCACGCTCGCCCAGGTGGCAGAGCTGCGGCCCGACCGCATCGCGCTCTATGCCTATGCCCACCTGCCCGAGCGCTTCAAGCCGCAGCGGCGCATCGTGTCGGCCGAGCTGCCGATGGCCTCCGCCAAGGTCTCGATGCTGTCGCGCTCGCTCAACGCCTTCCAGGACGCGGGCTACGTGTACGTGGGCATGGACCATTTCGCGCTGCCGGACGACGCACTGGCCGTGGCCAAGCGCCAGGGACGGCTGCACCGCAACTTCCAGGGCTACAGCACGCAGCCCGACTGCGACCTCATCGCGCTGGGCGTCTCGGCGATCGGCCGCGTGGGCGCCACCTACAGCCAGAACGCCAAGACGCTCGACGAGTACTACGACCTGATCAACCAGGGCCGCCTGCCGGTGGTGCGCGGCCTGGCGCTCACGCGCGACGACCTCGTGCGGCGCTCGGTCATCATGGCGCTGATGTGCCAGGGCGAAGTGCTGTTCGAGCCGATGGAGCAGTCGTGGCTGATCGACTTCCGCCGCTACTTCGCGGCCGAGCTGGAAGTGCTGGGCGGCATGGCCGGGGACGGCCTGGTCACGCTGGGCGACGATGGCATCACGGTGACCGAAATGGGCTGGTTCTTCGTGCGCGGCGTCGCCATGGTGTTCGACCGCTACCTGCAGGCCGACCGCACGCGCGCCCGGTTCTCGCGGATCATCTGAGCCGCCGCGCACGCCTTCGAGCGACCGAGCACCGCCGAGCCGCACCATGCCCGATGCCCTGATCTGGACGGCCTTCGCCATGGGACTGGCGGGCGGACCCCACTGCCTCGCGATGTGCGCGGCACCCTGCGGCGCGATCATCGGCGGCGCGGGCGCGGGCGCGGGCGCAGGACGCCGGGACGGGCGCCGCGTGCAGTGGATGGCCGTGGCGCCGGTGGCCGGCCCGCAGACGGGGGGCGCTGCCGGAGCCCGTGCCGGCATTGCCGGCCCGGGAGGGGGTGTCGTGCGGGCGGCGTGGTTCCACCTCGCGCGCCTGGCCGGCTACGCGCTGGCCGGCGCCACGGCCGCGCTGGCCATGGACCGGCTCGCCTGGCTCACCCAGCAATCCGCCGCGCTGCGCCCCGCGTGGACCCTGCTGCACGTGGCCATGCTGGCCTGGGGCGTGCTCATGGCGCTGCAGGCGCGGCAGCCCGCCTGGGTGGAGCGCGCCGGCCGGTCGGCATGGGCCCGGCTCGGGCCGGTGGTGCGCGCGCCGGGCGGCGTGGCGGCGGCGGGCCTTGCCTGGGCCCTGATGCCGTGCGGCCTGCTTTACTCGGCGCTGCTGGTGGCGGCGCTCGGCGGC